>SLQV01000050.1 GCA_007131285.1 Myxococcales bacterium
GAGATCAAGCGCTTCGCGCCATCACTCAGCACATTGGTCTGGCAAGGGGCCGCTCGCCACGGTCAACAGAGTAAGCTTGAGGCATGTGATGTGCTGCTCACCAGCTACGCCTTACTACGGCGGGATGAGGATCTGCTCAGTGAGCTTGATTTTGGCTACGTCATTCTCGACGAGGCGCAGTACATCAAAAATCCGATGAGTGCGACGGCCAAGGTTGCGAAGCGTCTCCGCTCAGACCGTCGGCTTGCGCTAACGGGAACGCCTATCGAAAACAGATTGAGCGAGGTATGGAGCATTTTTGACTTCATTTCGCCGGGTAGTTTGGGCTCGCTTCGTAACTTTGAAGAACGGTTTGCTCGGCCCATTGACCGTGGAGAGGCCGAGCCTGCGGAGCGTTTGCGTGCGGCGGTAAAGCCTTTTGTGCTGCGACGCCTCAAGAGCGAAGTGGCCCAGGATCTGCCACCCAAGATCATTCAGGACATTGTGGTTCCGATGGCGGAAGAGCAGCGGGCGCTCTACTCGCAAATACTTCGGGAAGTGCGGCAGACGGTCATGGATGAGGTGGAGCGGACAAGCATCGCTAAGTCGCAAATTCAAATTCTCACCGCACTCACGCGCTTACGTCAGGTGGCGTGTGACCCACGGCTTACCAAGATCGAGGGAACATGGGGTGAGCGAGAAAGCGGAAAGGTACAGGCCTTCCGCGAACTGATGACTGAAGCGGTAGCGGGTGGTCACCGTGTATTGGTATTTTCCCAGTTCGTATCGATGCTGACACTGCTGCGCGAAGTCGCCGACGAGCAGGCCTGGCCTTACCTTTACCTCGACGGATCGGTGAAGAATCGCGGGGAGCTCGTCGATCAGTTTAACAGCGACGAAAGCTTCCCTCTTTTCTTTATCTCGCTCAAAGCGGGAGGTACGGGGCTAAATCTGACAGGTGCGGATACCGTTGTGCACTACGACCCGTGGTGGAACCCCGCTGTTGAGGATCAGGCAACCGACCGCGCTCACCGCATTGGGCAAAACAAGGTCGTGTCGGTCTATCGTTTGATCGCCGAAGGCACGGTCGAAGAGAAAATCCTCAATCTCAGCGAAAAGAAGCGCGACCTCGTCTCCAAGGTGATGAGCACAGAAGGCTCCTCGTTGAAGGGCCTAACCGAAGCGGAAGTCAACGAGCTGCTCAGTTAGCCATGTCTGAACAAGGTTTATTTAGGACCTTTTGCGACGCGCATGTAGAGGTACAGCAGGCAGCCCGGGTGTCGCCGTTGACTGCAGCATGCGGCGATGAGCGGCATGCTTCGCAGCATTCAAGTCTCGTGAGCCTCCGTGTTCATTCGGCGGAGCATGAGGCGGGTTAATGGATCAGCCGGAGGAAGTATTTGACTGCCTAAGCTGCGGCGCATGCTGCCGAACCGGACACGATGGGCGGATCTTGGTGCCCGTGGCGGATCTTCAGCGCTGGCACAGGCTAGGCCGCGACGACCTGGTAGCCGCCACCCAGCCGGGGCACTTTGGCGAACGCGCCTTTGCGACCACGTCTAGCGGGGCCTGCGTCCACCTAGGCACCCCCGCATCGCACAACGCCTGCGCCATCTACGCTGACCGAGGCACCACTTGTCGTGAGTTCGCCCCTGGCTCTCCCCAATGCCGCGAGTTTCGCCGCGACCCTTCCCTGAGAGGCTAATACGGTGAAGGAAGAGATTGAGCCCGGCGGCGGCCGGGAGAGGGCGCGCGGTGGGCGCGCGTCCCGGTGGGCCGCGACCCCGGCCTTCATGCGTGAACGATTGAAGGCGCGCGGCGAACATAGCAGCGAACACAGGGCTGTAGCGGCTCAACCTTAAGCTGATGCGTACTAAGCGTGTGCTTCTGTCGCAGTAACCACCCCTGAACTCGGAGGCGTGGTGAGATGGGTGAGGGCGGCGCGCAGGCAGCGACTGCGGAGGTTGGGAATGCCTTCACCCGTTGCGCTAGAGGTGCCAACCAGAGGTATGGGGCTCAGAGCCATGGGCTCGGCGCGGGCTTTAAGCTCTTTTTTTAACGCGGCTGTTGTTGGTTTTTGTCTAGCTTTTGGGAGCTTATCGAGTTTCGTGACGACAATCTCCATGCTGCGGGCTTGGGTCTGGAGCCAGTCGATGAGCTGATCCTCGAAGGGTCCGATACCGCGACGACTGTCGATGAGTATCAGGACTAGGGCGAGCTCTGGGCTCTCCGAAAGGTAGCTGTCGATGGATTCTCCCCACTCTCGGCGTTCGCTTTTCGAGCGCGCGGCGTAGCCATAGCCCGGGAGGTCGACAAAGTAGAGCGGCTGCGTGCCAAAGCTGACGCCAAAAACGTTGAGTAGGCGTGTACATCCAGGCGACTTGCTGGTGCGAACCAGGCCTTTTCGCCCCAATAGCGCATTCAACAGCGACGACTTGCCCACGTTAGATGCGCCCGCGACAGCTATCTGCGGCCATGCTTCCAGTGAGACGAGTCCAGCGTTGTTGGTGGCTGAAATTACGAAGCGGCTGTCCGCAACGTTTAGGTCTCTTGCCTGAGATGCTGGCGGCTTGGGCTCGCGGGCGCTGTGCTGCTTCGAGACCGCTGGTTCGGCAGCGAGGTTGCGCTTGGGCGGTGTGCTCTCCTTGACCATAAGTCGCAGCTTAGTACGGGAAAGTGCACCGGTCTGGTTGAGGGTCTCGGGCACGCGATTGTCTTGTGGTCATTGCGCCCCGAACGCTTGCGCGCCGTTCTCTCTTTCGCCGAAAGCCACAGCAGCTAGCTGCTCACTAGGACGCGTGCGAGCAGGCGTTGAAGCGCCGCGCGCAGCTCCGCGTCAAGAACGACGACGATAGCGAGATAACTGCTGCCGGCGCCAACGCAGATGGCTCCCAATCGTGCCCAGCCTGGCAGAGTGGTGAGGTAGGGCAGCGCAAGCAGCGTCATGCCCGCCGCAATAGATAGTGCGGAAACCTGTTTCAGTAACGGCAGGACTTGGGCGCGGAGCGAAGCGGCGAGAGTCTTGTCGAGACGGCAGGCGATAGCTGCAAGCGTTGCGGCATAGATGAGCAAGGCGAGCGTTGATGCCAGCGCAAGACCCACGTGACCATGGCTGCGGAGCAACGGTGCGCCACACGCGGCGTAGGCGACGAGCTGCAATACGGTAGCGTATGCCAACAAGCTCGGTCGCTTGTTCGCGTAGAAGACCGGCGCGAGTAGCCTGGCGAAGAAAGCAGGCAAGAGCCCGAGGGCTTGGATACGCAACGAAGCAGCCGTGGCGGCGCTATCTTCGGCGCTAAACTCACCCCGGCCGAAGAGCAGATCCGCAATATCGTAGCCGCACAGACACAATACCAGCACGACGGGCCAGACGAGGAAGAGCCCACCCCGCAGCGACGATCCCAGAAGATGAGGTTTCGCTTGGCCGCCGGGAGTCGCGGCCGTTCTGGTTGCAGCCGCATCCTCCAGCGCATGTTGTGCCTGGAGAGCGCGTGAGTTCGAGGTGCGCACCGAGGCAGCAGCGTTTTTGCTAAGTTCCGGCAGGAGCGCGGTGGAGAGCGAGACGGCTACGAGTGCCAAGGGAACTTCAACCAGTCGCTGCCCGAGGTAGAGATATGTTTGTGCGCCGATCCCAGCATAAGAGGCGTAGGCGCGGCTTAGGAGAACCTGGGCCTGGTAGACCGCACTCAGTAAAAGCGTAGGGCCCAGTAGACCGAGCATCTGCGCGCTGAGCGCGTCCCATCGACCGAGCTTGGGCCAAAGCGATTTGCCGAGGTGCCTGAGTGCGCGTGCCGAAGCGATGAGCTGCAATAGCGCGGCGCTGTAGAGCCCCGACGTAAGGGTCCAGCTGGCGCTCAGCTCCGGACTTAAACTAGCCACGGCGCCAGCGATCAGTCCAAGGTTCAGTAGCCCCGGCAGAGCGCCGACGAGGCCCATGCGGTGCTCCGCAGTGAGCACGCCTTGCAGGGCCGCGGTCCAGGCCAGAAGGACCACATAAGGGCCAAACGCGCGGACGAAGACAATTGCTTGCTGGCTAGATGCGTCCCCGATCCCAGGCGCATAGAGATTGACTAGAAGCCCCGCGCCGAAGAGGAGTAAGAGGCTTCCCAGTGCAGCGATGCTGACCACAAAACCAAGTGCACGGCGCAGAAAGTCTGCGCGCGCAGCTCGGTCACCCGGGTCGATGGCTGAGTAAAGCGGTACAATGGCGCTGGAAGTCGCGCCCTCGGCAATGAGCGTCCGCAGCGTGTTGGGTATGGTGAACGCGACAATGAATACATCGAAGATCCACGTCGGCAAACAGGACGCTAGGACGACGTCGCGTGCGGCACCTGTCACGCGGGATATAAGCGTGCCGCCGGCAAAGCGCGCGGCGCGCCCGCGGATCTGTCGGCCTGAACTCATAATGCGGCGGCACGCTACCATGCAAGTTTCTCGCATGCTTGGCGACGTCTCGCCTTGCAGTGAGCGCCGGTTGCAGCCATGGCGCTTGGCGTGAGGTCACGAGCGCAAACCAACCTTGATCGAGCGTCGCGGCCATCGTCGGGACGGCCACGTCAGTGGGCGTGGTTTGCCCTTGGCGCTTGGGCACTCTTGCTAGCGGCGTCTATCCCAGGGCTTGCGCGTTTGCAGCTTGACCCCACGCCTGAACGCCTCTTTGTGGCATCGGATGCGGCGGCGACGGCTGCCGCATCTGCCACCTCGTATTGGCCAGACCGGCGTCCTGAACTTGTTGTACTGGTGACTGGACGCACGCTGAAAACCACGCCCGGTCTCGCTTATTTGCAGGCACTGACGCAGGAACTCGCAGCGCGCTCAGAGGTACACTCCGTTGACAGTGTTGTGACGTTGCCACGTCTTGCTTGGGTTGATGCTGTCGAGCGCGGAGCGAAGGGGAATGAGTCAGATGTCGTAGCGCCTGATGGCCCCGATCTCGATGCGTTGGAAGCGCTCGCAGACCGCGATTGGAACTCCGTTTCTAGCGAGGAGGGGGCTCTAGCCAACGACGCTATGCTTGAGGAAGAGGCGACGAAACCCTCGGACTCGCCATCGGATAGGGGCGTGCCAGGGGGTCCTGACGACAAACGCGTTCCCAGAACGGGTGGGATGCCCGACGACCTCGTACGCTCGCTCGATAGCTTCGTGCGCCTCGCCGGAGACCATTTCGAGTACGGCCTCGCTAGCCTGCCGGAGTTTAGCTCGAACGAACGTTCACCCGTCGCTGATCCGGCGGAGATGGCAGCCTTTTTCGTTCGGGGCGCTGGCTTCGATCAGCGACTTATCAGTGATGACGGGACAGCGGTGCCTATTGCATTGTTTTTACACGAGTTGCCCACCGAGTTGCCCGCGCGCGCTGCTTTGATCGCGAGTCTCGAAGAGACAATACGCGCGGTTCCGCGCCCCGAAGGGGCAGATGTGCGCATGTCCGGACTATTGCCGCTGCGGACGGAAATTGTTCTCGCGATGGAGCAGGACCAGACCACGTTGCTGCCGTTAACCGTTCTGATGTCGGCGCTGATCATGGCGCTCGCTTTTCGTGCGGTGGTCCCAACGCTTGTCGCGCTGCTTGCGGTAGCGCTGGCAGGCCTTGCTACTTTCGGTCTTATGGGCTGGTTTGGCCTTAGTTTAACGGTTCTAACGAGTGTCTTGCCCGCGCTCATTGTCGTGATCGGTTTGAGCGATGGTGTGCATATCGTGCTGCACTGCCAAAGCCTCATGAGCCGGCGTTGGGACCGGGGCGCAGCCGCCTTCGAATCCGCGCGGCGTCTACTGCGGCCTTGCCTGCTGACGTCCGCCACGACGATGGCGGGCTTGCTAGCATTGTGCGTCACACGCAATGACGTCATCCGGGGCTTTGGGCTTGCTGGAGCGCTCGGCGTGGGGCTGGCCTTTTTGGCTTCGGTGACGCTTGTACCCGCTGTTTTGGCGCTGCTGCCGCGCTGGGCGCTCGGCAAACTGGCCGCTCGACGCACGGGCCGTCAGGTACGCCGCTGGCTCGCTCAGCTCACCCAATGGGTGCTCCTCCACCCGGTACGTCTGGTGCTGATTGGCGGTCTCGCGGCATGCGTCGCGATCCCCGCGGCCCTTTCAGTGGAGCGCACGACCTCGCCTCTGGCCCACCTCGACCCCGCCTCGCCTACCTACCAGGCCGCACGCGTAATTGACGACAAGCTTATCGGTTTAGAACAAGCCACGTTCTCGATCCGAGCGTCGGAAGGATTCTGGTACCAATCGGCCAATCTGCAGGGGCTTGATGCGGTCCTGTCAGCCGCGTTGGGCACAGAAGCCGGAGTACGCTTCGTGGAGGCGCCCACGCCGCTGCTTGCCCAGGCACTGCGCAGGCTATCGCCTGGTGGCCCGGGGGGGCTCGAAACGCTCAGTCCGGAAGCGGTGCGCGCGTTGGTGAGCGTAATTAGGGCTCAGAAGCCCGCGCGGGTCGGCATCAGTCTGGCTGGAGACACGCTGCTTGTAGAAATCGGACTGGCTTCGTCGGCGGTGTCGCAGCTACCGTCGCTCGGCCGCGCTCTCGAAGAGCAGCTCTCTAGCGCGCTCGAAGCGAACCTCGAAGTTACACTTTTTGGCAGCGGCGCGAGTGCCGCCTCGGCACTTGGAACGTTGGTGGGTGATCTTTCGCTCAGTTTAGGTCTCGCGTTACTGGCCATCTTAGTGCTGTTGCGGATGGCGCTGGGCTCGATGCGCCTGGCGCTGGTGGCTCTGCCCACGAGTCTGGCGCCATTGGTCGTCGCCGTCGGTTACATGGGGCTACGAGAGATGCAGCTAAGTGCCGCAACCGCGATGATTTTCACGCTAAGCTTTGGCTTAGCCGTCGATGCGAGCATTCACTTGCTCGCGTTTATCGCGCCGCACATGAAGGCGCGGGCGCGCCTTTCGTCGCGCCTGCTCGTGCTGGCTGCCGCACGCGCCGGTTACGCAGTAACCGTAGCGAGTCTTGCGCTTGCATTAGGATTTGGGGTGCTGATTTTCAGCGCCTTCCCACCGATTCGTGAGTTTGGCGAGCTTGTCGGCGTGACCGTCTTCACCTGTTTGTGCGCGACACTGATCTATCTACCGCTGTTACTGCGCTCGCTTTTCCCGAGCAGGAAGGGCCTGGGCAAAGGGGCTCCGGTGACAAGTGGATAAATAAGTGCTTCAATAAGAACTTCATGGTGTCGTTTGGGCCTCAATCGCGGCAGGGCTGAGGCTCTCCCGGGCGCACATCTCACATATGCTGCTAAACTGCGGCCGGTTTCTTATGTCGTCTTCATCCATTTCTCGACCGTCAGCATTGCTTAGTCCAGCAGAAGGCGAGGCCGCGCTCGGCCACAGCCACCAGGAGTTAACCGGAGGGGACGCGGTGGTTCGTGCGCTTACGGACGATGGCGGTTTTCGCGTGATCTGTATCGACCTGACCCAAACCGTTGCAGAGGTTGTGCGTCGACAGGCATTAACGGGAGTCCACGCTCGGGCCCTAGGCGAACTCATCGTGGGTGCGGCCCTTGTTCGGGAAACGATGTCGCCCAAGGAACGGGTGCAGCTACTGCTACGTCAGGGCGAACAGGGAGTTCGCTTGGTCGCGGAATCCCAGCCGGATGGTACGGGCAGAGGGTTGGCGCTAGCTCCGGACACGCATCCTTCGGGAAGTGCGTGGTTTTTCGAAGCAGAGCGCACATTGCCGACGGGCCACATGCACCGGGGCGTTATCGACCTCGAACGTCCGGATATTGCTGAGGCTCTGGTTGGCTACATGTTGCGGAGTGAGCAGGTTGCCAGCGCTGTGGATGTTGCGTGCGAGATTGACCCAACAAGCGCGCAGGTATTGCGCGCTGGCGGCTATCTCGTGCAACTTCTGCCCGAGCTCTCCGAGTCCACTTTAGCCATCATGACCGCGCGGCTGAGTGAATTTCCGCGAGTCGGCACGTTCTGGCCGGGTGCGGCCGATAGAGTCGCGCCCGACGAAGTGATACTTGACGGCGAGTATGGACCTCAGGGGGTGCCGGGACGCATGCTCGAAGAGCTGCTCTACGGGATGCCTTTTACCGTTACCGAGCATGGTTCTCTCCGTTGGGGTTGTCGCTGTAGCGAGGCTCGTATGTTGCTGAGCCTCAGCGCACTCCCGCGCGCCGAACTGCACGAGCTCTTCAGCGATACCGGCGCGCTTACCCTGACGTGCGACTACTGCCGGACGGATTATACCGTGCATCGAGGCATGCTCGATGGCTTGCAACAACCTTCATAGTCGTGTCGATTGCATCCGGCGCGGCCACTGCTAGAGTCCGCGGCCGCGACCGGAGCAAAGGTCCGAGCGATATTAGGGCGTGCCGGCGGGGAATGACCCAGATACGCCCTGGGTCACGAGATAAGCTTTGTGGAATGAGATAGATTATGGCGAGTCACGCATCAGCGAAGAAGCGAATCCGGCAAACTCTCAAGCGTACGGCGCGCAATAAGCACATCCGGACCACGCTCCGTACTTACGTCAAGCGTGTTCGTCAGAGCATCGCCGCGGGCACAGCGCCGGAGGCGCAGACCGCGTTGCGCGCAGCTGTGTCCAAGTTGCACTCCGCTGCTTCAAAAGGGGTTTTGCACCGTAAGACCGCCTCCCGCGTGGTGTCGCGACTAAGTGAGCAAGTTAGCCGCTTGGCCGCCTAGGTTCTAAGCGTCTCAAAAAGGAGCTCCCGTGAGGACTTGCTCCCTTGTTTGAAGCTTGGTGTGCGTTAGCTGGGAGCTGATTGAAATGGGGGTAGGGCCGGAGTCGGAGCCAGCATGCGGCGTGCGCGAGGTCTACTTGGACCACCACGCAACGACGCCACTTGACCCGCGTGTCACGGCTGGTTGGTCGCAAGAACCTGAGTCTCTTGGCCACCCAGATGCGAGCCACTATGCGGCGCGTCGGAGCCGTCGTTTAATCGGCAGAGCCTCCCAGCGTATTTGTCAGCTAGTCGGTGGCCAGGCGAGCGGTCGCGTGCTTTTTTTTGGGTCCGCAAGCGAGGCGATTCGACAGCTGCACCAGTGCCTGCGCCGGTGGCTGCCTGATATCGCGGCACTTGCGCCGGCAAGCTCGCACCGGGCTGTTTTAAACGCGATCGATTCAATCGAGGCGGGCGCACGCCTGGCGGTGAACAGTGAGGGGTTGCCCGAGCCGCTCGAGGCAACGTCCGGCGTGCCATTCTGCAGCGCGCACGTGGACGGTGGCCGTCCACTCATACTGACGCTTTCGTTAACTAACTCCGAGGTTGGCGCAGCTGAGCTCGCGCAGGTGACACGTTTCCGCGAGGCGCTCGCGGAATGGCCTGCCCCGGTGCTTCTGCACATCGATGCGTGTCAGGGCCTCGGCTATATCGATATCGCTGCGGATGCGATGGGAGCGAGCTTTGTGACCTTATCCGGGCATAAAGTCTACGGTCCTACGGGAGTGGCTGCGCTCTATGCGCGCTGCCCCGCCCAGGACCTTCGCGGTGGAGCGGTGCATCTCGGGCCTGAGTTTGCCGCAGATCTTTTAGTGAAAGGCACGCCGAATCTCTACGGTGTGATGGGACTCGATATCGCCTTGGGCATTCTCGAGACGTCAGGCGCGGACGAAGCGGTGCGTCTCGACGCGCTGCGCCGTGAACTGCTTGGGCAGCTTCGCTCCGCGCTTGGCAGTGATCGGGTGGTTCTCAATGGACCGCCCTTCGGACCCATGCGACACCCAGGCAACCTTAACGTGTCCTTGTTGGGGATTCCAAGCGCACAATCCTTAGTGGCGCTTGACGTGGCGCGCGTTGCGGTAACCTCCGCCGCCGCCTGCTCGCGCAACGCAGGCTCGCATGTGTTGCGCGCGATGAGCGTGAACTCCGAACGGTCCTCTAGTGCCCTGCGCTTTGGACTTGGACGCGGAAACACGGAGGCGGACGTTGGCCGGGCCGTCGAGGTGCTTTCGGCACTCGCTCGTGGCACTCTATACTAGTTGCCTTGTTAGGGCAGCAGTTGCTTTCGCGTTGTCGGCCCGTGCTGGAAGGAAGTTCAGCTCACGTCCGAACCAGGCTTGCCGCTCGGCGGACGTATCATCAGGCCCCTTAGGGATCGCGATGTCTACCGACAGAGAGAATAAGCTCATGACCCAACAGTTACAGGTAAAATCCCCGCAGCCGGTCACCGCAGGTACGGATGCGACTGAATCGAGCCGCGCCGCGCAATTTGCCATTACGCCCGTTCAGCGCGAAGAGACGGGTTTTCACTTCGGGATTACCATCACACCAGAAGCGCACGCCCAAGCCCGCAAGCGCTTAGTTGATTACGACAAAAGCTCTGGGCGTAGCGCGTCCACCACTCAAGGTGGTCAGGGTGTGGTGCGTGCGGAAGCAACCAGCGTAATGCTTCGTCTTGGCGTCAAAGGTGGTGGTTGCGCGGGCTACGCCTACGTGATCGACGTCACGCATAAAGTTCGCGCGGGCCGCGACGAGGTTTTCGATCTCGAGGGACTTAGGGTGGTTGTGGACACCAAGAGCATGGAAGTGCTGCGCGGCGCCACGTTAGCTTGGGAGACCCACCTTATGAGTTACGGCTTCCGCTTTAAGCATCCTCGTGCCGCGGACGCCTGCGGTTGCGGCACCTCCTTCGATCTCAAGTAAACACGTGCGCGGCGCCGCGCGGGTCACCCTTCGTCGAAGCAGTAGCTGGATAGGGTACAGCGACGAACGCGTTGCACCTCGGCTTTCTCGCGGACGCCTTAGGCGCGCTTACCTTGGTGTGCCTTCCAAGTTGCGGACCGCCCGTGCTTTGCATTGAAGCGTGTGCGTGGTGGATGAGCGCCTTGGCGAGCGCATCGCGACGCAAGGTGGGTTGACAGGGGGAGCCGGTGCTTTCATAACTAACTAGGACTAGTTTGGTTCTGTATTATGTTGCGAGTGTCACGGCTATCTGATTACGCGTTGGTGGTGCTTTCCGAGCTTACGGAGGCACACGAGCCCCAGAGTGCATCAGCGCTCGCACGGCGAAGCGGGTTGCCTACACCGACAGTAGCTAAGTTGCTCAAGCGTTTCGCAGGGCAAGGCTGGGTTGAGGCTCGCCGTGGCGTGCATGGGGGCTATCGACTTCGAGTCGATCCAAGTCAGGTGACGGTGGCGCAGGTACTTGAAATCACGGAAGGGCCGGTGTCCTTGGTAAATTGCGGCGAGAATCGCGCGGAACCGGCTTGTGCTCGACTGCATCGCTGCGGCCTAGCGGCGAAGTGGGAGCAGATAAACGCTGCTTTAGTTGCAGCACTCGAAGCGGTGACGCTAGCCGAGCTAGGGGCAGCGTCTTCGCCGGTCGTGCAGGTGCGGCTCAAGAACGGTGCACGTGACAACGCTGGCGATGCACTGTCTGGTCTCGGGCAGGCCGCTGCGCCTGAGGCAGTGCCGCTCGGTTTTGTAGATGAACAGTTCACCGCCGGTCAGGTGAAGGCTGAGCAGGCATCATCCGCGGGCAAGGTGTTTAGGCGGAGCAATCAGCTCTCGTCTTGAGAAGGAGGTCCTTGGGGGCTTCCGGTCGATACTCGTCTGAAATGGAGCGGAGCGAAGGTTTCGGAATGCAAACAGAAGTCATTACAGACGCGCTGGCGCGTGCTTACGCGCCCGGCTTTAGCAGCGACATCGAGGCGGAGGCGCTCGAGCCGGGTCTTAACGAGGATACGGTTCGCTTCATTTCTTCCAAGAAAGGCGAGCCGGAGTGGCTTCTTTCGTGGCGATTGAAGGCGTTTAGGTTGTGGCAGCGC
>SLQV01000091.1 GCA_007131285.1 Myxococcales bacterium
ATTTACGGGCGTAACCCAAACGGCGAAACGGGAGGGATTGCCCTGAGCAAGTGCATGGAGGCCGTAGTCAAACCCGTGGTTCAACAGCTCTCCGCGGCGGAGAAGGATCTTCATTCGCTTGGAAAAATGATTGGTCGTGCGTTTCCAACTGACACGGCACGGGTTCGCGTTCACCTCCCTTGGGACCCAACGGGCCTCGACGCGCTGGCCGGGGAGGCCACACTGAAAAGCATTGAGAAGACACTCAAGAGCTTCAACCACCTGACCACGAAGGCGCGGCATGCTGGGTCACGGGGAGGCATGCAAGCGGCAGAACTGGCTTTTCATCAGGCACTTTACATTCTGCATGTTTTGCCTTTCGTCCGCCCCATCTGTACGAGCGCGAAGCCAACTCCCACTGAAGGCGGTCTCTAGGGGATCAAGCAGGTGTCTTGGCCACTTGCATTCGCAGCAACGGGACGTTGCCGTCCTTACTCGTGGAGGAGGATTGTGTGGCTCGGTCGGCGCGAATCGTGGAAGTCGGTCGACCTGAAAGAATTGATTGAATCGCGGGCGCAATGTTCCGTTAAATATAGATGCGAGGTTTTGTTGGCGTCGCGTTTTCGTTGCTTACACCGGACCAGATTATGAACTCTTTGCGCACATTTGCTTTGTTGGGTTGGCTGCGGGGTGCTGCAGTCGGTGCTGCGGGTTTGGCGTTGGCAGCGGCGCTGGGGGTGATGACGTTCGCGGTGCCGGGAGTGCGGGCGGAGGCGGGGGCGGCGCTGAGCCAGGCGCGGGAGGCGTTTGAGGCGGGCGAGAAGGCTTATGCGGCGGGCAATCTTGATGCGGCGCGGCAGCATATGCTGCGGGCGTACAAGCTCACTAAGTCGCCGGAAATCGCTTACAATATTGCGAAGGTGTGCGACCGCATGAGCGATGCTCGGCCTGCGGTGCACTACTACGAGGTTTACCTCAAGTCGGGTAAGGCGGATACGAAAGAGGCGAAGGCTATCAAGGCTAGGATTGCCGACCTTTCGGACCTTGACCGGCGCTACAAGGCGCAGATTTTCGAGCTGCCGCCCTCGAAGGATGAGCTTACCGCCGAGGCGCGGCGCTTCTTTCTGGCGGGCGTCGATATGTTCAACAAGCGAAACTACCAGGCAGCTTCGCAGGCCTTTAGTGCGGCGGGCAGGTTTTCGCCCGCGCCGGAGATTACCTTCAATCTGGCGCTCACCTTCGAAGCGATGGGCAACAACGAGTACGCGCGCGACCAGTACCGCGAGTATCTTCGGCAGCGGCCCAAAGCGGCAGACCGGGCCCAAATCGAGGCGCGGATCAAGGCGCTCGCAGGGCGCTAGGCGCGCGCCCGCTCGACCTCACGCGGCGCTCGCGTCCAAAACTTGCGTTTTTGGGCGTGGGGGATTCACTTGGGGGGGCGTTATCGCTAGGCTCTGCTAGGCCGGTTGCGCAGCCCTTTGAGAGAGACCTGTGCGTGCAACGCATTCCTGACGAAAAGACAACGGCATCTACGCCTTTCGCTTGCCGGCACCGAGACGCCTGCGGCGTTGGGCTTGTGGCGGATTTGCGCGGCAAGCCGACGCGGGGCTTGGTGACGCAGGCGCTGACCGTGCTCGAGAATCTCGCGCACCGCGGCGCTACGGGCAAAGACCCGGAAAGTGGTGATGGCTGTGGACTGCTCATGCAGATTCCCGACGCGCTGCTGCGTAGTGAGTTTCGTCAACGGGGCATCGAGCTACCGGCGCCGGGCAACTATGCCGTGGGCGCCTTCTTTCTTTCGCCTCAGCCCGCCCTGCGGGAACGCGCGCGCCGCTGCTTTGAACAGCAGGCGTTGCGGGCGGAGCTGCGGGTGCTCGGCTGGCGGGATGTGCCGCTGGCGGCGGACGTCGCGGGCCCGGCGGCGCGCGCCACGCTGCCCGTCATCGAGCAGGTGCTGCTCAGCTCTAGCCACACGGACCTTGAGGCGCGGTGCTTCCGCGTGCGCAAGGCCTTTGAACGGCTGGCGCAATCCACGCGTACGCCGGCCTATGTGGTCTCGCTGTCTACGTTAACCGTGGTCTACAAAGGCTTGCTCTTGTCGCGGCAGCTCGGTTCTTTTTTCCTGGACCTGCAGCACGAGGAATGTGCGTCGGCGCTGGCGCTCGTGCATCAGCGCTTTTCGACGAATACGCAGCCGTCTTGGCCGCGGGCGCACCCCTACCGTTTCATCGCGCACAACGGTGAAATCAACACACTGCAGGGCAACGTCAACTGGATGCGCGCCCGCGAATCCACCCTACTCGCCAACAGCAGCGCCGGCGCGGAAATCGCCGAACTGCACGAGGCGCTTTCGCCCATCGTCGATGAGCAAGGGAGCGACTCCGCCATCTTCGACAACGCCCTCGAAGCCTTGATGCGAACGGGCCGCTCGCTGCCCCAGGCGCTGACGCTGATGATTCCCCCGGCTTGGGAAAAGAATGCCGAGATTGCGCCGGAAGTGCGGGCCTACTTCCAGTATCACGCGTCCGTGTCCGAGCCTTGGGATGGCCCGGCGTGCATCGCGTTTACCGACGGCCGCATCGTGGGCGCCCTCCTCGACCGCAACGGTCTGCGGCCCGCGCGCTACGCGCTGACGCGGGCGGGGCTGTGGGTGGTGGCGTCGGAGGCGGGCGTGCTTGACTTGCCGCCGGAAGAGACGGTGGCCCTCGGGCGCATCGGCCCGGGCGACATGCTCTATGCCGACATCACCACCGGCACCCTCCACAACGGTGCGAATCTGGTAGCCGGCCTAGCAAGCGAGCACCCCTACAGCAGCTGGGTGGCCCAGGGCGTGGCGGAGGCGCCGCGTGCGCAGGCGGAAGCGCCGCCCGCGCCCTCGCTCTCGCTGCTGGCGACCTACGGCTACCACCGCGAGGCGGTGCTGGAAGAGGTGGCCTGCATGGCGGGCACGGGCAAAGAGCCCATCTCGTCGATGGGCGACGACTGCG
>SLQV01000093.1 GCA_007131285.1 Myxococcales bacterium
GGGCCTATCGGTTTCGTCTCGCCCAAATGCTTCGAACAGGCATATTATGAAACGCAACGACTGGCAGCATAGACTGCCAGTCCCAACTCAATCAGCCTCCGGAAAACCCGGGGGGATTCAGACCGCGGGACCACCAGGGCGGGCAGAGGCGCGTTAGGTCTTGGCGGGCCCGGGTTGGGGGCGAGCGGCGCGTGGGGGCTTGCCCCGGCTGAAGAGGCGGCGCCATTCGGCTTGGTTGTTGCGGTGGGCCACCTTGAGATCGGCGAGGATTTCTTGGAACTCGCGGTTGCGGCGCAGCGCATCCCAGGCTTGGTTTGAAGCGAACCACGGGTAGTTCTCGTTCCCCAGATAGATGGCACGGCGCAGCCACTTAAGCGCACCATCGCCGTCATGGAGGCGGGCGTAGTAGGTAGCCATGCGATAGGCCATTTCGCAGTCGGCTTCGGCGACGGCAAAAAGTTCCGGCGTGAGGTAGGCGTTGGCCTCGTCGGCGCGGCCTTGCACCACAAGGCAGGTCGCCAGAATCATCGACGCTAGGCGCAAGCACGGATCGACTTCAAGCAAGGCTTTAAGCTGCCGTTCCGCTTCAAGCTGCTGACCCGTGCTGAAGTCGAGGAAAGCGTGGGTGGTGCGCAGCAGGACGTGGTCAGGCATCAAGCGCATGCCGCGCTGCACTTCGAGACGTGCTAAGTCGAAGCGCCCCAGATACTGGTACACCCGCGAGCGATGGTTGAAGAGGGTGGCCGCGTCGGCAGGATTAAGCGCCATCGCGCGGGAAAAAGCCGCGAGCGATTCGTCGTAGAGGCCGTCGAGTCGCAAGATAAGCCCCGCAAGCGCGTGGGCATCGGCGTTGCGAGGCGCGTGGTTCAAGAGTTGCTGCACGCCGCTGCGCGCTTCGTGTTTTTTGCCCCGCCACAGCAAGGTATACGTCAGGTAGACCTGCGCTTCGACCAGTTGGGGGTCGAGTTCGAGCGCCTGCTCAAGGGCCAGTTGGCCGCGCTCCAGTTCACGGCGACCGCCAAATCCGAGGCGCACCGAATAGTAGTGCGCAATGCCCAGAGCGGAATGCACCAGCGCCGAATTCGGTTCGGAGTGGGACAGCGCTTCCAGCATGCGCGTCGCATCTTCAAGGTCTGGGCGCTGGGTGCCGCGAACCGCGAACTTGGTCAGCAGCCCACGCGCGTCGAGGTAGTCTTCCGAGGGCGCGGCCAGAAAGGAGTCTTGCCACTCGGCCACCGAGCCAAGGCGCCAAAAGCGCTCACTTGCGAGCGCCGTAAATAACGCTTCGGCGCCTTGCTCTTCGACATCCGCAAGGTCGATCGAATCGATAAAGAGCGTGCCACCCAGGCGCACCTGCTGACTCTCAATCGCAACCACCTGCCAGCTTAGGCTCACGCCCGCGCCCACCTCCGCATAGGAGCCCAAGACCACATGGGCGCAACCGATGCGGCGGACGCTTGCGAAGAGATCTTTATCGGCGGCGCGCTCGGCGCTGAGCGCCACGCTGGCCTTGACCACCAGCCCGTTCATGGCGCTGAGTCGAGCGGTGAATGCATCCGCCAACGCCCGGCCCCAGCGCTGGCCCTTCTTGCTAGCGTCGAGCCCGCGCAATGGTGCGACGACAAGGGTATTGGCGGGCAATGGGCGCTGGCCTGGTCGAAACAGGCGCGCACTTACCGCCGAAAAGAAGGAGTTGCGCCGCTCGCTCGGCTCGGCACGCTCCGTCGGCGGCAACGTCAGCGGGGCGTCCTCCTCTTCGTCGCCGGTTTCGTCGCCCGCGTCGACCCGCAGTGAGCGCAGCACATTGCGCAGCGCCTCGCGCATCGCCCGCGCAGAGTCGAAGCGCTGCGACGGATTCTTCGCGAGGGCCTTCTTGATAACACCTTCAAGACTTGGCGCGAGCGACGCGCGCAAGCTCGTCACAGCGAAGGGCTCGCGGAACTGAATCGCTTGCTCAAGCTGCACTTGGTCAAGTCCCTGGACCCAGAAGGGGTGGCGCCCCGTTACCATCTCGTAGAGGATGATGCCGAGGGCGAAGATGTCGGTTTGCTCGGTGGCGCGCAGGGTGACGAAGAGCTCCGGCGCCATGTACGCAGCGGTGCCGAGATGGGCCGCGGAGGCGAAAGGCCCTGCCGCCGGATCGGCCTCCGCCTGAAGTTGGCCGCCTACCACCTTGCGGCGACTTGCCAGGCCGAAATCGAGAATTTTGGCCAGTCCGGAGGCGGCAACCATCACATTGGCGGGCTTCAGGTCCCGGTGTAGGATCCCAAGAGCGTGCGCTGCCTGCAGGCCTTCCGCGACCTGAATGCCCACGGAGAGCGCAAAGAAGACATCGAGCGCGCCCTGGTTTTGTATCAGATGCTGTAACGTCTGCCCTGAGACGTATTGCATCACGATGAAGGGGCCTTCGGTGCTCTCGCCGACTTCGTAGATGGCGCAGACGTTGGGGTGGTCGATACTGGACGCGATTCGGGCCTCCCGCAGCAACGCTTCGCTGGGGGCATGCTGCGAGGCACCGCCCACTGCCGCTGGTGCCGTCGCGCTGTGGAGCATCTTGAGCACCACCGTACGTCGCAGTTTTTCGTCGAACGCCTGGTAGACAACGCCTGCACTACCGGTGCCTAGTTCGCGCTGGACGCTGTAGTGCTCAATGAGCCGTTCACCCACCCGGTCGAGCCTCCCCTACCTTCACCCTCACCTCAAGCCGTATCCTCAGCGTTCGCGCGATTATCGCCAGGCGTGCCTCGTGACTTGAAATATCGCGAGCGATGGCCCGCATCAACCGTTGCCTGCGTTGCGCCATCGCACTCCCATGCCTGGTATGAGCAGAAAAAAGCCCCCGAGGAAGAACCTCGGAGGCTTTGGCTCACGCCGAGACACAAAGGGAAAGCGACTCGACACTAGGCCCGGGAAAGCCATACAACTTAGAGAGTCGACGCCGAAACCGGCAGGCCTCGAACA
>SLQV01000088.1 GCA_007131285.1 Myxococcales bacterium
TCAGCGTTTTGCGTCAGAAAGTACCAGCGTAGCGTCGATGTCATGCGCGCACCGTATTCACCCTAACGCAGACCTCTACCGCCAGCGGCGCCAGCGATAGGTGGCCCCTCGCGCGGCTATCTCTGCCTTGGAACCTGCAAGAACAAGGCCTAACGCAGAGTTCGTGACCGCGCGTTACTCGTTTCCTCTGCGCCCGCGTTCTCTGCGTTATCCACTTCGCCCAAGCTATCATCTGCAGCTAACGTATCGACTTTGCGTTCGTGACCGCGCGCAGCATCCTTGCTGCCGTTGTGACCTTCGGTCGCGGCGCCCTCGGTCTCGTTCGCTTGGACCTCGTCTTCTTGGTCAGATTTTAAGTCAGCGTCGGCCTCCCGAGCTGCTTCGTTTTGGCCAGAACCGCCCTGATCGAAAGCAACATCATCGTCGCTGGTCGTGCCCGAGTCGCTCTGCCCGGTGTCACCTGGCAGCAAGTGCGGCGCCGGGACCTCGACTTCGCCGGGGAGCGCGTCGCGTGCGTTCTCGGCGGAACCTGTCTCGACGGCGGGAGATCCTTCCCCGGCAAGCTCTTCCTGTGTCCGGCGATTCGAGTTTCGATCACGCCCCCGGCCTTCTCGTCCTCCGGCTTGGGATGGCTCGCGCTCGGCGTTTTCGTTCAAGTGTGCATTATCCGGTCGAGCTGCGCGTTCGCGTTTGCCGCCTGAGGCCGCGCTTGCCCTGGAGCCTTCACCTCGCGCAGCCCCGTGGCTATTGGGTTCGCGGTCACGCGCGGCAAAGGGCTTCATTCCCAACGCTTCCAGTAACCCAATATCAAGCATCGCGACCGGTACTTGAACCTCCTGAAGCCCGATCCCTAGTTTGAGACAGTCAGCCGCGAAGCTGGACCCATCAAAGAGCACGCACACACCGCTGCCAGACGCACATTCTGCAACGGCAGCTTCGCTGACCTCGCCCGTCGTGATGACCCACGCTTCGCTAGCCCCCTCGAAGTGATGCAATGCGCCGCGAACCGCAATAACATCTTCCTGGTCGATACGGCGACCTGCGCGCGCCAAAACAAGCGCAATAGGTCGACGCGAAAGCCCAAGGACTCGCGTCCCCGCAAGGTGGAAGTCACCTTCTCGCAAACCTGGAACGCGCAGCGCACGTAGCTCGGCAACCTGACGCCCAGCCAGCCAGCTAGCAAAGAGCTCCATCCGGCCGGGGACAGGCAAGCGCTCGAAGACATCGAGCAGAGCACGTCCGGCAGCGGAGCGCTGACGCTGTGCCGTCCGCTCGGTTTCACCAAGCTGTCGTTCAACTTGATGCGGCTGCTCGACCCCTCGTCCCCTAATCTCGCCGCTAACCGTCTCGCGAAAGAGGCTGGGGCGCTGACGTCCAGTGAGGCGCGCGTTTGCACCGCGCAGCGAAGCCGCAACGGTGGCAGCCAGAGCCCGCGGGCTTCCGGACAGAGCGCCGCGGTCAACCAGATATGCAGCGAGATCACGCCAGTGGGCCTCGCCCTGCTCCGCCAGCAACTCGCAGGTTGCCACCGCGAGGGGGTCGGCATCGGCATCCGTCAACTGAACACGCATCGCCAGGCTCATGCCAGTTCCGTAGGCGCGTGGTGGCGCGGCCTGCGGCTGCCGGCTTGAATCGCTTGAACGACTGGAGTCATCCGCCTGGTTTACGCCTGGGTCTTCACCCCGACTTCGCCTTTCGTTTCGTGCGTTGCGCGCGCTGGTGCCTGAACCGTCTCGTGAGGCAGAGTCGCGCGCCGAACGCGCCCCCCCGCGTCCGCGACGCGCGTTCTCATCAGCGCCGTCGCGGTTACGTGCGCTATCGCGCTCTGGCGAACGACGACCGGGTGAATCGACCGATTCTTTCGCGTCGGCGCGCGACGCGTCAGCTGCATCGTTTTCTGCGCCCTCGGTTTCCAGTAGGCCCGAACGACGCCGGCCACCGCGTTTGCGCCTTCTACGCTCGCCGGCCTCGCCTTCGGGCCTGACCGAATCGCCATCTTTGTCCCGGTCCGAGCCGAAGATGGGCTCATCGTCATCCTCTTCCTCAGGAAAAACGTCGGCATAGGATGGTGGCGTCACGGCCTCTCGTAGCTCCGGCGCGGGGGTTTCGAGTGGAGATGAAGCGTCTTGCGGCTCATTGTCCAGTGCTAGTGCATCCATAGCGCTCTCCGAACTTTCTATCTCGGGGTCGACGTCACCGGCGAACTCACGCAAGGCAAATACGCCGGGCTTCACCTTCACAATAAGTGCTTGGCCTCGGTCCTTGCGCACAAGCGTCGCCAGTCGCGAACTCATGGTCACTTCAGGGTTTTTCCCCACATGCGAGAGCAACTGCCGACGAATCGCTAACTCGGTGATCTTGCGGTAGTGCAAGGGCTCGCCGGCGTCTTTGAGGACAGCCAGGGCGGCCTCGGTGAATGTCAATGTCTCTTGATTCATGAGCTAGTCTGCAAAGCGGAACCCCCGCAACCTAGCATACCGACAGACCGTAAGCCTCAACTACCGCGCCTTAGACTCCGGAGGACTGAGCAACCGCCTGGCGAGATGCTTGCCCGACGTGCTTGCAAGCGAGCCAAAAAATCCGGGACGTAGCGATTCGATCAAGTTTTGGTTTGCGTGGGGGGCCAGCTCGGTGTGTGCTGCGTTCGTATGAAGCGAATTGTGATGCTGACAGGGGGACCGAGTCCGGAGGCAACGGTCGCGCGCGAGAGTGCGCGCGCTGTCACGGGAGCACTTGAGGCGCGCGGGTACTCTGTGCGTGTTCTTGAGCTTGAACCGGCGGGAGTAGCCGAGGTGCTCACAGGAGAATTTGATGCCGCGTTTCTCGCGCTGCATGGACGGCCGGGAGAAGATGGCGGAATCCAAGGCATGCTTGACTTGGCGGGCTTGCCCTACACGTTCTCAGGCGCCGCCGCGTCAGCGCTCGCGATCGATAAACAGGCGACACGTGCGGTATTTCGTGAAGCAGGCATACCCGTCGCTCAAGGCGTAAGCCTATGTGCCCAAGAAGCGCGGGCGCCCGGCGCTTACGCTGCGCTTTCGGCACGACTCGGCCGTCAAATATTCTTAAAGGAACGCTTTGGGGGTTCGAGCGTCGGAACGCGACTTGTGGAGGACGCTAGTGCGTTCGCTGAGTGGCAGTCTGGGATAGGTGCTGGCACTCAATGGGTGGCGGAATCACGCGTTGTAGGCATGGAAGTGTCGGTTGCGGTGTGGTCTGAAGCAGGCTTGGCAGCCGATGGTGAGGGTGATGCAGAAACGCCTCGCGTGCTCGGCGCGGTCGGCGTCGCGCCCGCTAGCACCTACTACTCGTACGAACAAAAGTATCAGGCGCAACAGACGCGCTACTCAATTCCTCCGGATTTAAGCCCGGAATTGTTGGCCCAACTAGAAGCGCTGGCGCTTTTAGCCCACCGCAGCGTGGGGTGTCGGAGTATCAGCCGCAGCGATTTTATCGTGACGGAGAGCCATGGTACACGTGGCGACGCGTCGGGCAGACGCGTGGCCGGCATAGATGCGGCATCTCTACCACCTATCGTTGCGCTTGAAACCAACACAATCCCAGGGCTTACCCCCCAGTCGCTTGTGCCCAAGCTTGCCGCGGCGCATGGTATTGACTTCGGGACCTTGTGCGAGCGCCTCCTTCGTGAAGCTCGAACGCACTAGCATGCCTCTGGCCACTTTTTGACGCCGCGTGTGCGGACCGCGCCTATGCAATCGATACTGCTGTCACCGATGGTGTTCTTCAGACGCCTGTACGACTGGACCCTGCGCTGGGCTGAAACACCCTATGCACTGGCGGCGCTCGCGGCTTTGGCGTTTCTGGAAGCCTCATTTTTTCCGGTTCCGCCCGACGTATTGCTGATTGCCATCGCGATCGCGGCTCCCAAGACGTCGTGGAAGCCAGCGCTTGTGTGCACGCTGGCGTCCGTTCTGGGAGGCGTGGCCGGCTGGTCCATTGGCTCAGCCTTGTGGCAGGGCATGGGCTCAAGCCCGCGCTGCGTGGTCGCTGGGGGAGGCGGATTATTTTTCGAATACGTTCCCGGTTTTAGTTGTGTCGTCTTCGAGAAAGTCTCGGGAATGTACCGAGATCACGCCCTCCTAGCGCTGTTAACTGCCGCGTTCACACCGATTCCCTTTAAAGTGTTCACGCTCACGGCGGGCGTGGCGGATGTGCCGCTCGCCACACTGGTGATCGCAAGCACGCTGGGGCGCGGTGGACGGTTCTTTTTGGTCGCGTTGCTGATCCGTTGGTTCGGCCCGCAGGTGCGCACGTTCCTCAACACCAGGTTCGAGCTAGTGACCCTGACGCTGGGGCTACTGCTCATCATCGGCTTTGCGGCAGTGCGCTGGTTGCTATAGTGGCGTGCTTCGCTCTGAACTCAAAGGATCTCTTATGATTACGCACTTCCTAACCGGCCGAACTGATATCGCTCATTGTTGGCGCCGTTCTCAGATCCATGCCCAGGTGGGCTTAATCTACATGGTTACTGTGATTGCGGGGTTGCTCGGGGGGGCATCGGTGGTTGCCGCGCAAGACGAACCGGCCGAACAGAGCGGACCGGAAAGCGGGTATACCTATCGCTACGACAGTGGCTACAGATTAGCCCTGCAAGCTCGTTACGCGCAGACACTGACCATCGCCGGCAAACGCGGAGAGTTCGCTGCCGCACCTTTTGTTACAGCAGGACTGCGCATGCTGGATGAGCGTTTGTTTGTAGGGCTAGGCTTTGGCCTCCACGGAGTAAATGACAACGGTGGCAGTGGTTTTAGTCTGAGTCCCGTTGTGACCTTCGACCTCCTCACGGACAGGCTCGGTGCGCTCTATGTTGGCGGATGGGTCAACCTCGGCAGCGTCTCCCAACCCGGCCCCAGCACCGACGTGTTTTTCTTTGGCGCGAACGTGCTCGCGGGTGTTCGAGGCAAGCTTGCGAAGAGTGTATCCTTTGGTGTGGAATGGGGTTGGGAGTTTGCTTGGGCGGACGTGCCTGCCCAAAGTTTCGCCCATGGTATCTTTGGCGCCGTCGTACTCGAGGCAAGCGTAGGCTTGTAGGGCGCACGCACGCATCGCTGACGCACGACCTCTGCGTAGGGTGGTCGGAACAACTAGGTGCTGATGGAACCTCGGTCACTACTTCAAGAGTGCACGCGCGACGCCGATGGCGCCTTTATGCCGCGCGTGCGTGCACCTGCCGCCGTTGCGTCACTCTCTGAACTGATCGGTCAAACCCCACTCTTGCAGCTTAGGCGTATTCCAAAGCCTTCCGGTGCCGAAGTATGGGTCAAGGCTGAGCACTTAAACCCGGGTGGTTCGGTCAAAGACCGCGTCGCTCGTGCCTTGATCGATGCCGGCGCCGCGAGCGGGGCGCTGGAACCCGGAGGGCTGATTGTCGAGCCCACCAGCGGGAACACGGGCGTTAGCCTTGCGCTGCTCGCCGCTGAGCGCGGCTACCGCCTGATTCTCACGATGCCTGAATCCATGTCTCTTGAACGGCGCGCGCTACTGGAGGCTTACGGTGCCGAGCTGGTACTCACGCCAGAAAAAGAGGTTATGCGTGGCGCCGTCGCCGCAGCACGGCGCATTGCTGGCGAACAAGGTGCATTTCTACCAGACCAGTTTTCTCATCCGGCTAACCCCGCCGCTCACGAGCATGGGACAGGGCGTGAACTTATCGGCGCCTTTCCCGGTGACACGCTGATGGCCTTTGTTGCGGCGGTAGGCACAGGTGGGACAGTCACGGGCGTCGCGCGCGCTTTTCGTGCAGCGGGCAAGAGTGTTCGAGTTATCGCCATTGAGCCTGAGACCAGTGCAGTGCTTAGCGGTGGCTGTTTGGGGCCGACAAAGCTTCAGGGCATTGGTGCTGGCTTTGTCCCGAAGAACTTCGACCGCAGCGCGGTGGACGAGATTCGCCTAGTGAACGACCGCAGCGCACACGAAATGAAGCGCCGTCTTGCGGAAGAGGAAGGCCTGCTCGTTGGCTTAACGGCAGCGGCTAACGTTGCGGTAGCCTGCGAGGTCGCGGCGCAACTGCCCGTTGACCGAGCGGTTGCGACCATTCTCTGCGATACGGGCGAACGGTACTTCTCGCTGGAGACCTACTTTGGGCTTCGAGGCGCATGTGGGTCCTGCGCCCAGCAGTGATACTGCGAGAACCTCAGCCTGATACGCAGCCGCGCTCATAGATATACTGTGTCTTTTTGCCGTGATGGCGGTCGACGAATGCGCTATGCGTGCCCAGACCTATGTCGGTAACCATCAAAATCCCTACACCACTGCGTACACTGACGGCTGGCGCCGATGAAGTCTCTGTCGAAGCCAGCACGATTCGCGCGGCGATAGACGCGCTCGAGACCCAGTATCCTGGCATCAAAGACCGTATCTGCGACGAGAAAGGCATACGCCGCTTCGTCAATGTCTTCGCCAACGAGGAAGATATTCGCTTTCTTAATAGCCTTGACACCGAGCTGTCTGACAAGGACGTCGTGAGCATCGTTCCCGCGATCGCGGGTGGCAGTGATCCGCTGCGCTAGGCCGAGATAGCTCGACGGTGCGATACATGGCTGAAGTGCTGGGTTGCCGGTGAACGAGCGGAACCTCGACAGGCGTTCTATGCATCCGAGTCAAGATAGCGAGGACTTCTCTCAGCCTGGGCGACGCTACACCTCGGTCATTCACGCGGTTGGAAATACGCCTGTGGTGCGCCTGCTGCCCCTTGAGCGTGAAACCGACGGATCGCACATTTATCTCAAACTTGAGTATGCAAATCCGGGCGGCTCGGTTAAAGATCGTGCTGCGCGCCAAATGGTGCTCGATGCATTGGCGGACGGGCGCTTACGCCCTGGAATGACCCTCATCGATTCAACGAGTGGTAATACCGGGGTCGCGTACGCAATGATCGGCGCAGCGCTCGGCATTCCCGTTGCGCTCGTGATGCCGGCTAACGTGAGTGCGCCGCGGCAAGCTATTGTGCGCGCTTATGGGGCTGAGCTTATCCTATCGGATCCGATGCACGGGTCAGACGGAGCGATTGAGCACTGCCAGGACATCGTCGCCGCCGCTCCCGAACGCTATTTCTACTGCGATCAATATACGAATCCGTCGAATCCCAAGGCGCACTGGCTTTCGACTGGTCCCGAAATACATGCGCAGATAGGCGCGGAGCTTACTCACGTTGTCCTGGGTATCGGCACCAGTGGTACCTGTATGGGCACGACACGCTACCTGCGGCAACATCTGCCGCGCGTCAGATGCCTTGCGCTTCAACCTAGCGAGGCGCTGCACGGGCTCGAGGGCCTCAAGCACATGGCGTCATCGTTGAAGCCCGCAATCTATGACGAGGGCGTTCCGCATCAACACATCGCAGTTGATACAGAGCGCGGGTGGGATATGGCAGACCGCATCGCACGCGAAACGGGCTTGCACGTCGGGCATTCAAGCGGTGCGAATATCGAGGGGGCCTTCCAGGTAGCCAAGGCGCATCCCAACGCGCGCGTGTTGACGATTGCCTGTGACCGGGGCGATCGCTACTTTGCCCCAATGAGATGGGAGCGCGACTACACCTGGTAAGTACGCTCCGACCACTTAACGAAAGAAGGGCGACGCATGAACAACCCGAATCTTTGGACAGAAGCTTGGAATGCTCCCTGGATCGCAGGCGGACTGACGTTGCAGGCATCGACCCTGGACGCCTTTAAGCATCATGCCGAGCAAGCCTACCCGAGTGAAGGCTGCGGTTTGCTCAGCGGCCCGGCAGATGCACCTCTTATGGTAGACGGCTGCGAAATCGTGGAAAACCTGGCGGATCGATACCACGCCCTCGACCCAGAGACCTTCCCGCGAACCAGCCGAACCTACTTCAAGATGCATGAGCTCAGGACGCAGCGTGCGCTCGAACTGGGGCTCCGACAGGGCCGACCGGTTAAAGTCATCGCCCACTCCCACTGCGATAGCGGCGCCTATTTTTCCGCCGAAGACGCAGCGACCTTTGCTCAAGAAGGCCGGCTTATGTGGCCTTGCGCATTTCTTGTAACTTCCGTTATGGCAGGCCGCGCAGCAGATTCGCGCCTCTGGGTCTACAACGCAGAAAGCAACGCGTTCGATGAAGCGGAATACTCACTTGTTTAACACGCTATCATACGGAATGAACGCCTCGCAGCAACCAGACACCGCTGTCATTCCGGTGGCAGCGCGAACTCAGGACCGTGGCCGTGGGAGGATTCCCCCAACTTGAGTCCTCGAGGTCGCCCGCGCCCTCGTACTTGAGCCTTGCGTACGTTAAGTTACCAGCATCTCTCCGAGGAAAGCAGACGCCCGCAGCGAGCATCTGCTTTCCTCGGAGAGACCCTTTCGGATCTAAAAAGTCGACTTGGTGCCCTAAGCTGCCGCCCTGTCGGGCCCCCGGACGGCAAACTCGGCTCGTTGCCGGGTTCGTGGTTCCGCGAGTGCTCAGCTGCTGCCGTAAGCGCTAGCGCCTACGTGCGACAGATACACCTTGCTTGCTGTGGCGCTGCGTCTCGCGCAGGCGAGACTTCTTACCGCTTAACGCCCGTAGGTAGTAGAGTTTGGCGCGGCGCACGTGATTCTGAGAGACCACTTCCAGGCGCTCAATCCGAGGCGAATTGACCGGGAAGATACGCTCAACACCCACACCATACGAAACCTTGCGCACCGTAAATGTCTCACGAGCGCCTACGCCGGAGCGCCCGATCACAACGCCCTCAAATACCTGAACGCGCTCTTTCTCACCCTCACGGATGCGATAGTGGACCTTTACGCTGGCGCCTGCTGCGAAACCGGGCAGCGAGGTCACGATTTGCTTGGCTTCAAATCGCTGCAGTTCTAGAACGGGGCTGGACATGATGCTCTCTCTCCTAGGTTCACTCACCGAAACCCGGCCCGCAAATGTACACCATGCCAACGCCAGGTCAATCTTTCCCTAACCGATTGGGGCATCGAGTTCGAGGACCGAGGCGTTCATCGCCTTGCTTGTCCGGAGGTTCTAACGCCTAATCGCCCTAGCGCTGTAGGGATCCGGTGCAGTCGCGCGTTAGCCCGCGCAGACTTGTCGCTTGCCCGGACCCCATGAACGCCGACGCGCGACTAGACCCAAACTCGGGATGGGGGCATATTCGCAAGGGACGCGGGATTGTTGGGAACGCGCCGCCCCGGATACAAGCCTCAGCTGCCCTGCTCGAATCGACAAAGCGTCAGCGCTCGGGCGGATAACAAGCCGAGACGGGTTGTTTGGGCAGAGTGAATCACGAACGGAACCCCATGGCACTATTTGGCAGTGAAAAACGCGACAAGTCACGATCTCTTAAGGTGGGAAGCGTGGTGCCGCGCTTTAGCGCACTTTCGTCTGCCGGTGATCCGGTTGTGCTTGATGAACTGCTGCAGCTCGGCCGCGTTGTCATTTCTTTCTTTCCCAAGGCATTTACGCCGGTTTGTACACAGCAGGCCTGCGCTTTGAAAGCGGGTGAAAGGTCACCCGCTCCTGAGTTGGCAGCGCAACAAACCGGACTATCCGTGGTCGGAATCTCGCCGGATGACGCTGGGACACAAGAGCGGTTTCGTAAAGAGAAGCATCTGCCCTACCCGCTTATTCCCGATACGCACTTGCGACTATTTACGCTCTTTGAAGTTTGGGTGCCGTTCACGCGTGTTCCCGGAAGAGCTACTTTTCTAGTCGAAGGCTCCGGTAAGATTGTCACCGTTTCCCGATCACTCTGGCGCGCAGGCGCCCACGGGGCTGTTCTTTCGTACGGTCGTTAGGTTGCACCTCGGGAGGGTAGCGGCGTAGAGCATACAGCCGGCTTGGCCGTTCGCGTTTCAAAGGCAGCTAGGAAGGCATCGATCGATTGCCTCCGGTGTAACGTTAAGTCGGAACGGTGGGTTCGGGTTAACCACGCTTAAACCGCTTGTTGCAGCCGATCCAAGATAATGGCTGCCGCTGCGCGTACGGATAGGTGCACGTAATCAAAGCCTGGGTCGATGGGTGGCAGTCGCCAGACACATTGGGCTAGCACCTCGGGCGCAAGCCCATGTCCCGTTCCAAATAGTAGAAGCTGGGGCCTCAGGGAGCGTGCTACCTCGCGAAAGCTGATCTCCGGACACAAGCCACTGGACTGCGCAGAGGTTGCGACCAATTCCGAAGCCTCCCCCGTAACGTCAAAGAAATCGGCAGCGGCGGCGGCGACGCTTGGCACGACACGTACGCGCGCGAGCGCACGCGTTCTCGGCAACAAGCGCTCCTGAGCAGACGGGGTCTGCCAGTAGTCGGTGATGCCCTCAACAAGCGCGCGCTGTGCGGCAATCGGCGTGACAATATAGTAGCGAAGCAGGCCGTAAGTTCGGGCGCTGCGGGCAAGGTCATGCACATCGAGATTGGTCACTGACGTTGTGACGGTTGCTCCGGTTCGATCAAGTACCGGATAATGCACCAGACATAAGGCACGCCGCATCGTATGGCTTGGTGCTTCATCATGCGTAGGGCCAGCAGCCTCGTCCGCACTTGCCTTTGCCTGTTCTACCTTTTGCGCCACATCTTCTCCTAAACTGACAGCCCTCAGAAGAGGTCACCTAGCCTCCATGCAAGCAGGTCATCTGCTTCCGAGTCTCGGACCGATCCACGTGAGCGGGCTGCATGCATGGTTATCCGGCGTCCGGAACGCACTGGCTGTCGTCATGGCTATCAAGCGTACGGCGCTGGGCCGCGCGCCAAGCCGCAATGCGCTCGTGATCCCCAGAGCGCAGCACGGACGGCACTTCAAGCCCGCGGAACACTGAAGGGCGTGTGTATTGCGGATATTCGCCGAGCCCCGTATGGTCGAAGGACTCCGCTTCTAAGGATGCATGATTGCCGATTACGCCCGGAATTAGCCGTGTTATCGCCTCTGTGACGACTAACGCAGCTGCCTCGCCGCCTTGGAGCACGTAGTCACCAATACGCAGCGACGCATCAACAAAGTGAGTTACGCGCGCATCGATGCCTTCATAGCGGCCACAGATAAAAATCACGCCCCTCTCTTGCGCCTGCCCGGCTAGCGCGGTGGCGCGCGCCTGATTGAAGCTCGCGCCGGATGCACTTAGAATAATCACGCGCGCTTGCGCCAGCGCAGCGACTTCTGACTTGAGCGCCTCAAGCGCTGCGAGTACGGGCTCGGGCCGCAAGACCATTCCTGGTCCTCCGCCGTAGGGTGCGTCGTCCACGTGGCCGAAGCGGCTTGTGCTGTAGGTTCTCGGCGACCGAATATGCACCGCGCAGCGCCCTTCAGAACACGCCTTGCCCAGCAAACCATGCGCCACAAAGCCCTGCACCATTTCGGGGAAAAGCGAAACAAAACCAAGGGCGACCATTAAACCCCCTCAGTCTCAGTCGCGCTACTAGGTGGAGCGCCCAAGCTTGTCTCAGCAGGCTTCGCATGATCCTCTGCGTGCCCCTGCAGTGAGTCTCCCGCAGACTTAGCTGTTGGTCGCAACATTGACGGCGATTTCGGAGCGGGCGCCTTAACCCGAGGCAGGTCCCTGAGCCCTGAGA
>SLQV01000216.1 GCA_007131285.1 Myxococcales bacterium
CGGTGAGCACCCGGCCGAGCAGGTCGTACGTGTGCGTCATCACGCGGCCGGTCGGGTCGCGGCGCTCGAGCTCATCGCCGGCGGTGTTGTAGGCAAAGCTCCAGCTGCCCGCATTGGGGTCCTGAAGCGCAATGCGGTTGCCTAGTCCATCGTAGGTGTAGGTGCGTGCGTGACCTTTGAAGTCAACTACGCCCGTCAAGCGGTCTAGCGCGTCGTAGCTGTAGGCGGCGGTCGCATCGCCAGGCTCCGTCACGCGCACGAGGCGCCCGAGCCCGTCGTGCCGGCGCGCCATGGCGCGGCCGTTTTCGTCAACGCTTTCTACCGCAAAGGGCACGTAGCGCGTCGAGCGCGTCGCCCCGTCGGGCTCGACCTCCGCGACCACGCGCGCGAGTGCGTCGTAGCGCTGGCGCACGCCCGGCGCCTCTGCGCTTGGCATGACAAAGTCGGCGCTGCCCAGATACGACTCATGCAGCACCAGCTCAGGCAGGCCCCGGGCACCGAAAGCCGTGCGACCACTCGCTTGCCAGCGCTCGCCGGGGCGACCTGTCCACGTGCCAAGCTCGCGGCCGCTGCCGTCGAAATACGCGTACGTGACATCGACAAGCGTCTCGCCGCTCTGCACCCGCGACTCAGCGCGAATAAACGACGTCGGTGCCGACAAACTGTACGTGTAGCTGCTCGTTGGCAGCGCCGCCGAATCACCCGGCGCAACCTCGGCCACCAAACGCCCAAGGCCGTCATAGGCATAGCGCGTCTCGCCACCGAAGGGCTCACGTACCAAGCTGAGCACACCGAAGGCGGCGTCCCACTCAGCTTGCCAGGTCAAGAACCGGTCGCCGGAGACCTGGCGGCGCACCTCACGCACAAAGGCGCGGTGCGTCTCGTCATAGGTCAGCGTGCTGTGCGAGCCGCGCGCATCGATGCTTTCGATCACGAGGCCGTCGGCGTTGCGGCGCAAGCGCTGCACATCCGCCCAACTGTCACCGCTGACCCACGTGCGCACGCGGGTGAGCTCGCCCCGTGTCACCTCACCCAGGGGCAAGCCCTCAAAGGGCGCGCCGTCGTAATGGTGCTCGCTTTCGCTCAGTCGTGTGCTGCCGTCGTAGGTCGCCTCACGCACCAGGCTGCGCAACATCCAGGCATCTGTGTTGATGGCGAAGGTACGGACAACGCGGCGCTCGTCGCCCTGCGTCACATCGCGCCCGGAGACAATGCCGTCGTGCACCTCTTCAACGGTGTTGCCAAAGTCATCGCGGCTGAAGGTGCTACGCGTTACGACAGGGGTTGCCTGCCCTTCAAACACCTGTCGCTCGGTCTCGGCGAGATAAGCGAAGCGTACGCCTGCACTGTCGATTCGCTGGATGGCGTAGATGTTGTCAACGGTGTCGAAACGCAGGCCCGCTTCGTCTTGCCGCGACTCGCGCACCACCTGACCGCTCAGCGCTTCGTCAATGAAGCCGACATCGTAGCGCGTGCGCGTGACGAGCGTAGGTTGCGCGCCTTCGCTGACGCCGATGGCCGTGCCTATATCGCGCTTCACGCGCGTCTCGAAACCGCGAAACGTACGGGTCTGCGGGTCGAAATAGGCGCCGAAATAACCCAGTTCGGTGCGCAGGCTCGGGCCGTGACCCGTGCTCACCTCGATGCCCGCGAGCGACAAGCGCCCCTGAGCCGCGCGGTAGCGCCATGGCTCGCCCGCCGCCCGCGCCTGGGCGCGCAGCGCACCGATGCCCGCGTGACTCAGCGTTGTTTCCGCGCCAAGCCCATTGTCGATGCGCGTCATCAGGCCCGGTGTGCCATCTGGCAGCACATCCAGATAGCGCCAGGGCACGTCACTTGACGGCGTATGCCACACGATATCCGTGGTGCCGTTGCCGTTCATGTCCGCCAGGCGGACGGTGGTGTCGACAGCGCGACTCGGCACATCGCTCAGCGTCCAGCCAGGCTCAAGGCTGCGCCCGACAACATTGCGCCAAATGCGCACTTCGGATGCGCCGAGGTAAACGACATCTGCGAGCCCATCGCCGGTTAGGTCTGAAAGCCGGATCCACGGAAGCTCGCTCGTCTCAAGCAAAGGAGCGCCCGTGACCTCAACAGCGTCGCCGAAGTTACCAAACCCGTACGACGGAAAATACCGTATCGCACCAGACCGCAGCGTGACGAGGTCCTCGAGCCCGTCACCGTTCATATCCGCGAGCTGCAGGCCGGCGTCGTCTGGCCCCGTAGAAAAGGTGAGCACCTCGTTGTCGACAAGCTTGCCGGTGTTGCGGGCCACCGTCTCGAATCCTGCTTCTGTGCGCAGGTAGGCACGCACTTCACCGCTGCTCGGCTCAATGCGCAGCACGTCTGTGCGGCCATCGAGGTCGAGGTCTACGAGGCGCACATCGGGGCTTGAGAGCGCAAAAGGCAGATTGCCCGTCAGCGTTTGACTCTCGCCAAACCCAACGGGGGGCGCATCTGTGCCCTGGGAGAGTGCTGCCGGGTAATAACGCAGGTCATCGGCGCCCGTGCCAAGCCGGGCGAGCACGTCGGCGGCACCGTCTCCGTTCATGTCGGCGAGCGTAACGTTCGCGCTCGAGAGCCAAACGCTCGGGCTCTGCGCCAGCGTTGTGCGCGCCGCAAAGCGCATGCCATCCAGGTTTTCGTACCAAGAGTAGGCACCGCCATCGAGCGCTGGGTCCATCACCAGCAAATCAGGCAAACCGTCGCCATTGACGTCGTTGAGCTCTGTGTGGCTAGACGGCCCCCGCGACGGCCCATCCACCATGCGCACAAGCGATTCGCTGTCTGTGCGTAGCGATGCATACGAAAAACGCATCGGCGGTAGCTGCGTGCCGTCGCGCCCCGCCACGCCGACGTCGACCAAGCGTGAGAGTCCGTCCGCAAGCTCGTAGCCCAGTGCGTAGCGACGCAGCACGGTGCCACCGTGGCTGACCTCGATGGCCGCGAGACGCTGGCTTGTGACAAGGGGGAAGCCAGGCTTGTAGTCCGTGAGCACATCTGTGCGCGGCTCCCAAACGAAGGCCACCTCGTTGCGCGCTTCAGCCCCAAGGTCGTTGTAGACAGCTCGCTCTAGATAGAGCTGCCCGTCGTGATCGACGTAACGGTAATGCACCGCGTGCCCGCGGACGTTGCGCGCCTCGCAGAGCTGCCAGGCAAACGCTTTGCCGTCGCGCGCGAGCGTGCAGCCCTCTCCACCAAAACGCAGCGACCCCCCGTCGGGCGTTTCAAACACGAAGCCGTCTGCCGTTGCCGTGCCCCGCACGAAAGCGCCCTCAATGCGTGGCCGTAGCGTGCCGTCCGCCAGTCGCACGAGCGGGTTACGTGTACCCTGCGCGTCGCCATAGAGCAGGAGCTCGTCAGCGTCCGTGTAGGTGGGCAGCCCGCGATGGGTCGCCCGCTGCACGCGAGGCATGGACAGCGCCCACCCCATGCCCACCGGGCCGTGCCCACCGCCGTCGCTGTAGGTAAGCCGCACTTGCGGCTCGAGCTCACCGATGCCCGGTGGCATGACGATATCAATGCCGTAGCTCGCGGCACCGCTGTTGCCTGGTGCCTCGAAGGCATCGCCGATGCCCGCAACGCTCCCCGGCTTGCCCGGCAGCTTCAACACCTCGGGACGCACACCCGAGCGGTCGGCTTGGGCTCGGGCGACGCCGAGGCACATCAACGCCACCATCCAAGACGCGAGCCCCAATGCGACCAGGGTGCGCGCGCCCATCAGAATGCCGAACAAAACGGGGTGTAGTTGAGCGCTGCATTCCCTAGTGAAATGCCTCTGTGCCTCACCATCAGCACAATATCCTCGATCTTTGCCACATCGAGATCAGCGTTTTGAGGCTCAATGTTGCCGGGCGGTATTGACACCGTCCACGCGGTGTTGGCCATGGCGCGTCCAAAGAGCTGAGAATCATACGCCTCGGAACGGTAGTCGTTGACGCCGACATCCAGCACCGCGCCAGCGGGCGGCAGCGTGTAGTCCCGCACGTTGTCGCCTTCGCCGTTGCCAAACGCGTCGCATGTGCGCAACGTGCTCGCACCCGCTTGCCCAAGGCGTATCGCTGCTTGGTTGTCCCCCAAGCCATCGCCGATGAACTTGACGCGGACGCCTTCGATAACGTTGTTGCAGAGATCCGCACTCAGCACGCCGTTGCCATCCTGCAGCGTGGTCGCAAACCGCAAGGTCGTCTCTCCGCGCGGACCTACATTGCCCGGTGCTAGAAGCGCACGCCTGAAGCGTTCTGCCGGTGTGTATACTTGACCGGTCTCTTGGTCGACAAGCTCGCTGCCCACGACAAGCAGGTCATCACGCACCGAAAGCTCGAGCTCTCGCGTCGCAGGCGTTCCGTAGGCACCGCTAAAGTCAAGAAACAGCCCACGTAAACAATCAACGAAGCGCTTGATGTCGCTGGCGCGCTGTGCGGGTATCAATCGAGCACTGATCTCGGGCAGTGGCGTGTTGGTCTCAAACTCAAATGCCTTGGCGGCCAGATAAATGCCCCGGAGCGCGCGCTCGCGGGACCGCATCGCTTGAGCAATCGCGCGGTCCCTAACCGCGCGCACCGTGCCGTCATTCAAGTTGCCACTTGCAAGCCGCGCTTGCCAGAACTCCAGGTCTGCAAGACGCGCGCTGGCCTGCTCGACCAGCGAGTTGCGCTCAATCATGGCGGTCAGAATGGCCTCCGTCGCCTGGTAAAACTCCATCTGACGCGTCTCGACCTGCGCCACGAGTGTCACCAGACGCGCATCGTCGTTCACCAGCTCGATGACGTTGTCTAGTCCCCGAAGCTGCTCTTCCTTATTCTGTTCCGCACGGAGCCTCACGAGGCGCGACTTCTGCGCCGTTTTGTCCTGATGGATCGATGCCACCTCGGAGACCAAATCAGTGCTTAGCGCGATGCCCGTAAGTATTAAGGGAGGGTTAAGGGTTAGGATGCCGCCAGCTATCTTCGCTGCGCCGAATATATTGTTGCCAATGGTCTTGAACCAGCGCTTTCGGTCGCGTGCCTTTTCTTCTTTGTGCGTCTCCGAGTAGATGATCTCGTTTGCCTCGGCGACCACATCGCGCTGGAGTCCGCGAAGCTCAGCCACTTGAACGGCACGCGCTTTTTCGATCGCGATCTCTCGTTCGGTCGCTTCGATGGCAGCAGCCGCTCGACCCATCCCACGAAAGGCTTCCGATACCCGGCTGCTCGCTACGGCGACCGCACCTGACGCCTGACCGCAGCGTTCGATGTCGGGTTCGGAGGCACTGCCTGGCGATGCGCCGCAGAGTTCAATGAGGCGTTCGTTGGCGATGCGCGTTGTTTGCTCTAGACGCTCCCTCAGAGTTTCCGTATTGTCGTCAAGCTTTTCGATAAACTCCCGGGCCAAGGCCTCGTCGGCCAGCGCCGGATTGAGGTCGGCTTCCTCACGCTTGTTTAAGACCTGAAGAAAGTTGGTTGCGTTTCGCGGACTTTCATCGCGCGCATCGTAGAGAAACTCAACGTAGTCTTCGGGAAAACCGAGGACGTCGACATCGGTGCGCAGCCGACGATTAGCTTCGGAATGCCGCGTGAGTACGACCTGTGCTTCGGCAAGCTCGGCCAAAGCCGGTGCACTTCTGAAACCAACAAGGGTCGCGAGCGCCACATGATGCACAAGGGAGGCACGCAATGCGGCGTCAGCCTCCTGCGCGAGCGCGCGCTTGTCACTCTCCGCGTGTCGCAACGCCAGGTTCTGCAGCTCCAGTCGTGCCGCCTCAAGCTGCGCCATCACCCGAGCAAGGCGACGCAGAGCCAGGTACTCGTTGTCGTTCGAGCCGCGCAGCGCATCAAGCACTGCAGGTCGCAAGACGTGGGCAAGCGCGCCGAACCCTACGTCCCGCGCGCGGCTGAGCCGGCTTCGCATGACGCTTGAGGGCGGCGCGTCACCCATGGTGCTCCCGCGAAACGGCGCTCTAAACGCATCCACGAGCGCCTCATTCATCGTCACAGCCTCCGCGCTGAGCGACCGGGCCACGAGTTCAGCCACCCCATTGGCAGCTTCTTCACGCTGCGCGGCGGTGGCCACCGCTGGCGCTTGCGGCGTTGGCACAGTGATCTCTGCGATCTCAGGAAGCGTTGCGTAGACCGCTGCGGCAAACAAGCTGGTGCCGCAGTCCCGACGACGCGGATGTGCGCACACCGCTTGCGTTGCGTGGGCGACCGGCGCGCGCAGTTCAGCATCGCACACTTCAGCAAGGGCCCTAAACTCCCGCTCTCCCGCATTCGTCACGTTGGTCGAGACAACCGCCGATGAGCCGACTTCTGGTGCCGGGAGATTGCTCGCAACGGCGTGACCACAGGCCAAGGTGCGCGCAAGGTTGAGCGGCTGCGAAAGGCACGGCACGGCGCCAGGCGAGACATCGACCGCGTAGGCCAGACAGGCAGCGCTGAGCGCTTGCCGGGCCGAGGCCAGGGTGGGCGGCGCGGGAGGTGGGACGACGAGCGGCGGTGTGCTTGGCCCAAGATCGTCAACCTCACCCTCGCGGAGAACACTGGGGTTGAGCCGCAACGTGCCAGAGACGGTGACCGGTTCCGGGAAGAGGCCTTGCCAGACTTCCTCGAAGGTGCCTGACCAGCCACCGAACTCGCCAAGGACCAAGGAGACGGAAATGGTGCGGTAAAGCGCGCGATCGATCGTAGCTTGAGCCTCGCCAAGGTCTCTAGGCTCAAGCTTTGTCGTGAAGGAAGCGCTGTAGCCTTGGCTATTCTCCGCGCTAAGGGTGACACGAATATCGTCGCCCGCTTGACTGTGGAGTGTTGGCGAAGAGGCAGCGTAGATGCGCAAGCCCAACTGATTGTCCGCTAGCGGCTGTAGCCACGCGCGAATGGGCACTGCCCCTAAAGCCAGCGGCGTATCGTAACGCATCTCGCCCTCGACCGCGCCGGCTTGAAGTTTGCGGTAAAGAACGTGTACGTGGGCTTCGCCCGCGCTTGAGTAAATGGTGACGGTGGCCGTCTCGGCATCGAGTCTTTCAGGCACGCCGACGAGCGCAAGCTCAATGGCATCTGGCCCGTCAATCTCTCTGGGGCGCGTATCGACGCGAAGCCAAGGCTCGGAGGATTCGGCTCGATAGCGCAGGGCCCGCGAAGGTGTGAGCAGCACCGTTTGCGTATCACTGCCGGGACCGAAGACGACTTGGGTTTCGCTCAGGCTCAGCGTGGCCGCTGCTTCGGTGGTTGGCAGGGCATCACGGTGGGTGCCACCCTCAAGGGTGCAAGCGCCACGGCTGTTGCAGCTAAGCCCATCGGCGCAGGGCGCCTCCACCGAGCAGGCCTGAAAGCACCGCCCGAGATCACAATACATGCCGGGCGCGCAGTCCGCCGACAACTCGCAGATGGCTCGGTCGGCGTTATCGCCAAGGGCAGCCGGCGCGCCCGCACCGTTCGAGCCGCAGGCCTGCATCCATGCAGCGCCGGCACTCAACAGCACTGCGTTAAATTTGGAGAGTTGCATTAACATGACCTTCGCGCCCCTAAGTCAGAGTGAGTCGCAAACCGAACTTTCAGTCCAAGGGCGGGAGCACCTCAACGCCGTAAGCGGCTTCGCCCGTCTCGCCATTGCCGAGTTCCCCATAACTGTTCTGGCCCCAGCAGAGCACGCGGCCGTCCTGCATGCGCGTGCAGGTGTGGCGCCCACCCGCGCTGATTTCGACGATGCCGCCCTGCGGCATCGCGGTGCTGGGGTTGAGAAACGCGACGGGCAGCGTAGTCTCCGCAGCACGGCTGTCCGGCAAAGCACTCACGCTCCCTAGCTGACCATAGCCATTCCAGCCCCAGCAATAAGCGAAGCCCTCGCCGTCCAGGGCGCACATATGTGAATCAACGCCTGATATCTGCGTGATGTTATTCAGAACGTCCCGTCCAGTCGGGTCAAGCACGCGTTCCGGGGCTGCCCGGATATTCTCATGGCCACTCCCGAAGGGCGCAGCGCCCCAGCAGGCAACAAAGCCATCTTGTACAAGCGCACATCCAGACTGGACCAGTGACTGTATCTGCAGCGTGGGCTGAGTCCACTCGGCGTAGTCACCGACACTGCGCACGCGCGTCGGCCGTGCGCTCGCCGGACCTAATCCATCCCCGTCACCGCGTGCGCCACGCGAGTCCCTTCCGGCGCACACAATACCTAGCGTTCGTTCAACGCATGTCGCGTCGACACCTCCGCTTACCGAGACTCCCTCGGTAAGCATCGGTGTCGAGGCTCCAATGCCCACCATGGGAACGGGTGTCGACACAATCTCGAACTCAACGACGCCGTTCCCAAGTCGACCATTGAGATTCCGTCCCCAACAGTAGACGCGCCCCGAGCGGACCACCGCGCAACTATGATACCAACCGCTGCTAATGTGGACCACGTCGGAGAGTGCGGGCCCGGCAAAGAAGCCTTCTGAGGGGGCACGCACCAGCCCCGCAAAGCCACGAGGAAGGGTGGTGCCATCGCCTAGCTGCCCGTTATAGTTTGCGCCCCAGCAGTAGACCTCGCCGTCATCCGTCAGCGCGCACGCATGGTGGAGGCCTCGGGCCACGGATGTGACGCCCTGCAAGCGCGTGCTTGCCGAGGTGCGTACGTACGTCGGTCGCCGCGCGAAATCCGGCGTGATTTCAGCCGGCGGAAACACACTGGTGTTTCCGTCAGTGGGGAGAGACTCAGCTTCGACGCTTCCCCCACTTCCGTCGCCGATTTGGCCGTTGTAATTGAGGCCCCAGCACGCTGCATGACCACTGCCGAGCGCCGCACAACTACCAAAAACACCAAGGGAAAGCTGGACGGGGTCATTGCAGACACCTTCCTCGCAGGTCCAGTTGCATACCCGACCACAGCCGCCACAGTGGGCACGGTCGGTGCTAAGGTCCACCTCACACCCATTGTCGCGGTCACCGTCGCAATCGGCGAAACCATCGGAACATTCAAGGGCGCTCACCGGTGGATCTGCGGCAGGTGGCGTGGAGACTTCGGCGGATGTTTCCTCTGCATCGGCCTCTATCTGCTCCTCCGTCGCGCCACACGCCGCAAAGGAAATCAGCAGCAGTAGCCGCGAGCAGGCAAGGCAAAAAAGCCCTAGTTTAAACGGTCGTTCCAACATACTTCTCCAGACATCGGCCGTCGCTTCAACGAGTTGCGCAAGCCCGGGGCAAGTTTTTTGCCGAAGCACCCAAGCGCCTAGCTGCCATCATGACCGAATAGTATTGCGCAGTTTAGCCAGAAAACCCATCGGACATGAACATTTCTTCGGTCTTCGTGATATTTCCCGCTAACACCCTACAGGATCCCGATTTCACGGCAAGCGCCCAGGTCTATACAGAGGCGCTCCCAGCATGGTTTTGCCTCTTGAGCGCCTCAGCGAATCGTCACATCTCCGGCGCCCCTCTACAACCCTTGGGGGCACTAACTGGGCCATGCGTGAGCTATTAAGCACGAATGAGCGTGGAAGTCGGATCGTAACTGTTCAGGGGGCATTTTACACGCATGCCCCGGGGTTTTCGGGAGTGAATCCCGCAAACCCTCCCCCAAAAACCTAAAGCCGGCAAGCGGGTCCCCAACGCCCACTTGCTTCTTTCCGCAGCGTTTTTGCTTTCTGGACCCCCTGAACGGTTACGTCGGATCTAAACACTTATTCTTTGCAGATGCTTTAGAGCGGGTGGACTTGGTCGTGTATATGTGCTGTTCAGGCCCCCGCTACGGATGGCGGCCGCGAGTACGATCGTGCGGTCTTTGTCCTGGGTCTCGATGCGTTCTCCCAGCATCGGCATGAGATAGGGCAAGAGCTTGAGTGACTCTCCCATCGGGCATTAGACGGAGTAGCGGTCATGCCGTCCACATCGGCCAGCACCCGTTGCCGGTTGCCTCGATTTTTTCTCCCTAAGAGCGCCTCTGCAATCGATTGCGCCATCCGTAAGCGCGTGCGACCGCGCACTCACCCGCATGCGCTGCAATGCCCCCACCGCCGGGTTAGCCTCACGCGCCCGCATGCGATGTCCCAGGACCGATGCGCCTTGGGCGCGTCGCATCATCACCGCTGCTGGGAGCGCCCCTCTTTCCAGGTGACGCTCCCGCGGGCGTACCTAGCGTAGCTGAGCGCGCGACCGCGACATCGAGAAGCTGGTGACACCGGTAGATAGAGCGAGCACCAGTGACCTAAGCCGTATCAGTGCCGGGTTCACATCTTCTGCCACGAACCCGCTGGCACCCAACTGGCACCGAAACGTTGATGTGTAGCGAGGGCCCTGAGTGGTGGCACGAGGAACTCAGCCAGTTGGGTGCATACGCCCGCGAAAGCTTCGGGGACGTCATCGCTGCCAGTACGTCTGACAAAGGCGGCCCTCTGCTTGGTAGCCTGTGGCGAATCGTAGAACGCAGGTGAAGTGCGTCTGCCACTAGAGACAAAATACCAGAACTTGGCGCTAAGTGCTGGTATTTTGTCTCTAGAACACTGCGAACCTGGCTCCCGTTTTTATTAAGACCTGATTTGTGGAGGAGCCGTCAGGAACCATCCCAGGGGCGCCACTCCTGATTTGCGCTGCATGTTTCGGCCCGCCGAAACATCCGGTCCGCGCTGCGAGCGGCTCATTCGAGACGATACCGCCCGAGCCCGCCACATTCGGAAGTGTCTCGGCACGCAGGCGCGATGACCAACGGGCCTCAGCGCCATCCACGCAACGTCTCCGCCTTCCGCACTACTGCCTGCCTTCCTCCTGCGCCGGAAGGGGATGGCCCGAATTATCTCACCAATCGATTCCGGCACGCCCCCATACGCCTGCGACCGCTATGTCCATGAGTGGGCTCCTGAGGAATACACTGCCCCACGGCTACAAGTCTTGAGTCTTCCCGTGCTTCCGGGAGGCTCTGTTAGGCGGGGCACACTTTCGTCCGGTCACAGCGTAAAGAATTCGGAGCGGCGGGTCCTTGTTCGGAGCGACCCGGGCGCCGCGTACCGTAAGCCTCCCCAATAAGACTGGGGCGGTGGCATCGCCGCCTTTCTCACCACGCAATCGAGGTAGACGGTCACGAAGCGAAGCTTTCGCAAGCGTTTTGCAGGATAGCTATGGGAGAACGAGTGCGCGGCGAAGACGCGGGTAGCCATCGTTGATGGTTGGGTCGATCCGCCACACAGTATCGAGAGTCCAACTGTGTTGATAAAGGCCCCGTCCCCGCCAGGCTTTCGGAACAGACGGGGGTGCGTTAAATGGGGCGCATTCGCTTGCCCTGCACGTACTCGCCACGCCCGTTGGTCGCGAGGCTGCGCGGCTAGCGTGCATGAATACGGTGGGTAGGCAATGTGGCCGGCACGCCTTAGACTGAGTGCATGAACTTAGTGACATATGGACTTGAAGGGCGTTGGCGCGGGGCCATCGCGTCGGTGATGGCGGCTGGATTTCTGGTCAGCGCTTGTGGCGAGGACAATACGCTGCCTGAACCGCCGCCGAGCGCAGATGAACCAAACGTCAGTGATACGACGCGCGTTGAACTCGAGCGCGTCTACCCGAACCTTACCTTCAACCAGCCACTCGCCCTGATTGCCGGTCCGGGCCCCAATGATGCGCTCTATGTGCTTGAGCGCCCGGGGCGGATCTGGCGCTTGTCCGACGCAGCGCCCACCGAGGAGACCGCCCGCACAGAAGTGGCAGACGCACGCGACCTCGTCGATTCGGGCCCTGGCGAGGGTGGCTTGCTGGGTCTTGCGTTCGCGCCGGACTTCGACGACACACGTGAGCTTTATTTATCTTTTACTGAGACCGTGGACGGGCAGCTCAAATCGGCTGTGGCGCGGTACATCATGCGCGACGACTGGACCGTCGACCTCGATACCCGGGTGACCATCCTGAGCGTCGATCAACCCGCCGGCAACCATAACGGCGGACAGGTCGCGTTCGGCCCCGATGCGCTGCTCTACATCAGCCTGGGCGACGGCGGCGGCGCTGGGGACCCCTTCAACCAAGGCCAGGATCCAAGCACGATTCTGGGCACGCTGCTGCGCATCGATGTGCGGGCATCCACCCGCGGCGACGCTCCGTACATCATTCCGGAAGCGAACCCCTTCGCTGACGGCAGCGACGGCGCGCCGGAGGTCTACGCATACGGCCTACGCAATGTGTGGCGTTTTTCCTTCGACGAGGACGGGACGCTTTGGGCCGCCGACGTTGGTCAGAATGCCGTCGAGGAGATCAACCACATCGCTCCTGGCGCCAACTACGGCTGGCCCATCAAAGAAGGCACTCGGTGCTTTGCCTCTGACCCTTGCGATGACCCGGGTCTCACCGACCCCGTATTCGAATACGGTCACGCGGCAGGCGACCGCTCGATCACCGGCGGCTACACCTACCGCGGAGAAGCCGTTCCATCCCTGCGCGGTCGCTACGTCTTCGGGGATTTCGTATCCGGTCGCATCTGGGCGCTAAGCAGCCAGGCGCCCTACACGGCCACGCAAGTCGCCAGCAACACCGAAACCGATCTGGCCATCAGCGCCTTCGGCCAGACCCACGACGGCGAGCTACGCGTGGTCGACTTTGCTAGCGGCTCTCTCTACCGCTTCACCGAAACCCTCATCCGTTGACGTTAGGGAGGACGCGCCGGGGGTCAGTGGAGGAGGTGGTAGGTAGCTAGGCCAACGAAGGTAGCTAGGGCGTAACCGAGGGCACCGCAGAGGGTGGCGGGGGCGATGAGGTCGCGCCAGCCCTGGCTTGCGGCGAAGGCGGCGGCAGTGGCGGGGCCGCCGCAGTTGGCGTTCGAGGCAACGCATAGCTCGCGCACGTCGAGACGCAGCGCATAGCCGGCGCCGCCGACCACCGCGACGTGCACGACCAAGAGCACCAACAGGAAACCCAGCACAGCGGGACCGATGCTGAGTGCGGCGCTGACGCTCGCGCTTGCGCCAATCGTGACGAAGATCATGCTCATCAACAGGGTGCCTACCGGCTCGATGTGGCGGTTGTCGGCAACGAAGCGCGGCACCGCCGTGCCAAGCGCAAGCGCCGCCAGCGTTGTCCACACGATGGCGGCACCGGTGAAGGGGATGGCGAAAGCGAGCGCCGAACCAAGCGCGCATACGGCGCCGCCCGTGAGAAGCGCCCACACGAAATCGACTGCGCGTTCGCTCAGGCCACCGAGGGGAAGCGGTGTGCATGTTGCGCCCTCTGCGCCGGGGGACCCGAACGCCCTGCGGGCGTCTACGGCGGCAAGTGCCGGCGAAGCCTTTGCGCTACGTGATGCCATCCGGCGCCCGAAGAGCAGGAGGAGCGATGAGCTGCGCGATAGCAGGAGCAAGAGCACGAAGTAGCCGGCCATGACAAGGTTATCGGCGGCGAGCATTCCAGCCTGTAGGGCGGGTGGTATGTCTGTTTCGAGTGCCGCTGCGGTGGATACAAAGTTCACCGAACCGCCGATGTACGAAGCGGCAAAGATACCCGTGAGTGCCGCTGCATGGTCTAGCGAGGCAAAGAGCGCGTATGCAGTGACGGCGCCTAGCCACGTTCCGACGGCACCCAAGGCGAACGCCAGCGCCAACCTCCCAGAATAACGTACGATACGCGGCAGGTGGGCACGGACGAGCAAGAGCGCGAGCCCCACGCGCAACCCCTGATCCCACACGAGGTCGTAGGCCGGCGTCGCATGCGGCAATACGTGGAGCGCAGCGAGCGCAAGCCCGGCAATGATGGCGAGCACCGGCCCACTGAGCCATCGCCCGAAATGCGTCGCACCGAGGCGCTGGCTCACCCAGGCCGTTGCCAGCAGTGCAGTGAGCACAACTGCAGTCTCTACAGTACGCATGGATGGGCACCAGCATACCTCGGTGTGAAGCGACGTGACGCGCGTTCGCAGATTGAAGCGCCACCACAGCGGCGCAATCCGAGCGCTGGCTTCGGAACATGCAGGATGCTCGACAAGGCTGCACGAAGTGCCGAGAGCGTGACGACCTCAGAGTCGGCGTAGTCCCGAGAATCCGCACACGGAACCTCCTAAGTGACGCGCGACGCGTGCAGGCCACCTGTTTGGGTCTCTTCAGCAGACCGGTATGGTGCGTGGTGGACCGGGGGCGGGACATGCCTCAGTGTTCGTGCGGTGGCGGTTCCACTGAAGGCGCACTTGATTTGGCTGGGGCCCGGGTTTCCTTGGTTGCACTACGTTGCGGTACGCTCGGCAGCGGAACGCGGGGGATTCGAGCAGGTCGTGCTGCACTACACTGACGACCTCAGCGCGATGCCGTGGTTCAGGGCGCTTGCGGACGTGCCCCGCGTCGAGTGCCGTAAGCTTGATGAAGCCGCACTTTTGCAGCGCGCGGGACCAGACCTTGCACCCAAGCTTGCCCAGCTTTGGCCTCTCATCACGCGGGGCGCTCAGCGCGCGGATGTGCTGCGCACCGTCCTGCTTTACGCGGAGGGCGGCGTATATCTCGATATTGACACGGTGAGTGTGGCCTCGTTTGAAGCGCTCTGTGCCAGCGAAAGTGCGGGTTTCGTGGGCGAAGAACCCATCTGCTATCCGCAAGCCGTTAAACGTTCGCGCCATCCTTGGGTGCGCGGCGTTGCGCTCGGGCGGGCGCTTGTGCGTACGCTCTGTCGCCGGGCCCCTGGAGGCTGGAAAGCCTTCCGTCGCTTGCAGCACGCCTACCCCCACGCGGCCAACCAGGCCGTCTTGGGCGCGGCGCCGCAAGCTGCTTTCCTGCGTGCGGCGCTTGAGGCGATAGCCGCGACGTCACCCGAAACCCTCAAGAACCGCTGCGTGCTCGGGCCGCACGTTATCCAACGGCTTCTGGCGGCGGGAGGCTCACATCTGCCGCGAGTGCTACCCCCCGCGTTCTTCTATCCGCTGCCGCCAGAGATTTCAGCGCATTGGTTCAGGGAGCGCACGCACGGTGGCCTCGCGGAGGTTCTCACACCCGAGACCCGCGTCGTCCACTGGTACGCGTCCGTGCGCACGCGCCATCTCGTCGACAGCATCGACCCGACGTGGGTCCGAGCTCACGCCAAGACCCAGCTGATTAGTGCCCTGACACTGCCCTTTGCCGACCCACCCGCGATATCAGCAGGAGGAAGTTGGTGACTTGGGACACCGCCTTAGAGGTGGGATTGTCGACAGGTATCTGAGTTAGGCTTCTCAGAAAGTGAGCGAGAACTCAACGCTAAGCAGTAGGCGATGACAGTTGTTCAGAGGGCAGGTTCAGGGCGCGGCGTAGGCGGGTGCGGAGCTTGACGCCGACGTAGGCTAGCGGGTTGGTGCTTTGCGTGAGCGTGCCGAGGGCCGAGCAGAGGCTTGGTTGCTTTGTACTGTTTGCACGGGCATCACCCGGTGGGCCTTCGCCCAGGCCTACAAGCGGCACAGCGTAGCGTTTTGCGGTCTGCGCGAGATGGCCCGAGTGGACGCCCAACCTAGATTGTACCTCGCGGAGGGCAATGTAGCGTGGATGCGCTGGTGCCAAGGCATCACACGTTGCTTTGGCGTAGAGGAGCGTCAGGTGGAGCGCCGAGGGCAGGACGTATGCCGGGACGGCGAAGAGGTGCGGTGCCACCTCCGCCTCTTCCCAAAGAGCGCGCTCAAGCTTGCGGAAGCGGCCGTAGTGGAAGGCTTTGCGGTGCACATCGACGGTGAGCCCCGAAGGCAGCGTCCAGGACGACTCTTGGTGATGCAAGCCTCTAAGGCGCCCGCCTAGCGCGCGCGCTAGCAAGCATTGCGCGTCAGGATAGCTTTCGGGCTGAACGAGGACGTCGAGGTCCGCGAGCTTCCAAGGCAACGTGCCGCATTGTCTCAGAATCACGGCGCCCTTGATGGGCAGCACCGCAATGCCCGCCTGCACAAAGGCAACAAGGACATCATCGACTAGCGCGTTGATCTCGGCGTTGCGCAAAAGGTCGGCGAGCGAATCTCCCGCCAGCGCGCGGCTGGAAGCGGACAGGTTAGCTTGGGACGCTGTTGCGGGGGGCATGCCCCCCGGCGAGAGGCTGCGCGCAGCCCCATGCGACGCCTCGATACTCAAAATGTGTAGCCCCGAATCAGGGCGTCAAAAAGACGGGTGAAGCCGTTGACTGAGACGAAAAGCAGCAGCTTCAGCGGCAAGGTCACGGTGGCTAGCGTCAGGCCTTGCCAGCCCAGCAGGGCGACGAGCAGGGCTGCGCTGATGTCCAGCAGCAAGAAGGGCAGCAGCAACCAGATACCGAGGCGCAGTGCCTCGTCGAGTTCCGTCAGGATGAAGGCCAGGGCATCCGGCCAGATCCCGTCAAACAGGGCGAGGTAGCCGGAAAGCGGGCCCTTGACCGCAGCGGCAGCGAAGGGCGCGTTAGGCGCCTCGCTGGCGTGGGTGCGGCTCGAGGCCTCAGCGCGCTGCGCGAACTCCGGGGTTCTCGCCGAGAACCGCCAGGGCGCGGCATCGTTGGCCGCTAGCTCCGAACGGGCTTCGGCACCGGCGGGCGGCGCTTCCGCTGGCTTAGCCTGTGGCCCAGCATCTGGCCGGTCCGCATCTGGCCGGTCCACCGCGGTGCCTCCGGGTACTTGGGCAGCAGCGTCTCGCGCACGGGTCGCCGCTTTCGCACGCAGATTGGTACGCAGCTCAGCGGCGAAGGCCTGCTTGTCGGGCTGAGCGTTGAGGCGCCAGAAAGCCTGCCAGCGTTCGAGCACGGACTCGGTCGCGTTATCTCTCGTTGATGACGCGGCCTCTGGCCTAGGCTCAAGCTGCTCGATGGTCGCTCCGAGCAGCGGCCGCATCGCGATGACCGTAAGCAGCAACGCGAGTGCGGTGACCAGCGTTGCCGACGGCACGCCCGCCAGACCGAAAGCTGAACGCAGTAGGCTCAGCAGTATCGATGTCTTGGCGAAACTCGTCAGCAGCACGAAACCCAAGCTCACAGCCACTAAGGCGTAGATGCCGCCACGGGACCCGAGGCTATCGAGCCCCGTCCCAGCAACGTCCTCCGCGTAGAGTTGGGCAGGCATCAAAAGCGTCGCCAAACCTCCGCAAGCAAGTGCGAGAGAGGCCGTCAACAAGCCTCCGGTGCTCGCCAGGGGGGGCTCATCTTCGGTCACATTGTCAGCCGGCACGGTGCCATTCGGCTGGGTGTCACTCGGCACAGTCTCACCCGCGAGTAGCTGCCGCAGGCCAGCCTCGTCGAGGAGCTTGGTGCCGAGGCTGAGAGCGCTCTCGCGTTTGCGCGCGCCCACGCCTTCGCCGCAGACGAGGTAGGTGGTGTCGCGGCGGACGCGGTCGTGAATCATGCCGCCGGCTTGCACGATGCGCTCGTGCACGACCTTGCGGCTCTCGCTGAGCGTGCCGGTGACGCAGAAGGTCAGGCCCGAGAGGGCCCCCGAAAGCCCCCCTGTGGCCGCTCTCTGCGCGCCGATGCCAAGGCGTGCAAGCGTCCGCACCACCTCTCTGTGTCCCTCATCGGCCATAAAGTGCGCCACCGCCTGCGCAATCTTCGGACCTACCCCGTGAACTTCCGCCAAGCTAACTTCGAGGCGCTCGGGCTCGGTGTCCGCCAGGGCCTGCATATTCGGCAATGCGGACGCGATGCGCGTGGCCGCCACCTTGCCCACGTGGGGGATGCCGAGCGCCGCCAGCGCATCCTCGAAGGGCCGGTCCGCTTTGGCGCGCTCGATGCTCGCCAGCAGCCTGTCCACACTAAGCGCCCCGAGCCCTTCGAGCGCAACGAGCGCGTCACGATGCTGAGCAAGAAAGAAGAGGTCATCGAGCTTGGTGACGAAGCCGAGGTCGACGAGCTTCTCCGCAAGCACGCGGCCTAGGCCCTCAAGGTCGAGCGCCCCGCGCCGCCCGACATACCAGAGCAACGCCTTGAGGCGCCCGGGGCAGGCCCGGTTAAGGCAGCGCAGCACCACCGCATCGCCCGCGCGCTCGGGCACCGAGCCGCAGGCCGGGCAGGTGGTGGGCTCTTTGACGGGCTGGCTTTCGGGCGGTCGCGCAGCCAGGTCTACGCCGAGAATATGGGGGATGATCTCGCCCGCCTTTTCCACCAGCACACGGTCGCCCGGGCGGATATCGCGCTCGGCGAGAAGTTTGTAGTTGTGCAGGGTCGCTCGCGACACGACGGTGCCACTCAATGGAATCGGCGAGAGGTGCGCAAGGGGCGTGAGCGCGCCGGTGCGCCCGACGTCGCAGGCGATCGAGCGCACTGTCGTGTAGCCCTGTTCAGCGGTGTACTTGAAAGCGATAGCCCAGCGCGGTGCGCGCGACGTCGCCCCTGCCACTTGGCGCAAGGCTCGGACGTCGAGCTTGATGACAGCACCGTCGGTTTCGTAGGGTAGCTCGGCGCGTATCCCATCGAGGGCGGTGATGGCGGCGGCGATCTCTTCGTAGCCGCGGCAGCGCCGCACCCAAGGCTGAACGGGCAACCCTAGCACCGCGAGACGCTCCAGCGTTTCACTTTGGCTCCGCGCGATGGGCTGCAGGCACTCGTAAGCCAGAAAACGAAGCGGGCGCTCAGCGACCTCCGCGGGGTCGAGCAGCCGCAAACTGCCCGCCGCCGCGTTACGCGGGTTAGCGAAGAGTGCCTCGCCTTGTTCGGCCCGTCGCACGTTGACGCGCTCTAGCGCTGTGCGCTCGATGTAGACCTCGCCGCGCACGACGATGTCGAGCGTTTCGGGCAGGGTGAGCGGCAGCGAACGCATCGTGCGCGCGCTCGCCGTGACATCTTCACCGATGGCGCCGTCGCCGCGGGTCAGCGCCAGGCTCAGGCGCCCCGCGACGTAATGGACCTCCAGGCTAACCCCATCGACTTTAGGCTCGACGATGTACTCGAGCGCGCCACTAACGCTGAGCAGCTTGCGCAAGCGTTCATCGAAGTCCGCCACATCCTCGACGCCGAAGGCGTTGTCGAGCGAGTACATGCGCTCGGGGTGCGCCACGCGCCGCAGCCCACCGCTGACCGGCGCACCCACCCGCATCGTGGGTGAGTCGTCGCTCGCGTACATCGGATACGCCGCTTCCAGCACTTTCAGCTCGTGCAGGAGGCCATCGTACTCTGCATTGCTAACGCTCGGCGCCGCCTCGACGTAGTAGGCCACGTCATGCGCGCGAATGCGCCGTCGCAACTCCTCGATGCTTGCCTTCGCCTCCTCAGACATCGCCCTCTTCCCGAACCCACCACACCCGCGGCCCCCTGGGTATAGCCCCAAGCCGCCCGAAACGTTAGCGACCAGCTGCCTCGGTTAAGGCAAAGCACCAAAGCGGGACTTAGGCCTGTAAGTACCGGCCGGAGCCTGAAGCGTCCACAGCGTCAAGGCTTCTTCTCGCAGGTGCGCGCTCAGCTGGGTGCGCAACCTTGTAGAATCTCAGCGACCAGGGCGCGCCCGGGTAGCTGCGAGAGATCGCCGAACGATGGATGAGGGCCTGGGCATTGATGATCGGCATTGATGAGCCGTATGTACGGCAGCAGGTCTCTACGGATACGAGGACGGTCAATCTAAACCCGAAACTCGCTTTGGCGGCGAAGAAGCCGATCCGCGACGAGGGAACTGCCTTTGGCAAGCTGATTGAGCGTGCGTTGCGACGTGAGCTTACCTTGGGGCAACACGTCCCGGCGCTCGCAAACCGCGGGCGACGCGGTGGCGTGTGCCCCGGCGGCTGCGCTGCGCCCCCATCCCAGCACTCGAGCTGATTCACCTTCAAGAGGTTGGTCGCATCAAGAACACACGGGACATCGTATGGCATCTCGGCTCCACCATCGATCTTAGGGTAGCGACCACACCCCTCGACGCTATCGCCGAGGCGGCCGCGGGCCTCTCCTGGACCTGAGACCCGTTCGACGGATTCATCGTTGCGCATGCCGCAGCCGACCATGCTTCGCTTGTCAGTGCTGAGAGCCACATTCTCAAACATGCCGCAACAAAGCCTGCCTGGGAACGCGTTGGGTCGGGTGTTGTTCGGGGCGCGGGGGAACGGGCTGGGCGCTTTTGCGGGGTGGTTGGGTGCCTTAGGGGGGTGCAGGCGCTAGACTGGTCGGGTCCGAGCCGGTCGGCTCGTCGAGTCAGGGTGGGAAATCGCTGGGTGAATCGCGTTCGAATAGCGTGGGTGTTGGGGGGTTGGGCGCTCATCGTGCTGCTGGCGCACGAGCGCGCATATACCGTTTCCCTCTGGCCCTGGCTGGCGTCCCTGCTGCCGCTGCTTAGCGCTTGGTGGCTGAGGCGCGTCGTCAGCGTGAAGCACCACAAGCAGCGCGACGCGGTGAGGCCCGCATGGCAGAGCAACCCGCGCGGCAGCGCGCTGCGCCGAGGACGTGGGTCTGGTGGCACACGCACGACGCTTCAAGATAGCGTCGCGGGCTACGCGAGCAGAAGCAGCTTTGGGCCTGCGCTGGGCCCGGAGGCGGCGCAACATGCCCTTGAGGCCGCGCCCTTTTGCTTGCCGGTCCGCACCTTCGGGCTGGGGCTGGGGCTCGTAGCCTGGGCGCCCTTCAGCCGCCTCTATCCATCCGAAGCGCTGCCGATGCTGTCGGTCATCCTAGGTGCGGCGCTCCTTGCCGCGGCGTTGTTTCCGCCCCCCCGTACCCGGACGCTGCGCATCGGTCTGTGGGCAGGCCTTGCGGGCATGGGTAGCTTGGTGGCACTGGCCCTGCCTGCGTGGCCGCTAGAGCAGCTCTTGGGATCCCGACCGCTGCTGTTAACTCAGCGCACGAGCGACGTGCTCGCCTGTGTTCTGATGGCGGCGGGTGGCCTGCAAACGTGGTGGGCACTTCAGCAGCGACGCAAGCTCGCGGAGCGCGGCGCGCACGGCAGGTCACGCGTGCCCGCGGCGGCGTCGACGCTGCTCGCGCTAGGTGCGAGCGCGACAGGCTTTATCTCTTTGCTCAGCCCGCCGCTGAATCAACGGCTCGCGTCGCTCGCTTGGAGCCTACCTTTTGCGCTGCTCGCGCTGTGCGGCACCCTGCTGCTAAGCACCCGCGCCGCTCACGCGACGCGTTACGCCGTCTTGTCCGAAACAACTAGCGAACAACTGCTGCGCTGGCTGCTCCGCGCAGTGCCGGTCGTGGTCCCCGGCGTAGTGGTGGTGCTCGCGCTGCGCTTCCTGCCCTTCACCGGGGACCGGCTCGCCTTCACGCAGGCATGGGCCCCAGCCGCGCGGGCGAACCCGAGCACCGCCCTCACCCTTGGGCTCGCGTGGCTCACCACCGGCCTTGCGCTGGCGGTGCTCTGGGACCGCAGCCCGCGCAACCCCCTCGGCCTTGCACGCCGGCGACGGGGGCGGGGCGTGCGCGCACTGGCCCGGGACCTTATCCCGCTCCACGAGGCGGAAAGCGCTCTGCAGGCGATCGGGCAGCGACTGGCGGGCAGCGGCCGAGAGAACTGCCGTTTGTTACTGACCTGCGGCCCTCAGTTGCTCAGCGAAAGCTCGGAGGGCTGGGTGGTCCGGGAGCAGGCGCCAGCCTGGGCCCAACCCTTCCTGCACAGCCTCGGCCCGGGCAGTTGGCTCGAAGCGAGTGCGCTCAGCGCCGAAGGGCCGGAACGAGGCACCAACGGTAGCGCACTAGCAGCGGAGTCGCGTGGCGAGCCAGGAGCGCAACGGCAGCTCTCGTCGGAATCAGGGCTGAGAATCGCTCCAGACATTGACGCTTCATCTTCCACCGACCCGTCGCGCAACGCCCCCCTACAAAGCTCCCTGGGAGCTTTTTCGGGCCCGCTCGCCAGGTCCGCGCCGGAGGCTTCCATAGGCGCTTTCACCCGGTCCACGGGTCCGTCTGCGCGGGGCGAGAAGTGGTCGGAGGCGGTCCACGCGTGGGGCCCGGACGTGCTGTCGCGCACGCTGCTCGAGGTCGCCAACCTGAAGCAGCCGCATCTCAAGGAGCTGACCCAGATGCTTCAGCGCGCCGAAGTGGACGCCTGCGCGACCTTCTTTGCGGAAGACAGGCTGGCGGCGCTGCTCCTTCTGCCGAGCGACCCACTACCCTATCCGCGCACAGCCAGCGAGAGCCGCCATCTCGCCCGCATGCACGAACACCTAACGCGCATTGTGGCGGCGGAGACGGACCGCTTCGGGCGGCAACAGCTCAATCAACGCCTCGCGCTTGAGGGTGCGTGCCTGCGCGAGCGCCTCGCCGGGCGCGACCGGGAACTCCGTGCCGCTTTGGTCGAACGAGACCACCTGCGCCTGGGTGCGGGTCTAGGCCACGCGGAACCCGGCGTCAGCCTCAGCGCCAGCATGCGCCGTTTCGAAAGCGATCTTGCGGCGGCAGGACGCACCCGGCTACCGCTGCGCATCGAAGTCGGAACCGGCTACGACCGCGAAGCGCTCCTCCGGCAGCTTAAGACCTGCCTGCTCCGGCGGGGCGACCCCTGCGTTATCGGTGACCTCAAGCACGTCGCAACCGCCGACAGCGAAGCCTTGCTGCTGGGCTCCGCCTACGCGGGCCTCGAACGTCGAGGCTGGCTCGAACTTGCCGCCGGCGGCCTGTGCGTCCTCTTTGACCTACCTGCCTTGCCCCTCGAAGGTCAAACACGGCTGGCGCAGACTTTCGCTGAGAACCTAATTCGGCCCCTGGGAACCCTGGCGGCAATTGAGCCCTTGCGCGCCCGGGTTGTGGTCGTCGTCGAGGGCACTCTCGAAGAACATCTGGCCCAAGGCACACTCGCCGAAGAACTCGCTCCTTGGTTTGACCTTGGGCTCTCGCTACCCACGCTGGCGGAGCGCCGCGCGGACCTACCGCTGCTCGCGCTAAGCTACATCGCGTCCGCTTGCCGTAAACGTGGGCTTCCACCAAAAGGCCTCGCCCGCGGCGCCGAACAACAACTGCTGCGCCACGCCTGGCCCGGCAACGAACGCGAACTCGAACTCGTGCTCGACCTCGCCGTCGCGCGCGCAGGTCAACGCATCGAAGCCAAAGACCTTCGCATCGCCCCGATAGCCCTCCCCGCCGCCAATCGAGGCCCTGAAGAGGCTCAGTCCGCAGCAACGTCCGCGCCTAAACGCAGCGCGCCCGCAAGACGTGCATCAACCGGGAAAGCCGGCAACACGGAAAGCGGCCGTTCGCAACGCGCACCGGCCACGAAACCACCGAAACCCAACACAGGAAACGTCTCCGAGGCGGCCACCGTCCGCGATGAGCGCGCCGCCCTGCTTCGCGCCCTGAGCGAAGCCAAAGGCAACAAAAGCGCCGCCGCCCGCGCCCTCGGCCTTACCCGCGCCGCTCTGCAAGGACAGATAAAGCGCCACGGGATCTCCCTAGACGCCCAAAACCAAGCGCACCCAAGCACGCGCCCTGCCAACCGCCGCCGTAGCACCCCGTAGCGCCCGCGCACATCAACCGGGTCCAACGTGGCATCGCACCCGGTCTCGCTGGACATGATAGCGTCGGGAAGAACCGCTCAAGACCAAGCGACCACCCCCGATTAGTATGTGATACACACCGCAGCGCCTGCCTCAGCAAGAGCGTCTCGTACGAAGCCGACGAGCGCATCAGAGGAAATAGCTTAGCGCGCCTGCGATCTCCCCGGTTATCTTTGCGTTTTCTTGCGACGCGTTTGCTTGAACGGACCGCGTGCACGGCCAAAGCGTGCCTGGGGGGTTGCCATATTTGGGCGCTACGCGAAACATAGGATCTCAGTAAGCAGGGCGCCCAAGGGCGCACGCGCGTGCCCGGTCCCTTGGGGGCCTCGCACACGCGCTCCCCTCCGGTCTAGACGCCCCAGCGCTAGGAATTCACGTCTACATTAGCGGCGCGTAGACGCCACACGGATTTCATGCGTAACTCACTTTTCGCGAGTTTACGCCGGCTGCGGGGTGCTCAAGCGTCAGCTGGGTGGGCAGCGCGGGTTAACACTTGGCCTACGTTGTTGCGGGCATGGACAATGCTTGTCACCATGAGACGTGATGGGCTCGGATAAGCAAAAGTCGGCAAAGCAGCGGCCCTCGGGGAAAAGCGCGTCGACAAGCGAGGCTCGTGCAGCCAGGCCTGCGGGTCATTTGCAGCCTGCGCTCGACCTCGACGCGGTAAATGGCACGCTCGAAGGCCAAGGTCCGCAGGCGGTCATCACCTGGGCACATGCAACCTTCGGCGAAGCGCTGGTCGCGTCCTCGAGTTTCGGCGCCCATTCTGCGGTGATGCTCCACCTGTTGACGCTGCATGCGCCCTCCGTCCGCGTGATCCTAGTAGATACGGGATATCTGTTTGAAGAAACTTACCGTTTCGTCGAACTTTTAAGGGAACGCTTAGGCTTCGCGCTGCATGTTGCGCAGCCGAGGATGACGGCGGCGCATCAAGAGGCGCTCTACGGCAAGCTCTGGGAACAGGGAGACGCGGGCGTCGCACGCTATCTCGAAGTGAACAAGAGCGAGCCGATGACGCGCGCACTCTCCGAACTTGGCGCGCACGCTTGGATCGCCGGCATTCGCCGCGACCAGACCGCGCATCGCCAGGGCTTGCGGACAGTGGAACGGCAGGACGGTCGCTACAAGGTCCACCCCATCATCGATTGGAGTCTGAAGGACGTCGAAGCCTACATCACGCGCCATCGCCTGCCGATTCATCCACTCGTCGCCCAGGGTTATCGATCCATCGGCGATTGGCATTCCACGCTGCCCACCGCGCCGGACCAGGACCCACGCGATGGCCGAATCCTCGGGCAAAAGCGCGAATGCGGTCTACACCTTGACCTCGACTCTCGCCAGAACGCCTCGCTGACGTCATCAGGCCTTTAGGCCCTCACCTACCTGCAAACTCCAGCTTGGTCCTTCGTGGTCACGGTTTCGAATGCTTAGCGGCAATCCAAACCACGAGACCGAGTCCCGAGAGGATCCGGGCGTGCGGCCTCTCATCCTCTTCGACGTTTTAATACGGTGAAGGAAGAGATTGAGCCCGGCAGCGGCCGGGAGAGGGTGCACGGTGGGCGGCGGGTCCCCGGCCTTCATGCGTGAGCGATTGAAGGCGCGCGGCGAACACAGCAGCGAACCCAGGGCTGTAGCGGCTCAACCTTAAGCTGATGCGTATTAGAGGCCGGGCAGCGCGGGCAACGGGTCGTTGGGTCCGGGAGTGGTGCGACCGCCGGTGTCGTCGAGGCGCTGGACGATGGCATCGGACAGATCGATGCCCGGTGAGAAGAGTGCATCCGCGACTACCTTCGCGGCCCACGCATCGAAGCTGGAGGCGGAGGTCGTCCCGAGGGCACGCGCCTCGTCGTAAGCCTGGCGGGAGGTTGCGAAGCAGGTCAGCGTCTCGCCGCTCGACGCGGTCAGGCAGCCCTCAACGGCCGCGTCGCTAGCCTCGATGCGGAGACGCTCAGCGGCGCGCTCGCTGAGCGTCAGGCCGGGCACACGGCCGAGGTCTCGCCGCAGCTTGGGTGCCCCGTCCAGGGCGCCGGGTTCGAGCGCCACACGCAATTCTACACGCTGGAGCGGCATGAGCGCCGGCGCGTCGCGCAACAGAATGGCCCGCGACTCGCCCGCGTCGACACCCACCCGAATGCGCCACGCGTGCAGGCGCGCGCGCAACAAACGCTCGGACTCAGGCAGGCCTGCGAGGGCCGCATCAAGCTGCGTGACCGCGGCCTGCTCGCCGCGCGCGAGCCGCGCCTCGGCCGCGAAGGCATCGTAGTAAGCCTCGGCTGCAGGGCGGCTGTCTTCTACGCGCGCCACAGCGACCGCCCGCAGGAACGCCTCCGAGCCGACAACATCAATGAGGTCTCCTAACACCCAGGGCGGCGTGATGGCCGATCCCGCAGAGCCAACGCGCAAGAGGCCGACCAGCCGGTTGCCTTCAAGCAGCCATTGGCCTGCCGCGCGCCCCGCATACCAGCCGCGGAAACCTAACCACTTGCTCTGAAAGAAGGCGCCAAGACGCCGCCACCAGGGTTCACCTACCGCCTGTCGCCGTACCGCAACCGCTTGGCTGAGCAAGGCTGAGCGGCGTAGGAGCTGGACCACAATGCGGTCCTGCGCCGCGTCTCGGCTGTTGTGCCCGCGGCGGTCAGGCAGCGCCGCTGCCTGACCCAGCAGCGACTCGGCGACTTCCGGTCGGCCGCCGAGCAGCAGAAGCTCACCGAGACCGCGCCAAATCTCCGCTTGGTCCGCGTTGCGTACGTGGGGAGGCCGCTTGGCGCGGTAGCCGGGCATCTCCGCGAAGGCCTCCAGGGCGCTTTGATAATGCGCCTGCCGTAGATAAAGGCTGCCTAGTTCGAGCCAAGGGTTGCCGTACCAGGACGGTGCGGCTTCCGTCGCCTCAAGTAGCAGCGCCTTGGCCTCATTGAGTCGGAATAGCGAGCGCGCCGCCTCTGCGGTGTTAGTCAGGTCGACCGTCGAAACGAAGCCGAGCTCTTCACGGCTGAAGTTTAGCGCGCGCGTGCATGCTTCGTAGCTCAAAGCATCGTTACCCGCCTCAAACTCGATGGCACAGAGGGCGTTGTGCGCGATTTCCTGCTGCGTGACATCGCTGCTGGCAAGGCCGCGCCCGGCCGCCAAACGCGCCTCGGGCAAGCGCCGAAGCTTCATCAGGGTCCAGGCCTGCTCAGCGATGAGGTCGGGGTCATAGAGGTCGTTGTAGCGCGCGATATAGGCGAGGCGTGCTTCGTGGTCTTCAAGCTCTCCGGCCACCGCACCAAGCTCACGGAGAATGCGCGCGTGCCAGGCCCAAGGCGAGGTGGGCTTGGGCGTATCGGTATAACGCGCCTCAAAGCTGCTGAGCGCTTTGCGTCCGTGAAACATGGCCTTCGGCAAATCGGCCTCGTTGTAGTGCAGGACATGAGCCACGATGAAGTGGGCCACGAAGGCGTCGGGCGCGCCGCGCAGCACCTCTTCAGCGAGTTCCCGCGCCTCAATCGGGCGATTCTGCTGGAGACGAAGCCACGCCTCCTGTTCCTCAGGCCGTTCGATCCCCGCAAAGATACCCGTCGCCTGCAGGTCGAAGGCGGACTCGGCACGCACGGTCGCGACCCGTGCGCCAGGGCACACCTGCACAGCGCCCCCCACGGTCCACGTCGCCGCTGCAAGCAGCGCGACCCGTCCGCATCGTAGAACATCCATCATCCGCGGGGACGCAAGGACAAGCGTGCCAGCTGTTCCATAGAGGCAGCCACGTGGTCGGCGAGCACCTCGAGCGCCGCATCCGGGCCGTCACGAAAGACGATGCGATGAGGGAAGAGAACTCCAACTAGGTCTTCGACATCCTGAGGTGCGACGTAGTCGCGCCCCTGCAAAAGCGCTTTCGCCTGCAGCGCCGGCAGCGCCAACAGCAACGCACGGGTGGAAGGTCCCTGCACGGTGCGGGCGTCTTCCCGCAAATTGTGCGCCAAGCGCACGAGGGCGAGACGGATGGCGTCGTCAACGAATACCTGCTCGCGTAACGCTCGTCTCGCTGCAAGCAAGCTAGAGCGCGCCACTGTGGGCAGCGCGTCACCCGCCGTGAGCGGCGGTGTGGGGTAGCGCTGTAGCAACGCAAGTTCCGGTTCGGAAGCAATCGGCTCCATGCGCAGCTTGAACAGAAAGCGGTCTAGCTGCGGCGTCGGCAATGGGTAGGTACCCGCCAAGTCCACGGGATTTTGCGTGGCGATGACAAAAAATAGATCGTCTAGGGCATGGGTTTCATTGTCGACCGTGACCTGCTTTTCTCCCATCGCTTCGAGCAGCGCCGACTGCACCTTAGGCGAGGTTCGATTGATCTCGTCCGCCAGCACAACATGAGCAAAGACCGGCCCCGGACGGAACGAAAACGTCCGCGCATCGATGTCGAATATGGTGGTCCCGGTGATGTCACTTGGGAGCAAATCCGGTGTGAACTGGATGCGGCGGAAGGTCGGGTAGACAGGAACCGAAGACGCCTCGCCGGGCGCAAGACCGGGACGTGACCACGGACTTGGGCCGCCCTCCGAGGCCTCAGCGTCCGGCCGTAGGGCGCTTGGCTGACTCGCTGTCTGCACCGGAGACGCGAATGATGGATGCGCCGTGTCACTGTGGATGGCCGCACCTAAAGCCTTGGCGAGCGTCGTTTTCCCCGAGCCCGGGTAGTCCTCTAGCAGCACATGACCATCTGCCAACAACGCAACAAGCACCCAATCGAGCACCTCGTCTCTACCGGCAATGACCGCGCGCAGCCGAGCACGCAGCGTCTCGACATGCGCTTGCGCCGCGCGCAGCGCCGTCGACGGGCCACCCTGAAAAGACGCATCCTGAGTATTCCCCGATGCCTGCCGGTTCCCAGAAGCCTGAGGGTCTTCAGATGCCTGAGCATCGCGAGACAACGGCTCAGCAGGAGACGGCGCAGCGGCGTGAGTCATGGCTACATAGCGTGTCACCGTCCGCGGGCTTTTTCAACACAACGCACCACTAACGGATCTGCAGCCAAGTCCAAAACTTGAAGGCGCCGAGGATGCGCACCCGACGTGGATAGCGCTGGCGCACCACATCGAGGTAGTGCTGCCAAAGTGCGCCGAGGGCTTCATGAGGATGGCGGCGTGGCTGACGGAAGCGGTGCTCCAGCGTGAGACGCGTCAGTTCACTGAAGGGTTCGTTGCCTAAGCGGGCGGCAAAAGCCTCACGACTTTCGCCGAAGTGACGGCGCACGCCGACTTCCGCTAAGCGGTCGAGGGCCGCGCGGTAGAGGCGCCGCAAGGGCGAGCCTAGCGGCACGCGCGGTAATAGCCGGTGCCAGGCTTTGCCGAGCATCAACACCACCAAGGCCATCAGCATCACCAGACCGAAACCTCGAAGGAGCGCAGCACGCACCTGGGATGACAGGCGCGATAGGTCGGGCAGGCGCGGCGTTAGGGGGTCTCCAAGTTTTTCGTCGCGAAGCATGCTGCCCAGCAGGCGCTGCAGGTCCGCGTCCGGGGGTGCGGGCCGACCGTCGCGCACGGTCTGCGGGAAAACGTCGAAGGGAATCCAGCCTTGGCCAGTGAAGTACACCTCGGCCCAAGCGTGCGCGTCGCGGCCGTAGAGCAACAAGCTTGAGCCACCGCTCCGCGACGCCTCTTCCGCCGCATAGCCCGTGCCCACCCGCGCCGGCACGCCGAGCGATCGCAGCATAAAGGTTAACGCGTGGGCGTAGTGCACACAGTAACCGACTAGATCGCCAAAAAGGAAGCTGGCCGTCGGGTCGGGGGCATCCGCATGATTGCTGCGGAGCGAGTAGGTGCCTTCACGACTCAGCCAAGCGCGCAACGCCAACGCCTGCGCCGCAGGCTCTTGCCAAAGCGACGGGTCGAGCAGATCTTCGACGGTTTTTTGGGCAAGTTCGCGATAGCGTGGGTCCTTGGGTGCCGCGAGGTAGTGCTGCCACGCCTCCGCCCCCCAAGCGGGATGACCCGTCTCGACACCTATAAGCACGCTGAAGTCCTCAGAAAGCGCCCGAGAGCGGACTCGGTAGGTACGGCTAAAACGCCCGGGATTGGCATTCTTTAACGGTTCCATCGCGTAGGGACTCAATAATCCCCAGGGTCTTAGGTGATCGTTTAGCAGTCCGACACTTGTCTCGACGTCCGAGAAAAAAAGTGAGTCCGGCGGCGCATCGGCGGGAACAACCCCTTCCGAGGGGAACACTTCAATGAGGTCTTGGTCGAAGCGCTCATCTTCCGCCGCGACCAGACGCACGCCATTAAATTCGCTAAACGCGTCCTGGCGAAAATAGTAGACCCCTTCCACACTGGCGTGGTCCGTGTGGAAGTTGACGACCGCCACGGGAAGTTGGCGCGACGGGTCAGAGAAGTCGTTGTCGAAGTCTAGCTGCTTGTTGCGCGCTGCGCGCGAGTCACCTTCTGGCCGCTGGCCCTGACCGGCCTGCTCTTGCGTTTGGCCTTCGCCCTGAAGCCCAAAGGGCGAACCCGCCGGACCTACCTGAGATACCACGAGCTGAGTGAGTTCGAGCCCCAGAAACACAAGCAGGCCCGCCAACGCTAGGTGTATTAGCCAGCGCCCCAGATGACGCTCGCGGATGAGCAGCACCACCACGGCCGCGCTAAGCGCCGATCCGGCTCCGTAGAATATCCAGGTCGGGTCAAGCCCCCGGGAAATAAAGGGATCTGTTAATGAAAATGGCCGGGTAATAAGCCCGCGGCGGTGCGCTGCGAGCCGCAGCGCCACAATGGCGACGACAGCGGCGACTTCCAACAATCGAACGACGGGAAAGCGCCAAGCTGCGCTGCGCAGCGCAAGACAGATCCCCAAGGCGGACAGGGCAAACGCCCAAGCATCGGCCAGTCGAACCAGAGCCACGGGCGTCAAGCTCGTGGGACCGAGGCCAAGATCCAGCAGAAGGTAACGCACTAAGCCAGCCATGACCAAGAGCGCAGAACCCACCAAAATTAGCGTGAGAAGCGTCAAACGCGGCGCGAGCAAGCGCGCAAGCACAGGCGCCAGCGGCGCCGCCGCACCTGCCGCGAGCCACGCTGACTGGCCACCCAGCGCTTGGGCCAGCACGGCGGCGGCAAGCGCATAAAGGAGCGTGGCCGCTAGTGTGACCAGCCAAGCTTCTTGACGAATCCCCGCCTTGGCCGCTCGGGTGTGGCTTTCCATAAGCGATGTGAGCGTGCCGCCGCCCTCGATTTTTCGCAAGTGCTAGGTGGCTGTCGTCTCGCCTCAAGCCTGGCTTCGCCCTAAACACCTTACGGTGTCCTGTCAGTTGACTTCGCAAGATAACGGTAACGCTAGCTGCTCGGCAGCCAGGGCGACGCCCGCTCCGGAGGATGCTTCCGCGATTCCGGTTTCACGGCACGCACCGACGCCCAGGCTGGCTGAAGCATGGTTACTCGCCCGGCGACGCTTGAGTGATCGTATCCACATGCTGACACTGCAGGTCCCGCCCGGATTTATCTGGCGAGCGGGTCAGTATCTCGCCCTGCCCGCGGCCGGAGAGACACTGTATCTGTCGATCGCTAACCACTGTGACGGGAGTGGCCGCGTCGAACTTGTCGTCGCACTGCCGAGCGAGCTCGCCGCGCCGGGAAACGCGCTTGTCGGCCCGGACTACGAAGCGGCTGGGCTGGAGCGACGGGCAGCCGTGCGCCTCGCCGCGCTAACGCTAGGCGGCCGGCTGCGCATCGAGGGTCCGCATGGGTCGATGTATGGCTGGGATTGTCATGCGACCGATGACCTAGCCACCGAGACGCGCGTGCTTGTCAGCCATGGTACCGGCATCGCGCCGATGCGCGCGCTCTGGCAAGAAGCCCGGCAACGCAATCAACCTACCCTCTTGCTTCAGGGCGCGCGCACCGCTGCGGACCTCATATTTAGCAACGAGTTCTCTGCCGCCGCGTTGCACGCCTCACCTTCAACGACCCACTACTGGCCGACGTTGACGGTGCCGCCAGACGGGTGGACAGGCCGCTACGGCCGCGTCCAGCGTACGTTCTCTGAACTTGCCGCCTGGGTCCAGCACACGCGCGTTGCCGTATTCGCCTGCGGCCGCCAAGCGATGGTCGACGATTTAAAGCGCCACCTTGTGGACAGCGGCGCTATTGCCGAAGACAAGCTTCAAAGCGAAGCTCACGGCTAAGTGCCTCGAAGACCCGCGCTACGGGCGTCGTGGAGTGTCTTGACGAGAGGCGGGTCGCCCGAGGCCCCGGAGGATACGCTGCACGAGCGCCAGCGTCTTAATGCGTTGCTCTGCCGCGCACACCGCCTGCGATGCCGGTAGCGGATTGAATTTCAGCCACCTGCAACGTGGATCCGAATACAGGCCCTAGCGCGACGCGAACTCTCGATGGCAGCCATCGCTGGCGTACCACGCGTCGCGCACGGGCTGCTCTGGCACCGTCGTGTCACCCGAAGCGCGCGCCAACCTGCGACCTGCCGCGTACGTCTCGCTGTGAAATGGGCGCGGATCCGGCACGAGGCGATATGTGGAATAACCCTGATGATTCCAACGCTTGCGACGACTGCTGTAATCGTCTTGCCATACGTGAGCGCAACCACCAAGCAGGGCCAGTGCCGACACGCCAAGCCAAGCACGCCGCCTGAGCGCACGCGCATTGTAAAAATGCTTGAGTGACTCAGCGAGCCCTTCCAACTCAGCGCTTAGGTTGTGGCGCTGGCATACGCACGAAGGATGATGATGCGCAAGATGACAACGACGAGGCATATCTTAAGCGAGTGAGCAACAAAAATGCCAAACCCCTCGCGTATAATATCGATGACTTGGCGATGCGAGGTAGCTAGTGCAAATGCCAGCCCGCGCCAACGGGTGGCGGCTTGTCCTGCCGTCTAAAACTAGCGCCGGATACCAACTTGAGCCTGGCCGCCGGCCGGACGCGCAGGCGCGTGAACGTGAACGTGAACGTGAACGTGAACGTGGAGGCGGCGGTGGCCGGGGGGCACGTTTGCGTGCCTGTGCCCCCCTGTGCCCCCCTGTGCCCCCCTGTGCCCCCCTGTGCGCCCTGTTCGCGTGCGCCTGTGCGCCTGTGCCATGCCCCCACAATCGGGCACCGTGCGTGTGCCCGCCCCGAGCC
>SLQV01000133.1 GCA_007131285.1 Myxococcales bacterium
AGACCATGAGGACGAATAGGAGTGATGAGAGGGCAATCGCGGCGGGGAATAGAAGGGTGGTCCAAGAAAGGACTTCGAGGGCAGCGATGGAAATGAGGCTGCGAACGGCGACCAGCACGAAGAAGGTAAGCTGCTCTTCTTGGGGCTCGGCGAAGCCTTTGCGTATCGTTGGGCCGAAACCTATGAGGTCCACGGTGGTGAGAATGACCACCGCCCACCAAGGGTCCGTCGTGAACCACCATGCGGGCAGCGCCAGCAGTGCCGCAGCGAGAAAGCCCCAGTCGCTCATCGGCAGCGAGCGCAGGTAGGCGAGGACGCCCGTCGACTGAGTTCGGCGAGCAAGAGACTGAGCGCCGTGCGTGGAAGACCGGGTGCCGTGAGCAAGCGAGTGCGCGCGGTAAGCCTGGTAGGCGACGTAGAAGGTGACAAGCCCGGAGATGCCCGTTGGCCAAGCACCTGCGCCGCCTCCGCCAGCCACCTGCGCGGCAAAGGCGATGCAGGTGGTCAAGCCCCATATCACCCACGAAAACGCATGGGGCCGCGTCTGACCGCGCAGAATCGAACGCACGTAGGGATAGAACGCGACAAACGTGAGCGCGATGGCAAGCCACGCCATGACCTCGCGAAAAAGGTTTAGGTCATCACTCATTGCGCGTCATCGAGATTGGCTTCGGCGCACCTGGCGCGCTGACGAATGCCGCAAGCATATCGCGGTAGCGACGCGAGGCGAGCGCCCAGTCGCCCTGGCAACCCACGTGCAGAGCCTCTTTCTGGTCAAGCCGCAGGAAAAAGCACCGCGGCACCATCGCCGAGGAGGAGGCGCTGGCGGGACGCCGCGACGTGCGAAAGGCGCTTCAGCATGCGCCTGGGCGCGGCCACGCGGCCGGTTTCGGCCAGCAAGACTCGGGGCTCCCGCGGCTCAAGTCCTCCCCGGGAGCGGGACTAAATGCCCAAACCGGCACACGAAACAGAGGCGGAGCAACCCCGGCAACAGCCACGGCCCACCAATCGGTTGTTAATCGATTGCTAATCGATTACCGCGCCCCCCAGTGCGCGTGCGAACGTGCATTCACCCGCAAGCGTCGCCCCACCCCGCGTCCGATATCCCCGGACCGACGCACCTCGGCGCCGTCATGCCGCTCCCCATCGGACAGTGCCCGCGCCGGGAGCGGCACTAAATGGCCTTATAACGCTTTGATACAAGCTTTCCTTCTACGTACGCTTCATAACCGAGGGTGTCGGCAACAATGTACGGTCCGATGCCATTGTTGACCGAACCACATGTCGTACCTATAAAAGGGATTTTCAAACAGGAACGTTTGCACTTTTTGTGAAACCCGATCCGCGATATACGTTGGACAACTAGCAGTTCGCCAACGGATTCCGTGATTTTGCTTAGCCTCTCTGCTTCTTCCTCACTGACTTTATAAGACACAGCGAGGCTAGACTGGTTCGAATATTCAGCATCGGACATCTGAGTTTCAGCGGTTACCTTCTTGCCGCCTATCCTCATTCCCGTGTCACTCTCGCCAGTATATCTGAAGTGCTCTGCGCGAATAACTGGAGATGATTTTCCAAGAGGCCACATGCCAGAGGCATGTGCTATCAACGTTACTACATTCGACTTAAAATCGTACTTTTCAAAGTACAACGGCCATGTATTAGAGGCAGTCTTTCCAATCACTTTGTTGCGTATACTAGCTCGCGCCTGCTCATTTTTAGCTCTCTCAAACTGATTGCTTCCCGGCGGCCTACCAACCCAATAATCCTCTTCATCTTCTGGATCACAGTCCTTCGTTTCCTTTGGGACAAGTGCCCATATTGGCTCGATAACCGGATTGTCTGCTTGCGTGAATGCGCGAAAAAATGGATCACTCTCAAGCATGTGCCTTTCTGCTCGTCTCTGATCAATATCTGATCGCAGCTGGTCGCTATCAGGAAGCGTGCGCATGAGGAAGCCCACGCATTCCTCTCCTAATGTATCTTCAGCTTGCTCTAACAGCCAGGTCAACTGCTCGTAAGGCGTACCCTCGCGGACACTTTGTCCGTCAACTCGCTGACCGTCTTTTCCATCAACGACAACTCTTAGCTTTACGCCCACATCCGTTAAAGGCTTCAACGGCTGTGAGGCAGCAAGCAACTTTAGCGCACTTCCGAGGGATGGCAGTTCCGTGAAGTCACACGGGCTTGGCGCTTCGTCATTGACTACATGCTCTTGCTCTTCCTTATGCTGCGCGGCCTGGGCGCGCTCCTCAGAAGGGCTGACCGGCCCGGGTTCGTCCGTCGCACTTGACTCAACTGCGTTACTTCGGATGGTAGAGCCTGCAGCGATAGTGAAAATAAACATGGCTACGGCTCCAATGAGAACCCCTAGGGGAACACGAATAAATGCGCTTCTGCTCTTATATTTTTTGAACGGGCCGCGCGCGCGGCAAGCGGCCCATACGATCCACACGAAGACACCTACACCCGAGAAAAACAAAACTGCAAACATCACATCACACCTCCAGCACCCTAGTGCCCGGCACGACCGTCGGTCTGTAGATCGTCGGGCCGTATGTTCCTTGAAGGCCCATTCAGTGCGCGCCCAAAGCTAAACAATCGATACTACTTTGGCTTTTTCTGGATTTTTTAGAGCGCGCACGACCAGTTCAGGTTCGTAATCAGTTACGCATACCCTCACGCTTCACATCGTCGTATCCCCGCCACGAAGCCGTTTTCATCATACTGAAAGAAGGATTCGGCTCACGAACCGACCCCCAATTAGCCTAGGCTCTGGCCACGCCTGATTACAAGACTAAACGCTTGACGGCTTGCTCAGTTTTGCCTGCCGCTCCCGAGGCGCACCTCGACGGAAGAAGCACCTTTCAGAATGCCCCTCGGAGCGCTCATGCCGCTGGCTGTGACCAGCAAAGCTCGCGCATCGCGCCACCAAATACCTCCGCGAATGGGAACGCGCCCTCGGGTCGATCCGTAGAGACAAGACGCCCTCACATACTCATTGTACGAAGGCATTATGTTTCCGTGACTACCCGGGTTTACGAGCGTGACATCGAGCGGTTCCGCCAGCACGGCGGCGGCCTCCGCATGGCGTCCTCTGCCTCATCTCCGCGCTCTCTTTCCACGAGCTGACGACGCAGGCGCCGCACACCATCGCGCATCGCGCTCAAACGCCGGACGCGCAAACCGCGTCTCGATTACCCAGCGGCGCGCGCTTCGTCCTCAAGGGCGCGCTGATGCGGCGTGCGTGTGGAAGACGTTGCCGACCGCTGATGCAGAAGATCCGCTATCTCGACAAACTGATCGACGCGCTTGCCAAGGGGAAGCAGATGACGCGTATCCTCCGTCAGTAGGCCCCGGCAGCGCCCTCACCAGCGCTGTGCCTCGTCCGCTGTGGCCTGCGCTGCCAACGTCCGCACCTCCCCGCGCGCGGCACCGGAGCACTTCAGCGCGCGCTGACCGGATCTACACCTGCATGCAACCCTACCTCGAGGCGCTGGCATGACACAGTTGCCCCAAATCTGCGCTCCCTGAGAGCACTACATCGCCAAGTATCGGGCACTCAGGCGGCGCGGGAGGCGCCTGCGAGGTCGTGGCCCATGAGGGCGTCGGCGGCTTCGTACCAGACCTGAAGGGCTGAACGCGCCATCAGGTCCTGAAACACGGGGAAATCACGGACGACGGACAGCGCGCCGTGGACCGCCACATCACCAAGGTCCGGCATCTCGCCCCCGAAGAATGGGCCAAAGCGCAGTTTGCCTTCTAGGGTGTCGGTGAGTTCGGCCATCCAGCGGTGGCCATCGGACTTGCCCCGCTTCTTGAGCAAACGCTTCGCCACCTGGTGCATGATGACCGAGCCGCCAACGCGCACGGCGAAGTTCTGCCAAAGCCCAAAATTGGAGGTGCGCGCGGTGACTTGCGCCGCCTTGCGGGCTTCGCCGATTGTGCCGTAGATGACCGTCGGCAGTGCGAAGGTCAGCTCGTCATCCACCCATGCTTCTAGCATTTCCGCGCGCGCACGCGCCTCGGCATCCTCGGGCAGCAGCGGGTAAGGTTGGGGAAAGAGCTTATCTAGCTCAAGCAAAATCGCTGTGGAGTCACAGATAAAGCGCTCGCCGACCTGAAGCACCGGCACCTTGCGCGGCACGCCTTCGTCGAGTTCAGGTAGCTCCCGCTTATTCATGGGGTTGACCTCGACCGTATCGTAGGTGAGCCCCTTGAGTCGGAGCGCGCTGCGCACTTTTCCGCAATACGGGCAGAGAGCGAACTGAAACAATGTTAGCGCTTCCATGGCGTCCTACCCTAGGGCCTTGCGCCTCGCGTTGCTAGTCCCATCGTGTGGTCACACCGTGTTACGCGCCCAGTCGAGTCGCCCAGTCGTGTTACGCGCCCAATCACGCCGGTTGTCCCCCTCGCGTTAGCCCCCAGTATCCTGCGCGCGACACACGGCGCCGCCAAACCACGCGCACTTTGCGCGGGCTACGTTTTGCTCGGGGGCCCTCGGCCCCCGAGTCCGCCTTCAGGGTAGCGACGAGCATGGTTCAAAGGTAGGTACGTTACTATGCGCTACTTGCACACGATGGTGCGCGTCCAAGACCTGGAGCGCGCGCTGCACTTTTTCTGCGAGCTTTTAGGCTTGGAGGAGCTTAGGCGACGCGACAGCGAAAACGGCCGCTTTACCCTGGTATTCTTGGCAGCGCCCGGACAACCGGAAGCGCAGATTGAACTTACCCATAACTGGGACCCGGAAGCACTAACGAGTGGGCGCAACTTCGGCCATCTCGCGTACGAAGTTGAAGATATCTACACGTGCTGCGCACGTTTGCGTGCAGGTGGCGTCACCATCAACCGCCCGCCACGCGACGGTCGCATGGCTTTCGTCCGCTCGCCCGACGGCATCTCGATCGAAGTGCTGCAAGCCGGCGACCCACTCCCACCCTCGGAGCCCTGGGCCTCCATGCCTAACACGGGTTCGTGGTGACTCAGGACATGGGCTTGAGCAGGCTTGCGCGTAGCTCGAGAACTCATCATCGGCACTGCACGCATCAGCACTACTGGCGCGCCTAGCATCACGGGTGCAGACGGAGCCACCCCCCTAAGGCTAGTCCGGCGGCCAGCAGCCAGCGATAGCGTCCGCGCAAAACGAGCGCGCCCACAATGATCGCAACGAGCACACACGCCTCGGGTGCGCTCAGGCGCCGCGGTGTTAGCCGCTCGGCGTAGGGCGCCAGGCCCATCAGACCCGAAAGAAGTTGGTCGACGAGGCGACTGTAGAGTGGACCCACGTGCTGACCTAGGTCCCACGGGAGGCGGACGCTCATCGCACTTGCAAGGGCGCCGAGCACCAACACAATGGCAAGGGGTCCTGCGAGCACGGCGTTCACCACAATGCCCGCGAGCGCAGGTTGACCGAAGTAACCCCATGTAACCGGTAACGTCATCAACGTGACGCGGGTCGAGAGCGCCAATGCGCGCAGCGCGGAAGGCAGGCGCGATTGGGGCGCGGTCAGCAGGGCAAGTGTTGCGGTGACCGAAAGCAGAAATCCAACGCTGTAGGCCATGCGGGGAGCTACGAGCAGCGTACCCAGGACCGTCAGGCAGAGCGCTCTCAGCGGCGCTACTTTCCGGCCGCAGCAAGCGCGCCCGAACCATAGGAGCGCAAGAAAAAGCGCCGCCCGCACGCTGCTCGGTGTAGCGCCAACGAAAAGCGCAAGAGGTGCCAGCGTGACGCTGCTTACCGTCGCCGCTACACGGCCGGTGTCACGCCCCGGAAGCCACGGACTGAACCACGCGCACAAATGCTGCAGCAGCCAAGCCAGCGTGCCAGCCACCAGCGCGAAGTGCAGGCCTGAGATTGCGAAAAGATGCATCAAGCCAAGCATCGCGAGCGCCTGTCGTTCCGCGCGCGGCAGCTGGAGTGCTTCACCGAGCAACAGGGCATGAGCAATCGTCGCAGCACGCTCAGAAAGTTGCTGATTTAATAAGGAAGATACGCGCTCGCGGGACGCCCCAAGCGCGTTGCGCCAGGCGGGCGGCTCGCGCCAAACACGCACCTGAGCGCTGCCAAGATCTAGCTCACCCTGGACCCGATTAAAGAGCTGACGCCAGAACGCAGCGCCTTCGTACTCGCCTTCAGCGAAGACGCGGCTGTCGTAGGCAGGCACCGGAGCGCGCAGCTCGCCATGAATCCGAACCTCGGAGCCAGGTTTCAGCTGGCAGCGGCGCGCGCGCACCTCAACCACACTCCCGATGGGACGCAGCGTGCAAGTTGGATCGTCGCCCAAGAAGCTGCGCCGTGTCACGACCGCATCGATATGCACGCGCCCAAGCACCAGCTCGCCCTCTGGTGGCGCCAGCGCGACGCCCGCAAGCCAGCCGACGAGCGCGAGCCCGGCGCGCGGCACCGTGCAGTGACGCATATACACAAAGGCCGCGCTTCCTAACGTGAAACCCACCAAAGGCACAAGCCTGGCCACACTCGCTTGGACCGTCTCGAAAAGCCCGAGTTGGGCCAGCAGCAAGCCTAGCCACATGCCGAAGGTAAGCTGGCCCATGCGCCGTCAGGTTTCGGCCGGATCGCGGACAAGTTGCCGCGCAGCCGTTCCCTGAAAGCCATTTTTCAATCTGCACCGGGGCATAGCATTCTTGAATCCCGGCATGCGGCTTGATGGTTTCTGGCCCCCCCGCTCTGTTTAGGCAGCCCGACGCAACCCGCGGGCCCAACTTATGTCTACCATCGCTGGTAGACTTAGTGTGCATCACCTGGAAGCCCTGATAGCGCCCCCCGCTCGACGCTTCGACCGGACTGCTCGCCTTGCGCGAGCCCGTGCATCGCTTATTCTGCAGCCCCTCCGGGACGCTTAGCTCAGTTGGATAGAGCGCTGGCCTCCGAAGCCAGAGGCCGCTGGTTCGAATCCAGCAGTGTCCGCCGCCGTATCCGAGCTGCCCCCGGGCGCAATGTGGTCGGGGCCTGAGCACCCGAGCTCGCTCAGGCCTGGCCGCCGGGCAATATTCGGCGCAAGACACGCGTGCACTCTTAGCCGAGTTACCGAAAACCTTCGGCCCCTGGGCACACACTTGCACTCGATGGCTAGCTACGCTTGAGGACCTACCGCACGTGTGCCCGCAGCCAGGCAACCGCAGCGCCCCCAGCTACATGCGAAACGCCTGGGCGAAGCCGCATAGCCGGCTCAAGGCCCTTGAGCCGGCACGCCTCCTCCACGACCCCAGGCGCAACCAGCGCGGTATTCGAGGCATGTGTCGTGCGGGGCCCGCTCGGAGCGCGCGCTACGCGCGGCTCAATCACACGCATTGAGCGCACGCATCGGGGTAGACATCACAGGAAAACGCTGTATCACGCCGCCCCTGAGGAGCAGCTATGGCCACCGGACACGGGCACGAACACGGATTACTACGCAGCTCAGGGGCACCGCCTCGCGCTATTGAGAGGCTTTCGGAGCCCTTTCGTCGCTTCTTTCATCTGGAAGCGGCAAGTGGCGTGGTCCTGCTTGGGTGCACATTACTAGCGCTTGCCCTCGCCAACTCGCCCTTTGCCGAGACGTACAGGGCATTTTTCGACACCCACCTGACTCTTTCGGCGGGGCCGCTCTTGCTGGACTACCCGCTCTGGTACTGGATCAACGATGCGTTGATGACGCTCTTCTTCTTCGTTGTGGGCCTCGAAATTAAGCGAGAACTCATTCACGGGGAGCTCAAGGAACGACGCAAAGTCGTGATCCCTGTGGCAGGTGCGATCGGCGGTGTCGCGCTGCCCGTACTAATTTTTACGACGCTGATTCGGTGGCAAGACGGCGGTTCGGCGGCCATGCGCGCCTGGGCGGTACCGATGGCTACCGACATCGCATTTGTCGTGGGCTGCCTTTCGATCTTTGGACGCCGCGTGCCCATCGGTCTCAAGGTATTTCTGCTTTCCCTTGCCATTGTCGACGATATCTTCGCCGTAGGCGTGATTGCGTTTTTCTACACCGATACCTTAAGCATCGGTGCGCTCGCGGCAGCATTGCTCGGTTTTGGTGGCATCGCGATCCTGAATCGACTTGGCGTGAGAACGGTCTCCGCTTACGTCGTGGTGGGGAGTGTCATTTGGCTTTTCACACTCAAGTCCGGCATCCACCCGACAGTGGCCGGTGTTGCGCTCGGTCTACTAACGCCGGCGAGCGCTTGGCTCAAAGGCGCCTCTTTTGTAGAGGTGTTGGCACGCTCGCGTAGCGAACTCAACGCCTCTGCACACACAAGGCAAGAACCTGTCTCCACTGAGGTTATCGAATCGCTGCGCTTCGCCTCTCGCGAAGTCACCTCCCCTCTCGAGCGACTTGAGACAGGGTTACACCCCTGGGTCGCCTTTCTGATTATGCCGCTCTTCGCCCTAGCCAACGCGGGCGTTGCTGTGAGCGCTGAATCGCTGAGCGAACCACTCGCGCTCTCGGTGGGCGCCGGGCTCTTATTCGGCAAGCCGATTGGGATTTTTCTCGGTGCGGTGATCGGCTCGCGGGTCTTTCGCGCGCCCTTACCTGATGGCACCGGCGCGGGCCTCCTCACCGCGGCGGGCTTCCTCGCCGGCATTGGCTTCACGATGGCGCTATTTATTGCATCGCTTAGCCTGAAGGGTGCACTCCTCGAACAGGCGAAGGGCGGCGTGCTCGGCGGTTCTGCACTCAGCATGCTCACAGGCATGTTGCTGCTGCATTTCTTCCTGCCGTCGAACGCTCAAGTGGCGGCGGAGGAAGCACGCGCTGAGGGTCGAGATCCGGCGAAACCTTCACCTTTCGCATCGAAGGGCGCACAAGCGGTTGGCTAGGCGTGAGTTTTCAGAGTAGGTCGTAGCTCTGAGCGTGGAAGGAAAGAAGTGCCTGCGAGAGCATGCTCCGGCGGCCTCTGCGCGCACCGCAAGCGAGTTTGGAAAGAGTTGAAGCAATGGCCGCACGCACTCAAGCCGGGGAAGCTCGTCCGCTGCAGCGCATTCTGCTTGCAACTGACTTTTCGACGAGCGCGAAGTACGCTCGCCAGCGCGTCGCTTTCCTCCCTTTGGCGCAGGCAGCAGACGTCGACGTGGTCCACGTTCTGCCTGCATCGCTCAATGCCAATAGTGCTACGCTTGCCGACGCAGCTACCGCCGCACTCAGGCGCGAAGCAGACACCCTGCGGCAAGCGTTGACCGAGCGCGGCTTAGCACCGAACATTCGCACCCACCTACTCGTGGGTCGTTCCTTTGAATGCATCCTCGCCCACGCCGAGGGCTTCAGCGCAGAAGTCATCGTATTGGGACGTCGCGGCAGCGGGAGCTTTCACGCGCTGTGGGTTGGATCGACAGCCGAACGCGTGGTGCGCGGCCGCATTGCGCCGGTTCTGGTCGTCAACGACGAACCCACTGCCGCTTACAGCAAGCCGCTCATCGCGGAAGACGTCAGCGCGCCCGCGCCAGTAGTGCTGCAAGCAGCACGGCGACTCTTCCCGCCAGATTTGGCAAGTTTGCATGCCCTTGCAGTCTACGCGTCACCTCTGGAGGGCCATTTGCGGGCGCAGCGTGCCGCTGCGAGCAAACTCGCGGAGACGCTGCGTGCCGCCGAGGCCAAAGCCACGCGGCAAGCACTCAAGAGGTACCTAGACCAAGGTTTGCCGGCAGATACCCGCGTCCGTCTCTCTGTAAGGCAGGGAGATGCACGCGGCGTAATCGAAGCGGCGTGCCGACGCCTCAAACCAGACCTACTTATCCTGGGGACGCACGCACGCAAGGGGCTCGAGCGCTTCCTGCTTGGTAGTGTCGCGCTTGATGTACTGCGAAGCAGCGAACGCGACGTTCTGATGGTGCCTCGCGACCTGGCCAGCTAGCTTCGACCAAGGAACCGATGCCAACGCGCGACCTCAAATCTCAGCACTCATTAGAACCGCTAAGTCATGTGCTCGTTGCCGTTTCGCTTGAGGATCGCGAGCAGTGGGCGCTGCGCCGTGCCCTCGCCCTGCCGCTCGCGCCCGGCGGCCGCATCACTGCACTTCACGTGGTCGAACCACCTCAAGTACGGTCTCTAGCAGCCCTCGCGCAGGACGATACCGATGAAGCAACGCTCCTGCGTACCGCCAAGAAAACGCTGGCTGCGGCGGTCAAGTCTGCACAACCGAGCTGGGCGAAGACCCCCGTTACCGTCAACACGGAAGTGGTCATGGGTGAACCCGCGACCGAGATCATGACACTCGCCCGCACCCAAAACGTGGACTTGGTCGTGCTGGGTCGCCAGGCACGACGCCGAACACTGCGTCGCGCGGTGATGGGTTCAACCGCCGAACGCGTGACACGTCAAGGCAAACGCCCGCTCATTGTCGTGGCCCGCTCACCCGCCGGACCCTACTCTCACGCGCTACTCGCGGTCGATTTAGATAAGCACTTCAAAACACGCGCGGAGGCAGCGGGTGAAGCGAGTTGCGCGCTTGTGAAGCGCATCCTCGGGATGCAGGCGCAAGTCACGCTTCTGCACGCTTACAGTGTTCCATTCGAAGGCTTCATCACGCCGGCGTACGCCAGCGGTAATCGCGGTGAGTTTGGCCAGGCCATTCGAGATGCGGCGCAGTCCACTTTGGACAACATCCGTGCCCATGCGAGCACGCTCGGACTCGATGCCCATATTCTGCTCGAAGAAGGTGATGCACGCGCCCGCATTATCGAGCGGGCCGAGAGCGAAAAAGCCGACTTGATCGTCGTCCGAACCCACGGACGCAGCGCGCTCACACGTTTACTGATCGGCAGCGTCGCCGCCTGGGTCGTCGCCGCCGCTCGCTGCGACGTCCTCATCGACCGCGCCCCCTAGTGCGCATCGACCGAAGTTTGGCCTGGCGCAGCCCGCAGCGTCTCTACCCGAATATCAGCCCTTTCAGTAGCGTCCCGTCGGACGCGGGCCGGCCGAACCTTGTTGATGGCGCTTCGAATGAGATTCACGCGCATCGCGTCGGGCCACTTCGGAGAGGCGGGGCGCAGGAGCACTCCCGAAGCTAGCGCTTAAGGCATGTAGCGCTAGGTTGGCGGCATCCATCGTGGAAGGTCACTCAAAACAGGCATGGAAGCCTTGGGGTCGGCGCTTCATGGCTGCACTCAGCTTGTTGCGTGCTGCTGCGTTGGGAAGTGGGATTGGCGCTTTGTGTGGGCTGGCGTCGGCGGTGTTCCTCGCTTCGCTCGAGTGGGCGACAGCACTTCGCTCGGCACACACCCACATCGTCTTCGCCTTGCCCATGGCTGGCCTTGGCATCGGCTTGGTCTACGGCCGGTTCGGCCGAACCATTGCGCCGGGGACCAACCTCATTTTAGAAACGGTGCACGAACCGACTCGACCGCCGATCGCATTGCGAATGGCACCGATGGTACTCGTCGGCACAGTTCTAACCCATCTCTTTGGCGGCAGCGCCGGTCGTGAAGGCACCGCCGTACAAATGGGGGCTAGCCTTGCCGATAACGTCGCGCGCTCATTCCGCTTGAGAGGACGTCTGCGCACCGAGCTAGTCGTCGCTGGCATGGCAGGTGGCTTTGGCTCTGTCTTCGGCACCCCCATCGCAGGCCTGATCTTTGGCCTCGAAGTCATCGTCATCGGGCGCCTCAACTACGCAGCCATTTTACCGGCGGCTTTCGCGGCCCTCGTCGGCGACATGGTGACCCACGCAACGGGCATCGCGCACGTCCAGTATCCCACCCTGAGCAAGCTCGCCCTAACCCCGCTCCTTTTAGCGCAATGGGTACTCTTTGGTCTCATCATGGCAGCAGTCGTCGTGCTTTTCATTCGGCTCACCGCCGCCATGAAGGCGATGCTCACTCGCTTCATTCCAGCCCTGCCGCTTAGAATGGCTACGGGCGGCTTGCTCGTGGTGCTGATGTGGCAGTGGGTACAGACCGACGACTACCTGGGCCTCGGGGTTCCGACACTCTTGCGCGCATTCTCTGATCCCGACTTAGCCTCTAACGCCTTTGCCTTGAAGCTGATCTTCACGGCGGTCACGCTGAGCGCGGGGTTTTTGGGCGGCGAGGTCACGCCGCTTTTTTTTATCGGCGCAACACTCGGCAACGTCTTCGGTCGCTGGCTCGGGCTGCCGCTGGACCTTGCGGCCGGCGTTGGGATGGCGGCCGCATTTGCCACCGCCTCAAATACGCCCCTCGCGCTTTCAATCATGGCGGTTGAACTACTCGGGAGCGGCGCGCTTCCCCACGTGGCCGTCGTCACGGTAGTGGCCTTCATTGCGTCAGGAAACCACAGCATCTTTCGCGCCCAGCGGCTTGCTCAACCCAAGCACGGCCACCATCTATTCGATGCGCCCGTTTCCCTCGAAACGCTTGCTCCGCCCGAAAACGACAAACACGCCTGAGCATATGCCGCGCACGCTGAGCGTGCGTCTAGCGTCGGCGGCCGCAATTTGAGTCAGTGCCAGGACCTAGGGTGGCATCCGTGACAAGCCCGTCAGGGGTTACGTGACCGAGCCAGCCCCGCCGGTCCACCTCGGGCACCGATCGCGTGTAAAGCACGTAAAGCTCTTCTCCGGGAAAACCTTGCAGCTCGGCACGAAAAATATCGATGGACTCGCTATTGAGCTCACCAATCAGCGGGCAGTCAGCCGCTGCCATCGCCGCAGCTATCTCTGCCTCCGTAGGGAGACGGTCGACGTCTCTATCTCGCAAAAACTGGTAGATCACTGCTCCGTTCTGCAGCGTAGTGCGTGGGAAAGATGAGGCGCGAGCCTGCGCAAAGTAATCGACAGTAAAGAGGTCCTGCTCTTGCGAGTTTGCAAAACTGAAGCGCAATGAAGAGGCATCGTTCGGGTCGTCGCTCACTTCGAGCACAACTCGACCCTCACTATTGGGTCGGCGCATACGTATGATCTCGAGGTGCGCGTCCGCGCTCAGCGCGCGTGCGCGCTCGAGCGCATCTGTCAGATAAAATGCCAATGACTGATCCCGCGGGAGCACCCGCGGCCTGCCGTCCGGATCGAAGAAAATAGGATCGTTAAGCGCCGCGGCTAGGCCCGCGCTTTGCTCCGAGCCACACGCATGGCGGGCAAGCGTGATGCTTCCCGCGCTCGCGCGCGCAGCGTCGCCGACATAGGCCGCATACTCAAGTTCAAGACGCGTTCCCGCAAGGTCGCCCGCAAGGGTCAAGAGCGTGGCACCGTCGCGTTGACCCTCTCCCCTCAACGTGCCCGCCCCAGTCCGCTCGTCGGCAGCGTCCAACACAAGCGTGAGCACGCCAAACGCCTCGCTCTCGCCGGTCAGTTCAGCACGGCCAGAGCTTTGTGGTCCTTCGAGTTCCGTGTAGCTGGCGCCTTCGCTGCGGGGGCGCGGCGCCTCGTCTGCAGGCGTCTCATCCGCCGGCAACAGGTTTCTCTCAAGTTCCAAGCGGCCAAAGCTTTGCTCCGCACGGATTTCGATTTCCAAGCGCACGCCACCGTTGATATCCATGTCATGCTGGCGCCAGGTACCCAACCAGCAGCCCGCAAATGCGTCGAGCGGCTCGGCAAGCGGCACCAACCGCTCGCCAACATCTTCACCCCCCGCACACTTCCACTGGGCAACGCAGATAGCAGCAAGGCAAACTAGCATTGGGAGCTGGCGCAACGACATGAAGCTACCTAATCCTGCGGGATCGTCGGGAAACGCGGAAGCGCGCGGTCTTTTGTGTCCTTAGCGCCTGGTCAGGTGCTAAGGATACGTGCGCTGCCGACCCTTCAGCCAGGTCAAGGCCGCACCCTCAGCGCCTCTCGCTGAAGCCCGCGCACCGCTTTCGTCAGGATATCAGCCACTCTGACCTCGAGACAAGGCCTGGCGCGCGGGAAAGCCCTTGCCTTCACGCGACCGATCCCGATCTAGCGGGGGCCGAACGGCCGGCTCAAGCGCTCAAACTGAACCTGAGCCATGCATGGTGATGCCGCACTCCATCGCGCATTCGCTACACTCTCCTCTCGGCGTTGCCCCGGACACCTAGGGGCTCGGCGGGGCGTCGGATGTCCACTTGGCTTGCCCTTCAAGCAGAAAAAGCACGCGTACGGCCTCCTTATCCATCAGTCCGGAGAGGAAAGAGGTGCCTTCAATCTCGATGGCCAGAGCACCACTCGATCCCGGCAAACGCTCTCTCAGTGCTGCTTGCTTACTCGTGCGCGCTTGGTCGAGCGCCGCCTCTATCGGAAACACCGCGGCCTCAGCAACCTCAGCAGTCAAAGCGTCCTGGTCCACCCAGGGAACCCGCCTGACCCGAGCATCGAAGCGTTCATACTCATCGAAAAGTGAGTCGAGCGCGGTCGCTGATTTACGCGATAACTCCAACGCCCCGATAATCAATCGAGGAGGGTCCGCTTGTGTTTTAAGGCGGCCATGCCAGTAGATCGCGCCGGTGGCTGAGCCCTCGAGCGTCATCGCGAGCGAGACGTGACCGTCGTCCGCACCGTACATATCAACCGAGGCTACACGAATATGACGCGACGCCCGGTCAGGGAAACGACGACCGACGAAGCGTTCCACGAGCGGCTCGGATAGCTCATCTAGCGGAAGGGAAAACTTCGCGGCAATCCGAAAACCAGGCTTGCCCTCAAACGGCGGTGGCGGCCAGGGAATCGTCGGTGGACCTGCGTCGGGCAACGTATTGACAAGCACAGGATTCAGCGCGACCTGAAGATCGATCGCAATGTCTTGCCCTTCGAGCGCGAATCCTCGCCAGCTCATGCCTCGTGGACGCAGCCATAACCAAGGCCCGATCTCGGGCTCGGCGGGCCGCGGCAGCTCAAGCTCCTGCCAGAGCGCCTGTAGATGCTCCTCGATTCCGCCGTAATCGACAAGCCCTTCACGAAAGCCTTCTACGCCACTTGCTTCGAGGTCCTTGAGGCCATCATGTACCAAGCTAGCCACATCTAGCTTGGGCGCACCGGGCTTAAGAGGCAGCGAACAGGCGATATCTCCCTCGAGCTCGTACGTGTACTCCGGTTTATGTTGAAGCGTCCACGCTTCGCCCCGCGCCAAGGTGAACCGCCACACGGCGGTCAGCTCACGCGGGGCATCGTCTTGTCCGCCACACCACGTCTGGCCAGCACAACCGCACTGATAGACGGCGACGGACTTTCGACCCCGCCTGACAGACGTCGCGGCAGAGAAGTAAATGGGCAAGCGAACGATCACCTCGTCTTCGGCAAAGGTGACCTCCGGGTCCCCACGCGAACCCTTGAGACGCGCACGAACCCCCGGAGCAAGCTCAACCCAACGCAGCGTTTCCACAGCATCCACTTCGGATCCATTGCCGGATTCCCGCTCGTGAAACTGACTGATGAGCGCGAGCTCCGGAGCGAGGTCCGCGGAGGGATCAGCCAGCAACTCTGGTGTCGCCTGCCGAGTGGACCGGGCGACTGCACTTGCGAGCTGCGCCTGCAAATCGGCGCCAGCCAAGCGAAGCGGCATGTCTAGGGTCGAGTTTGGAACGCTGGCTAAGGTGGGGTCGAGCCGCTGCAACGGGGCCGCAACACGCGTGGGCCCAAGCAAGTGCTGCGGCGTGCAACCACAAAACGCCCATAGCACTCCCCACACTACTACCCTTGAGCGGAAGCAGAGGGTCGAAACTATGCCGAGCGACTCGAGTCTAACCACGATAAGAAGGTGGTATCAGCTAGCCACGCGCAGAGCAATTTAAGACTTGTGCCGCCTCTTTGGCGATCATGACCGCCTCGTCGGTCGGCACGACCCAAACCTCGCTGCGACGGTCACCGACACGATCCCCTAAGTGGTCTTGATCAGCCTGAAACGCATCGATTCGCCTAGCTTGATTCTCGCGCACCGCATTCAGGGATTCGTTAAGCCGTAGTCGCAAAAACCCCAAGCGCGCGACGATACGCGCGCGCATCGCACTGCCGTGCTCGCCGATGCCGCCAGAAAAACATAAAGCGTCGAGACCGCCGAGGGACACCGTAAGCGCAGCGACTGCCTTCGCGGCACGGTCCGCAAAAACATTCAGCGCGAAGCGCGCCGTTGCTACGCCTGCCGACGCCTGTGCTTCGAGTTCACGCACGTCGCTTTCGCCACCCGAGAGAGCGAAGAGGCCCGACGCATGGTTGAGGGCACGGTCGACCTCCTTCACTTCAAGCCCACAGCGCGCGAGGTAGGCCGGCAGACCGGGGTCGATGTCGCCACAGCGCGTCCCCATGACGACGCCAGCCAGGGGCGTGAGCCCCATGGTCGTATCGCAGCTCTTGCCATCGGCCACCGCGGTTAGGCTGCAACCATTGCCTAAGTGCGCAACGACGAGTCGCCGTGCTTGCGGGCTCAGCTCGGCCATCGTTTCCGTAACGAAGCGCACGGAAGTTCCATGAAAGCCATACTTTCTCACACCAAACTCGCGGTACCACGCTTCTGGTACCGCGTAGCGGTAGGCCAACGGCGTTAGGCTTTGGTGAAAGGCCGTGTCGAAAACCGCCACCTGCGGCAGGTCACCGAAGGCTTGAACCGCCGCTTGAATACCCGCTAGCGCCGGCGGATTATGCAGTGGCGCCAATGGACTAAGCGCGTCGAGTTCCCGCTCAACGGCAGCATCAACGCGCACAGCCTGACGAAAACGCTCACCCCCATGCACCACGCGGTGCGCCACCGCAGCGAGCGCGCCCTCGCCCCGCGTGGCGAGCGTTTTCAACGGTAGCTGGAGGCAGTGCGCCACGTGGGCTAAGGCCGCCGCATGCCCTGTTAGCTCGAGCTGCTGGTGACTTGTCTCACCCGCGTGCTGAAAAGTCAGGGTCGAAGGTCGGACCGAATCCAGCGCATCAATGGAGCCTTCGCACGGGCGCGCGCCGCGCTCGGTCTCGATAAGCGCAAACTTAAGCGAGGACGAGCCCGCATTCAGCACAAGTACCCACATGGTGAGCGGCATAGGGGTGGGCGTTGGCAGCCGCAACCTCTATCGTTGGCACGATCACTGCTGGGTATTGGGCTGACATGAATCTCCCAATGCAATCTCGATACCTCCCTGCACATGCCGTATTGTGCTCTGGGTTACTCGCACTGGCTTGGGCTGGCTGTGCAAGCGATGAACTCCCCACCGAAGAGCCCAACGTCACTGACACACAGGCCGATCGCAGTCCCACCTTCGACGAACCAAGAGACTCAGACGAAGCCGACGAGGCACAAGAGGCCGTCAACGACCACGCAGCCTCGTCTCCAAGCGAACCCTTATTGCCAGCGATCGACGCGAATGCGCCCACGCTCGCGATGATGCGAGTCGCCTCACTGGTATGGCAACCGCAGCCAGCGAACCCCCTGAGCGGACTTGTCAATAGCGAGCTGCAGTCGGCGATCGCGGCGCGGACTATCAACATCATCTTCAAGCATCTTCCTAGTGCGGAAGCAGATGGCGCGGGGCGTCTTGATCTGCACGGATCGGGCACCTGCGCGACGCCACAGCACTGCGAACCCGGACCACGTACCGCGGCGATGACCATTGCCCAACCGCCCGACAATGGCAGGCAGTGCGATCTGTCCGTCGTGCAGCTGCCTGAGTTGGCTAGATGGACACCGCAAGCCCCCTGCGTTCGCAGCAGCGTGACCGACGTCGAGCTTGTCCTTGGCACGCTAGGCGTGGTCCCCCTCGAATCTGTCGAGATCGTCGCAAGCCAGCAGAACAGTCAGCTACCGCGAGGGCTGCTTGTCGGCTTCTTGAGAGAGAGCGTTGCTGTCAATCTGCCGACGAGGGTGCCCTTTTTTGCGACGGTGGCCAGCGTTCTCGGAAACGCCGGCAGAACGACCCACGAAGGTCAACGTGGCTGGTGGTTACCGCTGACCTTCACGAGTGCTCCACTTTAGCCAGCCACGTCTAGCCCTTAGTGATTGCAGAAGCCCTTCAGCGTTCGGGGCAAGAGCCCCCCCCCCGCCACCTAGACAAGCGCAAGCCCCCCATCGCAGTTGAGGGTCGCTCCTGTAATATAGGCCGCCCGAGGCGAGAGCAAAAACGCAGCTGCTTCCGCGATCTCTTCCACGCTACCGAGACGCTTGAGGGGAAGGCGACGCGAAAAAGCACGGACCGCCTCCTCCGACCCAAGCAAGCGCGCAACACCTTCCGTACCGGCGATCGCACCGGGTACTACACTATTGACGCGAATGCCCTTGGGCCCCCACTCCAGCGCAAGCGACCGCGCAAGCGCTTCAACACCAGCCTTCGCTGCGGAAACGTGTGATTGACCCACCATGGGCCGCGTTGCCTGTGGTGCAGACACCACGAGCAACGATGCTCCCGGTCGCAACCGACTCATGAGCGCGCGCGCGACGTTGAACGTGCCCATCAGATCGATGTCAACGACCGCTCTGAAACCGCCGGGAGAGAGCATCTCTGCGGGAGCAACAAAGTTGCCTGCAGCAGCGAGCACGGCACCGTCAAATGCTCCGCTTAGGGCCTTTTCAAGCGCCTCGGCGTCACGCACGTCTGCGCAGAGCACTTCGACACGCTCGCGCGCAGACGACAGGCTCGCGGCGGCAGCATTCGCACGCGTTGCATCGCGCCCGTTGAGCACCACCGCCGCACCGAGCGCATGCAGGCGCGCTGCGATGCCCAGCCCAATACCCGAGGTGCCCCCGCTAATGAATAACCGCTTGTCCTCAAATGTATCGGAATAAGACGACATGATGCCACGTTGAGCGCGACGTTTGCCTATTTTTAATGGAACAACAGGCCAGAGAACGCAATGCGTCCCATATTTGAGCGTACACTCGTGCCAGCCGCCGCACCAGGCGTCTGGGTTGAATACGCCCGTGGGATTTCGGAGCGCAACCCTATCGCCTAGCGCAGGGATCGGAAACGAAGGCCAAGACACCCTTCGAAAGCTTACACATCACCATGACCTCACTGCTGCGACTTAGGCGCTTTGGCCCATTCTTTTTCACGCAAGCGCTGGGCGCGACCAACGACAACTTGCTGAAGGGCGCACTCCTGGTGCTCATCGCTCTAAGCCATGAGAGCAGCGCGCACATTGCCTTCCTCAGCAATCTTGCAGCGGCCCTTTTTATTCTGCCATTCCTACTCTTTTCGGGCATCGCGGGGGAACTCGCGGACCGCTTCGACAAAGCCCGACTCATCTACCTCACAAAGCTCGGGGAGCTTGGCCTCTCGCTGCTGGCAGCAGCGGGCTTTTTACTTGGCCTACGCATCGAGGTGCTCATCGCCTTGCTCTTTCTAATGGGCGCGCAGTCCACCTTTTTTTCCCCAATGAAGTACAGCATCTTGCCGTTTCACCTGCGCCCGAGCGAACTACTGAGAGGCAACGCGTGGCTTGGAGGTGCCACATTTATCGCTATCCTTACGGGATCTCTCGCTGGCAGCGCGCTGGCAGCGGAGGGCGAGCGTGGCAAGGGTGTGCTGGCCGTGGGTCTTGTCACCCTCGCCGCAGCCGGCTTAGTGACCGCGCGGGCGATACCGCGATCCCCCGCATCCGGAACACTGAAAGGGAGACCGTTGCACCTGCTGGGCATACGGATACTCAAGCGGTCGCTCAGCCGTTACCGCCTGCGCGTCCTCCTGATTGCAATCGCCTTCTTTTGGTTTCTCGGAGCCCTCTACCTCACCCACATGCCGCTTTTCGTCCGGGACGCCTTGGGCCTCGGCCCCCGCGCCGTCAGCCTCTTTCTTGCTCTCTTCGCATTGGGAATCGGCGCAGGTTCGGCATGCACGCACCACTTAGCTAAAGGCCGTATCGATCTTAGCATCAGCGTCCTTGGCGCCGCCGGCCTGAGCACCCTGCCCGCAGGCTTGCTCTTGCTACCCCTGGCCGGCGAACTCGGTAGCGCGGGACGTGTCAGCTTGGGCGGCGCGCTTGTTTTCGCCATCGGGATGGCAGGAGGCCTCTACATCGTGCCCCTTCTCGCCGCGATTCAACATCGTAGCCGCGCCAGTCAACGCGGTCGCATCATGGCCGCAAGCAACTGGCTTAACGCGCTCGCGATGGTCTTATCTTCCATTTACGCCATTGCGGTAACGGCGCTCTTCACCCGCGCGAGACTCGGCACCGATGACGGAAGCGAGGCCGGCACCTTGAGCACGGTCACCGGTCTCTTCGCAAGCGCGGGTGCCCTCAGTGCGCTGTTGTTGCTCCGCGAGCTCAGGCGTCAACCGCGCCTACGCCAGCGCACGCACCTCCGGATCCAACGCTGGTTCGCGGACGTTTCCTAGTTTCAGACGATGGCCCAAGCGTCTGGCATTTCGTGCGCCCGTGGGATTATCGGAGCGCAACCTCGTCGCCTCGGGCGCCTGCAAACCGGAAAACCCCAGGGACATGCTTGAGCGTGGGCTGGCGACCGAGACAGCAGGGCCATCCCATCAACCGAAAATAACCGGGACACACCAGACGCCATAAGAGCTGAAGCCGCGGTCTGAGCGTAGACGACGGTCGGGCAGGCAAGACACAACTGAGGGCGCCTGGAGACAGGGAGCCTTTCCGGCAAGCCCGCCCGCGCCGCGTCGAGCGCGGGGCGCGGAGCGAGGGATTATGCTGGCGTGCCCCCCGCGGCGTGCCCCCGGGAAGCCCACCGCGCTCACGCGCCCGGCTGAACCCTGCCTTGCCTTAAGGCATCGAGGCTTTCGCAAACGCTGAATGCGGCGCTGTAGAGGCTCAACCTGAGGACGTATCGTTTTGGCGAGGCCGTGCCTCGCCAGCAACACTGGATTATGACGGACCGTGCTCGTGGGCAAGGAGGGACTCGGGATGAACAGGTTCAGCGTTGGTGACTTACGCGGTTTCGACGCACGCGTCGATCAGCAAGGGCGACCCGCTTTCGGGCGCGGCGCGCGCCCACACTCGGCAACCGCGACGCTGTCTGGCGTGCCAGCAGAAAGCAGCAACGGCGCGGAGACAGGGAGCGTATTCACCGCTAGCTGGATCGGACTGCTTCCACTGGCCCCTTCAGCACTGAACCGCAGCCGTCTGGGCATCCTCGGTCCTAAGCGCCGTTGCTGTCGGTCTGGGTGCAGCGGCTGTCCTTACGGCGGGCGGTCGCGGCCCGCGCTTGAGCCCGCCGAACCTCTCGAATAGGGCCGCCCTCGCGCCACGACCACGCCAGCCCCATGGCCACGCCGCACATTTAAGCCGCTTGCTTTGCGCTTGGGGCGCCTTAGGTCACTTGGTTCCGTGTTCGCCTTATTCTGGGACTTTTAGTATATCTAAAACCTTTGTCACTTCCTCGAGGCGCAGCTTGTACGCTGCACGATTGACCGCAACAACTGACGATATCTCTTCAATATGCTCAAACACTTCGAGACCGTTGTCGCGCAGCGTAGCGCCGCTCTCGACGAGGTCTACGATGACGTGGGCGAGCCCGGTAAGAGGCGCAAGCTCGACCGAGCCTTGGACGAAGACCGTTTCGACACGGCGGCCATTTTCCGCAAAAAACCGGCGCGTGATGCCAGGAAACTTGGTCGCAACACGCAAAGGATCAGCCGAGCGATACCGCGCCTTATCTTCGGGTAGGCCCGCGACGGCCAAGTTACAGCGGCCGATGCCCAAGTCCACGGGCGTGTACAGATCGTAGTTGCGCTCGAGCAAAACATCGCGACCCACCACGCCCATTTCAGCCGCCCCGTAGGCGACATACGTGGGCACATCGTCGGGCTTGAGAAGCAAGAGATTCAAGCTCAGCGGCCCCGATGCATGAAAGCGCAGGCGACGACTCGAACCGTCGAAAGCGTCCGCACCAAAGCCTAGGCGCTCAAGATGATTTCGCAGGACTCCGAGTACCCGCCCCTTAGGCACAGCCAGCGTAAGCAACCTGGATTCATGATCTCGGGACGATGTCATGAGCGCTGGCTTAGCTGGCCCATTCGTCCCTGTCACCACTAGGAGCCATCAATGCGTGTTCGGTGAGGTACGGCTGGGTGTTCAGTTGAGGAGCTGGGGCAGACGCGCCCACCGCTAAAAACCGCCGCGAACTTAAGAAAGCGCTTGAAGATATTGGCACGGCCGGCTCAGTCCCTTAGCCACACGCACGCGCAGTGCCATCATTCGCGGACGCGCCTCAGTCGGGCACCCACGCCGTTAAGTTTGCCGACGAGGTCGTCGTAGCCGCGGTCGAGGTGGTAGACGCGACGAATGCGTGTGACGCCATGCGCAACCAGGCCGGCAAGCACCAAGCACGCACTTGCACGCAAATCGGTGGCGGTGACAACGGCACCTTCAAGCGGCGTCGGTCCGGTCACGGTGGCCGTGTCACCATCAACACTGAGCTGGGCACCCAACCGGCCAAGTTCTGGCACATGCATGAAGCGATTCTCGAAAATACGCTCCGAGATAGTCGACTCCCCCCGGGCCTGAGTCATCAGCACCATCCACTGAGCCTGCATATCGGTGGCGAATTCGGGATATGGGGCCGTTGTAAGGCTAACCGGGCGCAGGGGCCCGCTGCGCGTGACGCGGCAACGCGACGGACCGAGCGCCTCGACCGCTGCACCGGCCTTTCGTAGCGCAGAGGTGAGCGCTTCTAACTGGGCGAGTGGCGCGTCTTCGAGGGTCAGATCCCCGCCGGTGAGCGCTGCTGCCACCATGTAGGTACCTGCCTCGATGCGGTCGGGCGGCACTTCGTAGGATGCGGCTTGCAGCGCTTCAACCCCTTCGATGACAATCTCCGAAGTGCCCTCGCCGCTAATGCGCGCGCCCATGGCCTTGAGCATGGTGGCCAGCGCCACCACCTCGGGTTCTCGTGCCGCGTTGAGCAGGCGCGTGCGGCCCTCCGCCAGCGTGGCGGCCGCGAGCAGGTTTTCCGTACCGGTGACGGTGACCATGTCGAAGCAAACATCGCCACCGCGCAGGCGACCACCGGGCGCCTCGCAATCGACGTAACCGTGGTGCAGTTGCACACGTGCGCCGAGCGCTTCGAGGCCCTTTAGATGCTGATCGATAGGCCGGGTACCGATGGCGCACCCGCCGGGCAATGAAACCTTGGCGCGTCCAAGACGGGCGAGAAGCGGTCCGAGCACCAACACCGAGGCGCGCATCTCGCAAACAAGCTCGTAGGGTGCCTCAGCACCGAGAACGTCTCCTACAGACAAATTAATGACGTCGCTCTGCGTGCTCTGGACCACCTCTGAACGACAGCCGAGGTGACGCAGCAACTTGAGCGTGCTCGCGATGTCTCGCAGCCGGGGCACGCTGCGAAACACGTGGTCGCCCTGCGCCAACAAGGCCGCACATAGCATCGGCAGGGATGCATTCTTGGAGCCGCTTAACTGAACCGTGCCGCGGAGACTGGCTCCGCCCTCGACTTCGATGCATTCCACACAGCTAGAAGTAGCGCGGTGTACGTCATGATACAAAGTTTCCAGCGGATGGAAGGCGCAACGGACGAAACCACGGTGGGATACATGCACTGGACTCGGCGACAACCCGGTTATCGTGGACTGAATCACGAATGTCCTGAGCGCGGCTGGCACCACGTTCGACTGCAGGGCGTCCGGCGCACACCTGTGCCCTGGCGACGAGCGCCGCTCCCGGCGGCGTTCGCGTGCTTCGCCGCAGGCTTTGTGGGAGCGGCTCTGGCCACGGGCTGTGTGCAAAATAACGCCTTTAATCCCTTGGGACGCGATGTATCGTTGGCGTTCGACTGGACTCTTGAGGGCGCAACACCCACCCCAGACACCTGCCGCGAAGCAGGAATAGGCGACGTTCAGCTCATCTTCATCGAAGATGTGCCGGGCACCCCGCGACGCTTCGACTTTAATCCGCAAGCCTGCGAGTTAGGCGCGTTTGATTCGCGAGCTTTTCGCACTGCGGAGGTGCTCGACGCCGGCGAAAAGCTGATTCAATGGCGCGCCCTCGACCGCCGCGGCTTTGTTCTTTTCCTCGGCGAACCCGACCGTCACAGCCCCAACGCCGACAACCACATCGACCTCGGAACCTTCGCTCTCTAGCCCCGCAGGCCAAAGGCCGTACACCTAGACAGCTGAGGTTTCGTTCCCGTGTGGGATTTCGGGGCGCAACCTCGTCGTCTCGGGCAGCATCGAGCCCGGGACACGTGACGCACTATTGAGCATAAGCTAGTCCCTACGATAGCGGCATCCGCACCCGTCTTAGACGCCTACGCGCAAGCCCTCCAATCGCGATGGTTCTGTGAGGACGGGGACAGCAAGGGGCTTGATCCGAGGACGGGCAGCGTGCAAAACGTGCGGGGTGTTACCGCCGCTAACGCCATGGGTGAAACGCCTGCTTGGGCTTTTATTGGGTGCTTATGTTGCCCAGATCTTTCTCGAAAACTGGCTCGATACGCCTGTATTTGAGTTGCTCGCCCTGGACCATGGGCGCCCCGGGATCGCCTGGGCCTGGCAGTGGATTAGTCATATATTCGTAGCGCCTACCACATCGGGGCAGCTCATTTTCCAGCTAATTTCCTGGGTCTTTTTGTGGTGGATTCTGGCACCCTTTGAAGCGCGCTTCGGCTTCCGCCACCTCTGGCGCCTCGCACTAGTGGCCCTGGTGGCCGAATCTGTTGCTGCGACCGCGGTGAGCACCTCGCTGCGGCTGATGGATCCGCCACTTTTCGGTGCCGGCGCCATTCTTCTAGCTGGCATCAGCGCATTCACCCGCACCCTACCGCAGCACGGCAAGCTTTCACTTTTTGGGGCGGTGAGCCTGACACCCAAACAACTTCTCGGCGTACTCATCGGCTTTTCGGTCTTGTTTTTTCTAGTCTCCAAGAACCTTACATCGCTGGTTTCAGACCTCGCAGCGCTCGCAGCCGGCTACCATTTTTTTTGGTTTTCGGCGGGCTTCGATAGCCTTAGCAGAGTCCTCGGTCGGCGGGCTTCATCAGGTAGGACGACGCGCAGCAACGGGAGAAGCAAGCGCTTCGACGTCATACGCGGCGGGCGAGACAGCGTAGATCGCGATGACCCTTCGGGTCGCGGTCACGGAGATGACGAAAGGCCCAAATGGCTCAATTAACACCAACCAAGGCGGTGTGTAGCAAGCGCAACTGCGCCTCGATGGGCAGTGCTGAGGCCGCCCCTGACTTCCCAGCTTGCCTGCGGGGCTTGCAACGACGACCGGCTCTATTCGCCCTGGGGGTACCTCTTGTCGCACTGATCGCCGCGTGCGCGGCACGTGAACCGTTATATGCACCCTGTGCTGAGCTTTCGGACTGCAACAGCCTCGCCGACGCATGCGAACGTGTCTTTGAAGGCGAGCCCACCCGCGAGAGCGACTCCGGCGCCATCTGCACGGTACGTTGCGCCAGCAACCGAGACTGCGTCGCCGACGCGTTTTGCGTCTCGCAGTGCACTAACGTACGGAACTTCTGCTTCCCCACTTACCTGCCAAGCCGTGATCTGCGCATAGGTGATGGACTCGACATCTACGCGCCCTGCACCGAGCGCAGCGAGTGCAACTGCCTGGCGGATGCCTGTTTCGAGGTGGTGTTTGAGGATAATGGCGCCACCACCGCGAAAGGCAGCTTTTGCTCCCGGCGCTGCGCCGTTGATCTCGACTGCCCCGATGGAGGAGGCTGCTTCGAGGTCGAAGATTCAGGCACCTCCATTTGCTACGCCCGCTGCGGTGCGGGCCAAGGCTGTGTCGATGGCTTCGCGTGCAGCGGTGTCGAAGCCCAGGGTTTCACCGACGCTATCTGCCTACCCGCCCAAGGTTGACGCGCTGAACGCTATACTTTCAGCGCCCGGGGGCCTTTGAGAACGCAGATGCTAGCTTCCGACGGCACGGGCGGCGGCGCCTGGTGACTGCTAGCTTTGGCCGCTGGTATGGGACCTTGTGATGCGTGTCGCAGCTCGACGCAGTGGCGCAACTCAGCGGTGCGAGAGGCTGACTCTTTGGCGACCACCGGGATCGATGGAGATAATGTGCGGGAGGGGAGACGGCTGTCCTGTTTGGTTTTTGGCTTTGTATTCGCCGCTGCCGTGCTGCTGATGGGCTGCCCGAAGGACGGGCCGCGCGTACCGGCGGAACTCGGTGCCGGCGCAACTCGCGACGCGACAAACGAGGAAGGCCACGGGAACGCCGACGCAGCCTCCCCGAACAAAGCGGTGGAAGACGCGAGAACTACCGTAAACACCGCCGATATTGGAGAGGATGCGTTGCGCTGGGGCGTTTATCTCGACAGCCCGCGCCTACCCATCGTCTTTGGGGCCGTGCTTGCATCAGATTGGGCGTCGGTATTACCGGCGGCCGATTCTTCTGGAGTAGGCTCAGCGACGGCGGCACAAGAGCGCAACGTCGAAAGTGCCTCCGGTCACCATGACCCAGGGACGCACGTACCGGCGCGGCCCCTGCCCCGAGCCCTGCTCGCGGCGGATGCAGAGGGCGATGGTGATCTCGACGTCTTCCTGGCCGTCGAGACCTCTGACGGATGGAGCCTGCTCACTGCGATGCGCCAAGGGCCGCACTTCGCGAGCTGGGTTTCGCAGGCGAATGTAAGCGCTCCGACAACCGGCTGCGGCAATACCGGTCCGGCGTCGCTTTTCGAGTGGGCGGAGGGCGTTTGGTTCGCCGCCACCTTGAAGTGCGGGGAGAGCCTCTGGTCTCAGGCGCTGCGCTTGCGCCTCGATGGCGGTCAAGCATTCGGCCAAGCAGGCATGGATCGCGGGTTTACCGATAGGTGGACCTGGGAGACTCGCGCGGCCGGCGCACCACTGCGTCTTTGTTTGCGGGACACCGGGTCGGACGCGGCAGACCTGGCCCTTTGCCCCGGCGATGACCACGCCCCGGCGCTCGCGCTCTCGACATCTAACCTTGCGGCACCACGCGAAAGCACGTTTGCTGCACAATCTCCTGCCGCGGCGCCCGTGAGCGGAACGGATGCGGACGAACCCTCCTCCGTGACGCGAGCGCGGCTCCTGCGAGCAGCGTGCCATGTGGATGACCGCTGGGTGATCACCGATGCGCAGGGACAGCCGGCCCTGTGCCCTTCGCGCGACGTGCTCGCCGAGGCGCTCCGAGCTGGCGTGGAGGCAGCACTGAATGCCGGCGTTATCTCGGCGGCGCTGGATCTCGGTGAAACGCTCGAAGGGCTTGCCCTGCCTGCGGCGTCGACCGCAGCGCCTTTCAAGGCTCTGGAAGCTGCTGCACAACGTGAGGCCCTGCAGCAACTCGCGATCGTTCCCCTGGAACCGTTTGCGGCGCCTGCGGGGCTGCGGCGCTCGCGCCTGCGTTTTGCATCGGAAACGTTGTTGACAGTGACGGGCACCGCCTCAAGCGCTGACGCGACCTACTATGTCGACGTGCGCGACGGACCCGTGACGGCGGCTGCCGACCGCAGCCTGCGCTACCGACAGCCCCTACTTGATCGCGTACTGATGCGCGTCACCGCCGAATGCGGCGCGCCGCATTTCGAATGGACTCCAAGCGATACGCTCCTCGGTGAAGCCTTCACCGCCGAAAGCGGCCGGGTGACCGCACTACCGTCACCCTGGCACAGCGACTGCCGCCCAGCGCCTGGCGTCAGCGAATTCGCCCACGTGCTGGAGTGGGAACACGGCACGCTGTGGTTGCTCGCCGGCGGCCAGATCCTTGGCTACGATATTTCCAGCGAACGGGATGCGTGGACAGATGGCGACGCGGTGCACGTGCGCGCTGCGAAAACGCGCCAAAGCTGGCTGCGCCGCGCGCCCTACGGGCTTGTGCGCTACTCGATCAATGCCGATGGCATACTCCAACGCCGTCTCCTGCCGTTACCCAATACGGCCAGCACATCAAGGGCACCGAGCGCTAGCGAAGGCACCTCTGATTATCCGGACGTAGCGCTGAGCCCTTCAGGCAACCGCTGGGCATTCATTGCTGGCAACGAGTTGCACATTTACGCTGGTGTGCCCGTTCCATGAATCGCAGACGCAGCACAGCTTGCGCACTCTCAGTCCTGAGAGCTGCGCTCCGAGATTTTCGAAAACCAGATGAGGACCTGGGGCAGGCACATTCACAGCCGAAAACCGCAGAGATCCTAGGGTCCGCAGAGGGTTTTGACTGTGAATGCGCCCGCCCCAGATCCTCAAGCGACCACGCGTGGTACAAGCCTTCACCGGCACGAGCGTGGCTCTTTCTGAGTCTGCTGAGCGGACTTGTGGCGTGTGAGTGCGGGCCAGGGATCTGCGTCGATGACGGGCAGTGCTCCAGTGGCGCCGGTTGCTTGAGAGGCCAGTGCCAAGTCCACGACGCACCGCTCTTGCCCGCGAGTTTGCGAGCCGATGAGATACTTGTGCACGCGCCTCGCCCCCACCTGGAGCCAACCGTGGACGGCTTCACCCTAAACGTGGCTGACCGGCTGGCTGCGGAACCCGCGCTCGCCGCGACGGAACGGGCGGACAGCGGCTCGCAGGGCCAGGCAGGGGCCTGGCTACTTACGGTCAGCGGGCAATTGCATCATATCGACGCGCAGGGACGCCCCCGCGCGCGCGGCCAGCTACCCAGCGTGGGCCCCTGGCTTGCGGCGCCGACAGCATGCGGCAGCCGCGTCTACGCAGTGAGCAGCGTCGGCATTCTGGTCGGCGTCGACGTAGCGCACGCGCGTGAGGCTGACGGCGAACTTGGCCTTGCGCTGAACCTTGACCTTGGCGAGGGGACACTCTACCCGCCGGTCTGCTGGCGCGGGCAGCTCTTAGTCACCACGGACGTGCTCTACGCCTTTGGTCCCGCGGGCGATGTGCGCTGGGTCACCGTGCTTGAGGGCAGACCGCGCAGCGCGCCCGTCCCTTGGGGCGCAAGCGAGCTCGCCATCGCGACGAGCACCGGCGAGCTTTGGCGGATTGCTGACGGAGGCGAGGTACGGCAGCGCCTCCGTCTGCGGGCCGTTGCCGAGGGCCGGCTGGCCATGGGCCCGGGAGATGCGCTAGCGGTAGCCGATGCAGCAGGCAGACTAAGCGTATTCGAAGGGGACGGTACATTGCGCTTTGAGGCGGAGCTCGCGGGGCCTGCGGCGGCGGCGCCGCTTTGGCTAGAGAGCGGGGGCCTACTGGCCGCGGACCGCAAAGGGCGCGTCACCGCGTTTTCTGAAGCCGGCGCGGAACTCGGCCAGTGGCAGCGCGGCGCGCGTCTCACCGGACCCAGGGTAGCGCTCGGCGCTTACGGCATATTTTCCGGCAGTGACCGTGCACTCTACGTCTTCGACGCCGCAGCAAAAAACCTGGATTTAGGGCCTCTCGACGAAGCTGTGGTAGGCTTAGTGCCCTGGCACGTCGCCAAAGACTCAAGCGGCGCAACCGTACATGGATTCTTGATGGCCCTAGCTTCTGGCTTTGTCATTAGCTTGAACCTCAGCCAGCAAGGCGCCCTGCATCGGTAACGGTCCAGGACTAGGGCATGGATTTGCAGGCGGGCAAGCCGCGCGTTGGGTAAAGAGGTCCGCGGTGCATGCACCGACCGCAACAAACCAGCGCGGGCTCCCAGACCGCGCTAGACCATGCTCAGGCGTTCGAGCTGCGACGCGGGGGCCATACGCGCTCGACGACGGAGCAGCTCATGCTCCGTCGTCTCTGTTCTGATAACATGCTCGCTCTGCTCACACCTCTAAGCCAACCCTCTCGGAAAACTCCGCTGTCCCGGCAGCCCCACCCCGCCCGCTCAACCGAGTGCCTATTTCGGACGACATGCGGCAAGCGCGCGCTTCAGGGGCGAAACATCCCTTTTCAACGCTTACTTTTTTGACATCTCTATGCTCATTACCGACACCACCATTCTTAACTGCTTTAAAGCTTCTTCCAAAGAGACCCTCAAGGCGCGCCACATTGCGGAGCTGCTCGGCATTCGCTCCAAAGACAAGGGCAAGCTCAAAGGCAAGCTCCGCCAGCTCACCGAAAGCGGCGCGCTGCGGGAGACGCCCGGCAAGCGCTACGCCCTCGGCACGCCCGCAGCGACTGACCACCAGCCCAAACGGGGCTCTGGTAGCGTCGACAAGGCGGCTTCGACGGGCAAACCGACAAGCGGCGAGCGCATGCAGGGCCGCTTAGTGGTCAACCCCAAGGGGTTTGCATTCTTCCAGCTGGATAAGGGCGGTGACGACCTCTTCGTGCACCGCCTAAACCGCGGTGATGCCTTGCATCATGACCGCGTCGAAATCAGCGTCAAGAAAGGGCCCCGCGGCAAGGAAGCGGTGGTGGAGCGCGTGGTCGACCGCACGCAAGAAACCTTGACTGGTCGCCTTTTTCGCGACGGCAAGCGCTGGCTACTCGAACCTGACGATGGCCGGTTACTCGGCCCCTACCGGGTGGTGCACGTCAGCGAGGAGCCGGAGCGCAACCAGATTTGGCTTGCGGAGTTCACGCGCTTCCCCGGGGAAAAAGGGCCGGGCGAGGTCGCACTGCTGCAGCCGCTCGGTGAGGAAGGCAGTCGTGAGGTCGAGGAAGCACGCATTCTCATTCGCGAACGAGTCCAAGAAGATTTCCCCGACGAGGTCACCGACGAGGCCGCCGCCGCGCCGGGCGTAATCGGCGCCAAAGAGCGTGCCCGCCGCCGCGATCTGAGGGACCTTCCTTTCATTTCCATCGACCCTGCCTCGGCGAAAGATCACGACGACGCCGTTTTTGTCGAGAAGATAGCGGGTGGTTATCGCGTACTAGTAGCCATTGCCGACGTGGCGCATTTTGTACCCAAGGGGAGCGCACTGGATGAAGAAGCGCTGCTCCGCTCTTTTTCGATCTACCTGCCAGACCGCAGCATTCCCATGCTTCCCGAACGTCTTTCGGGAGATTTGGCGTCCCTCATTCCCGGAAAAGACCGCCTATGCATGGGGGTCGAGGTGGAGCTGGGTTCGCGGGGCGCCGTGAAACGCATCATCCCCTTCGAGGGCATCCTGCGGTCGAAAGCCAAGCTCACCTACGAGGCAGTCGCACGCACGCTCGGCTTTACCGAGCAGGGCGCAAAGGAACGCAAAGCCGAGGCGCTCAAACCGCAGCTCCTCGTGCTGGCCGAAGTGGCCAAGTTGTTGCGCGCGGCACGTATGCGGGCCGGCGCGCTCACGTTTGACCTTCCGGCGCCGCGCATCACGTTCACCGAGGACGGCGAGCCGGACAGTGTCGTGCGCTCCAGTGCGGATCCGGGCGTCACACGGGCATACCACCTTGTCGAGGAGATGATGCTGCTGGCGAATACGTCGGTAGCGCGGCTGCTCACCGACGCCAAACGCCCCCTGCTCTATCGCGTTCACGGCGTGCCGGACGCGGCTAAGCTTGAACGTTTCATCGAGATGGCCCGCGCTCTCGGTTACCGCTGTGAGCTTGAAGACCTGCAGCAGCCCACCAAACTGCGGGCGCTGCTCAAGCGCATCGATAGCCGCGAGGACCACCGCGAGGTGCTCTCGGGCCTATTGCTGCGGGCGATGCAGCAAGCTTGCTACGCTACCACGAACATCGGGCACTTCGGGCTGGCGAACCCATGCTACCTGCACTTCACATCGCCGATTCGGCGCTATCCCGACCTGACAGTTCATCGTGAGTTGAAGCGCTTCATCAATGGCAAGCCGCCGGAGACCAGCGCCGAGTTACTCGGCGAAGCGGGTGTCCAGTCCTCAAGACAAGAGCGTCGTGCCACTTCAGTCGAGCGTGATGTGGTGGATGTGTACCGCTGCATCGTGCTGAAGGACCACGTGGGAGAACGCTTCATGGCGCGGGTGAGTGGCCTTGAAGAGCATAGTGTGTACGTCACGCTTGATTCGCCCTTCGCGGAGATGACGTTGCCCGTCGAACGATTACCTAAGGACGAATACCGTCTCTCCAAGACGGGTGCCGAGCTCCTCGGCCAGCGCTCGGGGCTGCGCTTCCGCCTGGGGCAGCGCTTGGAGGTGACGCTTGAAGACGTCGACCTGCGCCAGCGCCGCGCACTCGGGCGGCCCACTGCCGTCGTCGAAGCCAGCGAACGCGAGGCCCAGGCGCCCCTCCCCGCTGCGCAGAGCCGAAACGTAGCCGCCAAAGCAGATGCGCCTCACGGCAAGCGCGCAGCCGCGGGCGGCGAATCCTC
>SLQV01000215.1 GCA_007131285.1 Myxococcales bacterium
CCATTGGACACCCCTAACTTCGCTGCCAGACCCCGCACGTCTTGCCCGCCCCCCACGCTCGCACATTCACCGCGCGTAGAGCGTCAACAAAGACGCATGGATCTCCAGAATAGTTCATTTGCCCAAAATACGATAGCGTATCTAGCCACCCGCTGAACTCATCGCAGCCACAACGGTCTCAATATTTTGGAGGCGCCCGGGACGGCAGTCTGTCGAACGCTTTCGACGCCCCTTAGGTGGCGCACAACGCCGTGTAACGTCCTCCACTGTGCCCGCAAGTTTCTGATCACCTCGTGCCCGATCGAGGAATCGTTCAAAAAACGTCTTCGCGGTCCGCATGTCCCCGACGGATCCAGACATGTAATCCTGATAAAGAACGCCCAGGTTGTAGTACGCCTCCGGTCGTTGCGACGAAAGCTTTAGCGCGCGCTCGTATATCGCTTTTGCCTCGCTAAACTGTTTCAGACCGCGCGAAGCAATCCCTAAACCTATCATGGCGTCGTAACTATTCGGGTCAAGCTCAAGCGCCCGCGCAAATGCATTCTTAGAATCATCATAACCCCTGAACGACATCGTCATCTGTCCAAAGTTCAGATACGCTTCAAAAAGTGAGTCATCGAGATCAGTTGCTTTTTTGAACATACGCAATGCGGGAATCACGTTGCCCTTTTCCACCTCGATCAGCCCCCAGGTATTATAAATTGGCGCATATTTTTCATCTACAAGTGTTGCTTGCTTGCAGACAATCTCTGCTAGCCGAATTTTTTCCGGCGATTTTTCTCTCTTTGCCCAGTCTAAATAGAGCAATGCCATTTGATTGAATGCCGGCAAATAATCCGATTCAATCGCGAGTGCGCGCCGGTAGTTATTGAGCGCCTCCTGCATGTTCGGGGGCTGAGATGACGCCTGAATCAGGCCAAGATTTACATACGCCTCAGTACACTGCGGATCATTGGTCTTTGCCTGGACAAAAAGTTGCTCGGCCTGCTTCGTCCTACCCGTACGCAAGTCGTTAAGTCCAAGCGCGACGCGCGCCTTGCAATACTTCGGGTCCGTCGCGAGCGCCTGCCTATAAGAAGCCAAGGCCGCTGACTCTTCTCCGCACCGCTCCAGAACAAGGCCAAGCATAAAATCAACTTCCGCTATCGCTTGACCCTGGCTCTTCGCCGCCCTCCGGAAGTGTTCGGGAACACTCTTACACTGATCGCTGGACCACCTCGTCTTCTCCGCTTTTTCAAATGCTTCAACACCTGCCAACCAGATGTCTCGGGTTCTATCGCTAACGACAGCGCCGGACGCTGTCGTTAGCGCGCCGACTGGCGCCGCCGTCGCCAGCGAGCCGTCACCCGCGGCGCCCGAATGACGACTGCCCATGCCCGCACCCGCCGCTGCGCCGCCGCCGCAACCGGCCGCCATCCCCAGCGCACATGTAACGGTACCCAGCGCTATCAAGCCTCGCATCCTTGCGTTCCTCTCCCCTAGCGTCCCACACAACCACGCGTAGCCGTAACGAAGGTTAAGACCGCTCCCGCGACAACCACACAACGCATCCGGTTCACATTTCGACCAATTACCTGAGTACCTGCCGTATTGTGATGCCCGGGCTTCACGATGTTTGTCGCCTATAATCGTACTCGGCAGCGGAAGTGCTCGGCGTAACGCGCCTCGGACCTGCACAAAACATATCATGCCTATTTGCCCTCAAACATGGCATCGCCATCGCCAGCGATAGACAACGTCGCAGCCCGAGGCGCTCCTACCGAAACGTGTTCAACATATTCCGTTCCCCGCAGCTCAGCTGCTAGGGGATACTCGCGTGGGTTAAGTCGGTTGAGTTCAGCCTCGCACTGACGTGACCACTGATTAAACCAGCGCTCCTTTTTTGACAGCTCCAGGCAGTATCCAAAGCGCGACTCCGCTGTCTTTTTAAACGGCTCTGATTCACGATCCAAGGCTCCGACATAAATATCAAAGAGCTCCGGATCTGCCTCCACCTCCCGCGGAATAGGCGCGTCGCGGAACTCGTCTACAAACGATCGGTACATCTCACCCGTACGCGTCGCCGCCGCTATCATCCACGCCGGTACGTCGAGGGGCGATATTTGACCATACTCCGCCTCAGCATTCTTTAGAGTAGACGCCTTACGCTTAACCCAGGGCATGAATGCCTTCTTTGTCCACTTATTCACATCGTTGATCGAGCGCCCTCCCCTGAAAGTGGGAAACGCAATCTTGCGGAATTTCTCATAGGACGACTCGGCCTTAAGAAACAGCGCCTCTGAAACAGCATCACGTGCCTGAGCAACAAACAACTCCTTGTCTTCCTTTGGAAGACGCAGGCGCTTTATCGAGTTTTCCGCGCCTCTCTTCCATAGAGACACCACCTCGTTCAGATATGGACCCGCCTTAGATTGCTGATCTCGTGCCCAGTACGCGCGCGCAATCTCCATATTCGCTTGTATAAGCTGGTGTGGATAGGCCGACCTGCGATGCTTTCGCAACCATTTGCTGTAATGGTCCACCGCCTTAAACCAGGTGCCTGGCTTCTCGTACAGCGATCCCAGGGCAAACGTTACCTTTGCGGACTGCGCGGGATCTCGACGCTGAAAAAACTTTTCGTACATTAAAGCGGCTTGCGTTGCTTCTTCCTCTTGCGCGAGACCGAGTCTAAAGAACACTGCGTTTTTTAGAGCGTCCTGTGCTACCGGGCACGCGTTATCGGCTATTTCTTTATCCGTACACTTTGAGCCGTCTTCGCCGGGATAGCGGGACGCAAACTGCTCATAGTACTTCGCCGCCTCTTCATAAAATGCCATCGCATGAAAGTTGGCTCCGATGAGATACACGGCTTTTTTGGCAAGCGGCGAATCCTTAAAGCGTTCAATCAAAACTTTGCGGACCTGAATCGCGCGACCAAGTAACCGCGCGGCTTCGAAGTTAATCGCTGCATTGTAAAGAACTTCATCAAGTCCACCGCAGCTCTGATACTTTCGAAACAGCGTCACATAGGTTGCAGCCGCGCGCTTAAACTCCTTCTTCGCCTGAAACGATTCCGCGCGTTTCCGCACTACATCGCAGCGCAGCTGCTCCACGATATCGCACAGCTCAGCGTTCGCAGACCGCTCCTGCGTTGCCTCGCAAAATCCAGACCACAACGGATCCATCGATGCAACCAGTGTTCCCAAACATGCCTCTTCGCGAGCCGGCTCGCGCACCCCAAGCATGTTTAGGGAATCAAGATAGAGATTAGCTGCGTAGACTGCCAGCTCCGAGTTGCCATGGTTGTCGACTACATCTCGAAATAATGCTGCGGCTTCCTCGAAGCGATTGGCCTCGTAGTAAATACGCGCCCTTCGATACTTTATTGTCGCGAGATCCTTGCTGTCTGGAATGAAACAAATATAGCGTTCAAAAGCGCGGAGCATTCCACTTTCGAGTTGCGTGAGTTCCCGCTCTGCAATATTCGCCTCGTCGGAACTCGCCGCCTTCCCGCGCGCTTTCTTGGCATCCGGCCTAAGAGTGCGCTCTCGCGCAAGGTATTCACTTTGATATAGATTGTTATAACACAAGACCGCGGCATACGCCGACGCCTCAGTGTATTCCCCTTGAGGGTTGAGCTCAACAACTCGGTCAAACGCTGGTCCACATTGCTCCCAGTCTTCCATCTTCCAAAGCAACTCGGCACGGTAATAGGCGACCCGGTAACGCGTTGGCCAGTCCCGTTTATCGATTGCAGGAAACTGCATTTGATCAAGATTCGGATAGCGCTCGACAAGCATGTCATACAGACGCGCGGCAAATGTCATTGTTGCTTTATCATTTGTTCCTGGCTGCCCGTCGCCCCCAACAGTCTCCCGATGCCAAGATGTTGCAAGTGAGATCAAAATGGTGGCGGACTCGGTTCTACATTCCGCCACATATTCCTTGGGAAGATTACGCTTTTCAAACGCGTCGACTAGATCAATCAGCCGGCGCAACTCTATAAACTGATCCTGTTTCGATCGAGATGACATTGCAATCTGTGACACCCGACTCTGCCAGACACAGACTCGTCCAGCCTTGGGATTGCGCGCGATGAGGTTCCGGTAGGTTGACGTCGCCTCTTCCCAGCGCCCCGTATCTAGGTACACCTCAGCGAGACGTTCCTGCAACTCGTTGGCTTCCTCATCGTTCGCGGCAAAGCGCCGAAAAAACTGATACGACGCCGACGGATTACCAACACGCGAGTAGGGAACAACCATTTCACGAAGCGACTGTTTCGCTAAATGCTTCGAGTCTTTTCCCTTTGCGTCACGCCGAGCAAATTCAACTACATCAATAAAACGAGCGAGCGACTTCTTGAAATCATCAGCATTGTAGTGAGCCCAAGCCGACTTATAGAGTGCGTATCCGTATACCGGATTCCGTGCCGGTGGTATCGCAGTGACCTTTTCGTAAAAGGCGATGGCCGACGCCATTTCTCCGTTATTAAAAAAATACTCGGCAAACGAAAGCCATGCGTGCGGCACAAATAAGCTATTTTCAAAACGCTCAATAAGCTGCCGGTACACCTTTCGCGCCTGGTCGAACTCACCCACTTCTTCAAGTCCGAAAGCAAGCGAGAAAAGGACCTCGTCCATTTGACTAAAGTCACTGTGATCCCGAACAAGCGTTGCATAGGTCGCGACGGTTTCTCGCCGCACCGACTCAAGCTGGCTTTCGCGCTTTTTCTGTTCCTGTCGGAGACTATTCGCTTTTGCTCGATTATTCGTACTCCGGGCCTCGTGAATGGGCTCATCAAGCTCCCTAACACGACCGCTTAACGCTTGTTGCATCTCGAAATAGGTGCTGGCCAGGCGCAACAGTACCTTTGGGCGCTTTGGATCCGTCGATGACGTATTCTGCGCCAGCCGCTGGAGCACCGTTACTTCTCGCTGCAAAAGCGAGTAGGCCCGGGCCTCCGCGCCAGCGCGATTCGAGCGCGTGGCAGCATCGAGCTCGATTGACGGCGCCGTCATACCGCTTTTTTTGGCCACGCCCTTCGTGACCGCAGGACGCACCATCGAGTCGCCCAAGCCTGACTTCTTGAGTCCGACGCCCGTCCGGCTTCCCTCGCACGAATTTAGCTCTGCAACGGTCGTCTGCCGTATGCATTGATTCGTCTGCCCAGGCGCGCTCGCTTCTTTCGGTGCAGCTTCCGCCGGTGCTGCCAGACACACACCCCACGCCACAGCACACGGCAAAACCCTAGACCTAATTAAATGATGAATGATTGCTTTCATGTGAACTTCCTAGGCCGCTTGTGTCAGCGATGCGCGCGAATTTATCAGCCGTTGTTTGACATCTACTTACAAAGCGTTCGCAGAGTATTCCACGCTTAGACCAAAGCGGATTAGGTTGCGACTCACCGGCGACATAGGTTGGTCACCTGCTGCCTGTAGAACCCGAGCTCGTCTCGCCAATATTCACCTTTAAATGGCCACACCTGATGCTCTTCATCCACAACGACATTGCCGCCTTTCGAAGCTGCAGCGGCTCCTTGTTGGACTCGGGCCTGCTCTGAAAGCTGCCCGCGCTCAAACGTGGTGAGCTCTAGTTCCACTGAGTCAACTTGATTCATTAAGTCGCGCAGCTCCGCTACAACACGGCCATAACGTTCTTTTGCAATATTACCTGCTTCGTCGATGGCAAATGACTTCGCGAGCGCAACCTCCTGCATAACCAACGCACCGGCATCAGAGTTGCGAAAGTACATTGGAAGCTTTGCTAGCCTTGACTCTTCTTCGGTAAGAATATCAACATACTCAAGGTTTCTCAGAACCGAACGACTCGAAAGAGCACTTGACACCACCGGTTTGATGCGTTTTGAAAGTTGCGCTTTGTCCTGGCGAACGTCGCGCAGAAAGTTAAAAAACGCAACGTTATCTGGATAACGTGCCAGTACTGCACTTAACTCAGCTTGGACCGGGTCGTAGAGCTCGTGAAAACGGGCGACGGTCGCTCGCGAGTTGGCCGCTTGGCAGTTAGCGAAAAACGTAACCGCTTTTATCACCAACGCTTCGGGGTAGTAGGCATTTGAAAAATATGGAGAGTACAGACTGTGTACGTTGCCCAGTGCTCGAGCGTATTCATCGCTTAGAAAAAAGGCCCAGGCGCCTTCAAAAAGCGCATCCAGCCAATACTCACTTGACTGCTCCACTCGATTCCAAGCATCCACTGCGTTACCAATGAGACGAGCTCGCATCTCATCACTTGAAACGGATGCCTGGTTAGCTGCCGAATAGTAGACCCTGCCCAATGAGAGCCAAGCCAGATTGCGGTATTGCGTGGTCTCGGTTTTAGTTAAACCGGTGCTCTCTACTTTTTCCAGCATTCGACGAAAGGCAGCGATAGCGGGCTGAGACTTGCGCTGACGCACATGCGTCATGCCAAGATAGAATGTGGCAGGCACAAAGAACTTCGAGTCAGCGGATACCATCGACAATACGTCGACGGCCCGGTCTAGTTCACCCTTGTCATAGGCAAAACGCCCTAAAAGGTAGAGCAGCTGATTGTAGACTTTGACTGTTTGCGGAGCCCTGAATTGATCGAGGGCGGGCAGTCCGTAGCGGCCGACTTTCTCAACAATCTTTGCGGGCTCAGGCAACTCAGATGCAAGCTGAGCTAACCACTGGAGCGAGTCCGCGTAACCTCGATGTCCGGGTCCTGCCTGAGAGATGGAGTCAAAGACGCTAAGCGCCGACTGAAATAGCTTAAGGTGAAAAAGGGACTTCGCCAGGAAGAACTCGGCTTGATGCTGCTTAGCTGGCGCATCCCCGGTCCCGCCTCCTATCACCTGCTTGAAGCCTACAGCCGCGCGTGCATATTGCTTTGCGGCGTAGTGACCAAGCGCTGCGTTCATGACCTCACTGGGAGGCCCGTCCGCCACGCTCGCCGGATCAATATTCACTTGACCCGTGTCCTCTAAGGAAAAGGACATGTCCTGCGCCTGAACGGTTGCTGCCGATACGACAATAGCCGCGCTTGCCCAGGCCATACGAACAATTCCCCGTCTCAAGCCCGCCTCAGCTATACAGCGAAGACCACGGGCAAGCGGCTCAGTCGCCGGGCCTCCCGCTGGACTCAAGCTTGCGACCGTGCTGGGGGCTTCCGGCCCGCGGGTGACCGGACGGCGATACGTGGTGGAGTTTATGCTCATGGATACGGCCGAAGTTGAAGCACAGTGCGTGCACAGGTTAGGCTAAAGAGTTGTAAATTGCTGTGTCAAGCTGGATTCGAAAGACCGTCGGCGATAGGGCGTGGTTTGCCGCTCGCGTGCTGAGCCATCCCCAGGGTGAGCCTGGGGGACGAAAGCCGCGGGGAAATGGGCCTTCCGTGCGCGGCCCCACCCACCCCGCCATACTTACTCCAGGCCCATTTCCCCGCGGCTTTCTGCGTCTCGAGTTAATGAGGGAATCGCTCAGGCTCGCGTGCTTGGTGGCTCACACGCTCGGGCGATCAGGTCACCTTTAAAAGCAGCGGTGTCCGGCGAGCGCATCCAAAGATTGACCAGCGACCCAGGAGACCGATATGCTGTTAGCGTGCACTGCTTGCGAGCGTTTTTTAACGGCCCCAAAGGTCACACGCTGACTTCTGCTCAGGCTACCGTCGAGCCGCGTAGCCAACCGAAGGCAACCTTCGCGGCGCTGAGGCTGATGGCAGCGATTTTCGCGCTCAGCGCCGCAGCCTGTGAAGCCCCCGGCGTGGGCGACCCCTGCACTCCGGAGAACGTACCCGATGGCGGCTTCGTTGGCTCCGAAAGCTTTCTAGAGCTGTCGTCGCTCCAGTGTCGCACCCGCGTATGCTTGGTCTACCGACTCGACGGCGACCCTCGCTTCGTCGTCGGTGACCCCGAATGCAACGACCCCGACGTGTTTTGTACGGACCGTAGCGAAATTGATGACCGAGTATTTTGTTCGTGCCGCTGCGACGGCCCTGACAACACTTCGAAGTGCGCTTGCCCTGGAGGCTTCACTTGTTCGAGACTTTTCGAACAAGGCGGCGAAGGCGTGCAGGGATCTTATTGCGTCAAATCTCAGCTTATTGAAGAAGAGCTTCCATAGGCCCTTAACAGCCAACGCTTTGAGTTTGCGTTCTATTTCTGCAGTGCCGAGCCAGCAGGCGCGCGCTGGGCACGCTAAAGCCTTGAATCGTAGGGAGCGGTGGCACCCATTGGTAGCAGCGCAGCTCCCGGTGCCCCAAACCTGGGAGGCGGCAGGCTCTTAAGCAGGACCGACTTGCCGGTGCGACCCCTACACCGGACCGCTTGGAGCTGCTCAGAGCTGAGCCGAAATGACCGTCCTTCACTGCCCTCTCAGGACACGTGGTTAGCGGCATAAGCGGACCCCATCAGCCCTGGACGGATCCGGCCTTCGCGCCTAAGTGTGACTCACTGATATCTTGGAAGGACACGCTATGGAAGATAGAACACATACCTTGAGCAGACGGGCCGTCCTTAAGCGCGGCGGACTCGTAGCACTCGCGACATTTTCGGCGCCCGCGCTGCTGACGGCCTGCGGGTCGAAAAAGAAGGCGCTTGAGTGCAACGATACATCCGGGCTTTCCGCCGGCGAAAAGCAGGGCCGAGATGCACTTAAGTACGTGGACAAATCCACAATGCCGAACAAGAACTGCCTTAACTGCGGCCTGTATAAAGCGCCGGCAAAAGCCGGCGAATGCGGTGGTTGCACCATCCTGAAGGGACCCATTCATCCCGAAGGTTACTGCACTGGCTGGTCTCCAAAAGCCGGTTAGCGAGTGAGTTCGGAGGGGGGGAGCCTCTCGCCTGGGGCGGGCTCGCTTTACGGCGAGCGCGCGCGAGGTGGCACCCTCAGGGTGCCAACGCCGCCAGAGCCTCCGTGAAGTAGGACGGCCTCTCGGCCTCAAAGGCAAGCGGCTCGGCGGTGATGGGATGAATAAAGCCCAACGTTGCCGCGTGAAGGTAGTGGTACCCTGCCTCAGTCGCGTTCCGATGCAGCCGCGCTAGCAAACCGTCGGCAGGTGATCGACCATAAAGTGCATCGCCGAGAATCGGAAATCCTGCTTCCGAGAGATGGACACGTATTTGGTGAGTACGTCCCGTTTCCAACTTGCAAGCTATCAGACACGCGCCTTTTAGCTGGGCGCTTCGTTCAGCGTGGGTCGTGGCCTGTTTTCCTTGCTTCACGCGGCCGGTGAAACGAAGCCTAGAGCGAGGATCACGACCGAAAAAGGTCCGATACGTAGCATCTTCGCCAAACGCACCGACCACGATAGCATCGTAACGTCGCACCACCGTGCGCGCTTGAAACTGCTCGACGAGAGACGCGCGGGCGATTGGGTCTTTCGCAATAACAAGCAGTCCGCTTGTCTGTTTGTCGAGCCTGTGCACGACGCCGGGACGCGCTGGATCGCCATCATCGTCAACCTTTGTATGGTGCAAAATCGCGTTGACCAGTGTGCCTGAGCGGTGCCCTGCCGCTGGATGGACCACCATGCCTGCTGCCTTGTTAACGACGATCAACGCGTCGTCCTCAAAACGCACATCAATGGCTATCGCCTCAGCAAGCGCCATGGAGGTCGCCGGAGCAGCCGGCTTGACCTCCACAATGGACCCTGGCCGAAGCGAGGTGGAGGGCGCTGCGGATGCGCCGTCAACGCGCACCGCGCCTTCACGGATCCAGCGCTGAATTTCAGCCCGGGAATACGCTGCAAATACCGAGGCAAGCGCGCGATCAACTCGGGACTCAGCCTTGGTAACTTCAAAGAAAAGCACCTCATCCTTCGTCTCGCCCAGCTCATCCAGCTCCGCTACGGAGCGAGACACCTGCGAGAGACTCTGCGAACCGGTCTTCACCACATTCGAGATGGGACCGTACCCTTGGGCACGATTAGTACGTCGACCAAGGCCTTGTAGAAGTGGTTCCCATTCTGAATACCGGGCGCCACGCGCGACTTATACAAGTTTTCACCCTCCGCTATTTCCTCGGCGAGCACGTCAAAGAGCGTGTCGTTGCGGATACCTTCGGTGACCTTCTCGTCGTAAAATATCGAGATATCACTTGCGATCGCGCGTGCCAGCCGTTTGGAAGCTTCCTCGGTTTCAATCAACGCCATAGCAGCAAGATACCACCTGACACGGCTTTGGGGCACGTGCTTTTACGGGGAAGAGGCTTAGGCCGGTCGAGGCCACGGGATAAGGCCAGCTCTCGAGCCGATGTCACTTCGCCACTGCTTGCCGACAAACTCTAACTCAGCTGCCCGGCGATAAGCTTTCTCTCGGGCGTCAGCGATATCTTTGCCTACTCCGGTGACGGCGAATACCCGACCGCCACTAGCTATCACGCCACTCCCCGCACTGTCTCGTTGCGCCCCGGAGGCAAACACTAATGCGTCGCGCTTTCCGGCCCCCCGCGCAAAATCGCCAGAGGCAAGGCCTTCCACAATTGGATCTTGCACTGCGTCACGGTCGGTCGCCCCCGGATAACTCTTTGACGCGAGCACTACGGTCAAAGCGGCGGGGTAGGCCCAGTCTAAGACGAGCGATTGAAGGGAACCGTTCGCCGTCGCCCAAAGCGCGGGCAAAATTGAACCTGAAAGCCGCGGCACAATGACCTCAGTCTCCGGGTCTCCAAATCGAACGTTATACTCCAGAACCTTCGGTCCATCGCGACACAGCATTAATCCGATGAAAAGAACCCCTTGAAAATCAATTCCCTCGGCCGCCAGCCCCGCAAGTGTCGGCGCAAGCACCTTAGAGTCGATCTCCTGCTCAAGGTCAGAACCGAGGTGCGAAACCGGCGAATACGCGCCCATTCCGCCCGTATTTGGTCCGATATCGCCGTCACCCAGTCGCTTATGGTCCTGAGCTAGCGCCAAGCGCACCGCGTGCTTTCCATCAAAAAGCACGTGGTAACTCACTTCTTCGCCCACCAACCGTTCTTCGAGAACCACACGCGCACCCGCGTTCCCAAACCGGCCCGCGGAGAAGATTTCGTCCAGCGCGGCAAGCGTACCAGTCACGTCTTCCGGCACAAAAACGCCTTTGCCGCCCGCTAAACCATCTACCTTAACCACCCACGGCTGGCACGACTTGCGCACGAACGCCTGAGCCGCGTCACCGTCTTCGAATATGTGATAGGCCGCGGTGGGTACGCCGTGACGCGCCATGAATGCTTTCGCAAAAGACTTCGACCCCTCCAACTGGGCAGCCGCCGATCCGGGCCCG
>SLQV01000131.1 GCA_007131285.1 Myxococcales bacterium
CTCCGGAGCCCCCCACAATAGGGCACTGCGCGCAGCTCCGTACCCAATTGTGGGTCCCCCCGAGACCCTCCGCGGGCCCCGCAGCCACGCGCGCGCCGGAACCCCGGCCTGCATGCGTGAGCGATTGAAGGCGCGCGGCAAACACAGCAGCGAACCCCGGGCTGTAGAGGCTCAACCTTAAGCTGAAGCGTATTAGGTGTCGGAATTGCGCTGATGCTTCTCGGCTTTCAGGCGGCCCCGGTTCCCCGTCGCGGGCGCCGGCTTACGCTCAATCAGGCACAGCATTGTATCGGTTCGATGGCGTCATTGACAACGCGTTCGCGTGCCTAGATTCGACCCTCTAAATACCCGTCGCCCGGGGCGTCTGGTGTTCAACGGCAGTCCCGCGCCGTGGCTGCAGATCGGGCGTCCGACGGCGCAGCAAAAGGGGGGCATTCCGCCGCCTGCTTGGCTGTGCCGCACCGTCTAAGTGCGTGCTTTGCGGAGCCATGGCAGGGCATACCGCCGTGTCGGCGGGCTCGGTTAAGCTCATAACGACGGCCGCTGGTCTGAATGTGCGCAAATCGAGAGGGAGGGCCATCGGTGGCTTGGGGGGCTGTTCAGACGGGCCTGGCGCAGAGCGCCGCTGAAGTGGTACCCTAGATGAGACACGAAGTGTCCGCGGGTCTGTGGGGACGTTCTTAGCGTCTGACAGCGTTTTATTTAACCTAAGTGTAAAGCTTGCGACGCATGGCCATTATTGCGCTCATCAGTCCGGAAGGCCGTAAGGACATACCGCTTGCCGAGCACAATACGGTGGGACGCCGGCCGAGCAATACGGTGCAGGTGCTCGACCGTATCGTCTCTAAAGAACACCTGCATATCGATAAAGAGGGCGACTCCTACATCCTCAAGGATCTCGGATCTCTCAATGGCACCTTTGTCAATGGGCGCAGGGTGACGCGGAAAGCGCTCGTGAACGGCGACGAGATTACCCTTGGCGCTACGACGCTCATCTTCAAAGACGGCGCCGAGCCTGTCAAAGCCAATACGCCCTCGGTTGTGCCTTTGCCGCTTCCATCTCGGGTGGCGATCAATAGGGGGGGCGTCGAGAGTCTGATTCAGAAGAAGCTTGGGGCTAGGCAACAACTCGAGTTCGTTCCAGAACGTCAAATTGAAGACAACTTAGCTATTCGTCGCGATTACGAACGTTTGCGCGCTGCTTACGAGGTCACTCGGGCCATTGGTGCAGAGCTTGAAGTCGACAAGCTGCTCTCGAAAATGCTCGATTATGCGTTTCAACTACTACCGGCGGACCGCGGCGTCGTGTTGCTTTACGACGCTGACCAAGTTCTCCAGACGCGTTGTGTTCGAACCCGCGACGCCCGGGACGCAGCAGAAATATCCCTCTCGTCAACGCTGATCAACGAGGTGCTCAAGGATCGGGCGGCCGTTCTATCTTCCGATGCCTCCGTCGACTCGCGCTTTCAGTCCGCGCGGTCCATCATCATGCAAGGCATCCGGTCGACGATGGCCGTGCCTCTGATTTACAGCGATGTCGTTTTTGGCTTGATGGTGGTCGACTCGCAAATCGCCACCAACGCCTTCAACGAAAAGGACCTCCAGCTATTTCAGTCGATGGCGAGTCAAGCTGCCATTATGCTGCAGAATTCACTCTACGCTGAAGCCGTGGAGCGCGAGGCTGTGACCCGCGAACGTTTCCAGCGTCTGCTTTCGCCGGCGATTGTTGAACAGGTGCTAGACGGCAAGGTGGAGATAGCGAAGGGCGGCGAACTTCGTGATACCACCATCTTATTTACAGATATTCGAGGATTTACGGCGATGAGTGAATCCCGCTCGCCGCAGCGTATCGTCGACATGCTTAACGAGTATTTCGAGTTAATGGTCGAGATCATCTTTAAGCACGAGGGAACGCTTGATAAATTCGTCGGCGATGAAATCATGGCACTCTACGGCGCGCCCGTAGGCCACGTTGACGACCCACAGCGCGCTATTCGCACCGCGCTCGAGATGTGGTCAGCGCTTGAGCTTTTCAATAAGCGCCGCAGGGCGGCGGGCGAGGACCCGCTCACTATTGGCGCGGGGATCACCTCCGGCGAGGTTGTGGCAGGTTACCTGGGCAGCTCAAAAACGCTCGAGTACACCGTTATCGGCGATGTGGTTAACACGGGCGCACGGCTTTGCGCCTTGGCTAAGCCCGGCCAAATCCTAATCAGCGAGGACACCTACCATCGCGTTAAAGACGATTTCGTCATCGAAAAACTCCCCGCAACTTTTGTGAAGGGCAAGAAAGACCGCGTTGCAATTTATCGAGTGCTTGGTGAAAAGGAAGTACGAGCGGGCGCTACGACTGGACAGCAACGTGGTCTAGCTACGCAGGCAAGGCCAGTGCGGATCCGGCAGAATTCAGCGCATTCGCTCGACGATACGGGCCAAACCTCGACGTCTGGCGACCCCAGATCGTAAACGCACTTCCTTAGGAACGGCCAGCCTGCGTGCCGCGTAGTTCGCCGCTGCGCGTGTGGAGCTATTCGATGTAGTCACACGTTGCTTCTTCGCGGTATTGATGCGCTTAAGCCACAGCGTGAATCCGAACAGACCGGTGCGCGCAAACCGTAAGCACTTCTGCCTTCCTCAAGGCAGGTTCCTCGTCGGACGTTTGGCTGTCGGGGGCCGGCTAGTCTGCCGCGGAGAGCCAGCACCGGGTGCGCAGTGCCGACGTGCCGCAAACTTAAGTCTTGAATCCCCCCGGGTTTTCCGGAGGCTGATTGAGTTGGGACTGGCAGTCTATGCTGCCAGTCGTTGCGTTTCATAATATGCCTGTTCGAAGCATTTGGGCGAGACGAAACCGATAGGCCC
>SLQV01000092.1 GCA_007131285.1 Myxococcales bacterium
AGATTGCGTCGGTCGCGCAAGGCATGCCGTCGACGTTTCGGCCGCTGTACGAGGCGCCATCCATACGCGAACCCTTGCAGAGCTTTGCCGCGGAGTCCCTGACACACGTGCACGCGTGGTCCGAGTCGGCGCCGGCCGAAGACAGGCGCAAGCGGGAGTTCGGCCTTGCGGCGCCAAAAATGGGAGAAGCACCCGCGCGTAAGGTCCTGCGCCCGGGGCGTGGGCTGCGCAGCGGTATCGGATGGCTCGCGATTGCTGGCGCAGGCGTGATGCTCGTAGGGCTCGCGTACGCGCTAGTGCGCCTCTGGTCCGGCGCGCAGTAGCGCTTCCATGGCTTCAAGGTTTCGGCCATCCGTTGTGAGTGAAAAGCACAATGTTTGCTGTAAGTCGAGGCGCGCAAGGGCGGGAACGACAAGCTCGAGCGTGCCTTGCTCGACGTTCAGATGTCCCGACCATTCAGCGGTCAGTCCACCCACACGAATGCCGCGAAAGCTCGCTTGAAGGCGCATAGCGCCGGTGAACTCCCACAGGCCGGATAGCGGCGCGAGCGCCTTGATGTCACGCATCTCTAAGAGCACGGGAGCGTTGATTTGGTACACCGAATTCGCTTCGGTTTCCAGATTCACCTCGATCCGCGGCTGGGGTACCCAGATGACACGGCAGGTGCCAGCACACGCCTTCGCGCCCACCGCACCAGTGGTCTGACCTTCAAGCGGTGTCACCGCGACAATTCGATCACCCCCACCGTGTGTACTACGGGCAGCCGTGAGCGGATTCGCCAGCCTTACGTCCCTCGCGAGCCACTGTTTGAAGGTCTTCGTGATCAGCATAACTCACCAAAATAACTAATAATCCGGCACGTGATTCCCACCGTTGCGCGCGGAGATAACCACGCGCTTACGGATTCAGCACCTCCCCTACATGGAGCAAGTATCGTACCGACTTGGAAAGAAAAGATGCGTCACGGGGGCCTGTGGACAACTTGTGAATTGCGCGTGGGTGCGTTTTTAGCTAAGCGCATCCGCATGGGGCACGGGAGCACGCCCAAGGGCGCTACGCATTCGAAATTAAAGGGTGTACTAACGATCCGTGGCTTCGCTACGCTCGAGCGTGACCAGCTTCAGCGAATCTTCGGCGGGGCCGAGTTGCGCACGCCGGAGGTGCCGCGTGGCGGAGCGGTACACGCGCCGTCGGCCGTCACGACTAGCCGCCCTGAATCTGAGCCTGCGGTGCCGCCTACGAAAGGCACGCCCACCTGATGCGGTAAAGCATGAGGTGGGGCTTGGCCGTCGGCCGGGTTCGAGTGAGAGCATGCCCCTGCAGGTGTGGGCCCGTAGCCCGAGGAGAGCACGGCGCTCGGCTTCCGTACCTACTGCAGGGTCGCCCATGACGCCCGTAGGTGCCGCCGGGCCACGTTCATAGCGCCGTTGCCCCGACGGATACGAGCTGTGTCGCGAGAGGCGAGCCCGATATTTCGCCCCCTTCGGAGCACTTACGCCCCCCCCCGGCGCGTACCACCTCGATAAGGCGGGGGGCGGTACCTTGTGGCTACGCTCCGCTGGTATGCGCTGCACGACGCAGACAGATACTTGCGTAGCGCAAGCAGATACTTGCGCTACGCAAGTATCTGTCTGCGTAGCATAGCGATTGAGGCGGGCGCCGGCTACGCCGGGCCCTGCTGCCAGAGGGGAAGCGCACGTTCTTTAGCTAGAGGCGGGAGGGCTTGGGCGTGGCCATCTGAGTCGAGGGCGCGCATGCCGGCGTCGCGCAGGAGCGCTAGGTCCTTGTTTCGGTCGGGATTGGGTGTGGTGAGTAGTTGGTCGCCGAAGAAGAGACTGTTCGCGCCGGCCATGAAGCAGAGTACCTGAGCCTCGCGGGAGAGCACTTCTCGGCCCGCTGAAAGCCGTACGCGCGCCTTGGGCAACGCGAGACGCGCCAGCGCGCACATCCTGACCAGCACGAGCGGATCTACAGGCGGCTGGTTTGCGAGGGGGGTTCCTTCTACCGCGACGAGCGCATTAATCGGTACGCTTTCTGGCTGTGGGTCAAGCGTTGCGAGGGTGAAGATCAGGTCGATGCGATCGTCGTCTGACTCGCCCATGCCTACGATGCCACCGGAGCAGACAGAGATGCCCGATGCCCCGACGCGTCGTAGCGTCTCAAGTCGGTCGCGGTAGGTGCGTGTGGTAATGATTTCGTTGTAGAAGTTTTCTGAGGTATCGAGATTATGGTTATAGGCGCTCAGGCCTGCCGCCTTGAGTTCCTCCACCTCCTGGTCGTTGAGCATGCCCAGGGTCACGCAGGCTTCAAGGTCGAGGGCGCGCACACCCCGAATCATCGCGAGGACGCGCTGGAAGGCGGGGCCGCGGGCTGGCGTGCGCCAGGCCGCGCCCATGCAGAAGCGGGTAGCTCCTCCGGCTTTTGCGCGCTGCGCTTGAGCCAGGACCGCTTCGACATCAAGGAGGCGTTCGGCCTCTACGTCCGTTGCGTGCTGTGAGCTCTGCGGGCAGTAGGCACAGTCTTCCGGGCAGGCGCCTGTTTTGATGGAGAGTAGGGTGCAGAGTTGCACCGCGTCCGGCGTATGATGCTGGCGGTGCACCGTTTGTGCGCGCTGCACCAGATCCGTGATTGGCAAGTGGTAGAGTGCGGCGAGGTCTTCGCGGCGCATCGAATGGGGAGTGCGCACCGCGGCGCTGGTACTGGGTGCAGCCCCTGCGATAGTCTCAGCAGTCATGACGGGCCTTCTAGCGAGCGCAGGCGCTGCGCGCCAGCAGCGAGACGCCGCCAGTGGTCCGCCTCTCCCCGCGCGCGCTCAAATCAGACGAACTTGCGCGTGGCGCGCCGAGCTATTCTGCGCCAGCGCCGCGCTTGCGTTGACACACCGTGTTTCCGTTAGCGGCCTAGCGCTCTTAAATGGCGACACCACAAGCGATGCGCTCCGTTTAGGGTGGCGCGGCGTTGCGTTTATCCGCAGCGTCGCGGTGGTTCTAGGGTTGGCGAGCGCGGGTATCTGGCTTGTGCGCTCGCTGAGGCAGCGTCTAGAGCAGCGGGCGCGGCCTACGTTTCTAGAATGGTGGCTGCTCGGTGCCGGCTTCGTTGCGCTGCGCCTTGTCCTGACGCCGGAGGAGCGCCTTCAGGGCGAAGAGGTGCTGATGCTGGCGGTGCTCGTGCTGCCACCCGTGTTTAAGGCGGCGGGGCAAGCGTGGACCGCTCTTTACGCGCATGCGGCAGGCGGACTCAAGGCGATCTTAGTGCGTTTGGCGTTCGTGTCGCTTCGCCTTTGGCTGCTGGCCTTTGCGCTGACCTGCGTCGGTAGATTCACCTTGGTGCATCAGGGCGACTTCCGTTTAGCGCTGCTGATGCACGCGGTTCGCGGTTTCGGTGAAATCGCTTGCCTGAGCATGCACGTGAGCGTTGCATTGTTCCTCGCTTGCAAGGCGAGCGCGAAGGCGCCGCGTCGCTTCGCCGTCGTGGCGTACGCCGTGCTTGCCAGCGGCGCTCTCCTTTTAGGAACCGCCAACATTCTCTGGACCCCACCGCGGCTAACGCTTGCGCACGGCATGGTTGCTTGGGGTATCGGCGTTCTCACGTTCCCCACGTGGCTCACGGTGCTTCTGCTGGCCTTAGGCGCGATAACTCTTATCGCTTGGGCGCTGGTCGCTCGCGCCGGGACCGAAATCCAGGACAGCAGCGAGCGCCTTGGGCTGCGCGCAGCGTCCGCGCAGCCTAGCGACGGAATGACCGTTGGCTGTCGAGGTCGTGCGTGGGGCCAAGGTGTCGAGGTGCCAGAGAACGCCCCTCCTTCCGATTCCCGCGCCCGCCTGCTCGCGTTGCGCTTGAGTCAGTGGGCGCTGCTCCTCGCCGCTGGCGCAATGCCGCTCAACGGCACGGGCATCGTGTACCTGATGCTTGCCAGCGCACCCGCGCTCTTGCAGCAACGTGCCTTGGGCTCAGCACCCGCGGCGCGCGGCGCGGCGGGTGTCCCCGTTTCAGGTCCCGGCACGTAGGCGCGTGCACGCCGCGTTGAGCCGCCGGAGGCCCTCCTCGATAGTTGCTTCGCTGGTGGCGTAGGACGCGCGCAAGTAGCCCGGAGCACCAAAGGCTTCACCCGGCACGAACGCACATCCGGTTTCGTCGAGTAACCAGGTGCACAATTCAACGTCCGTGCGCGGCGCCCCCGGCTTCGCACTTGAGAGCAAGTCTTTCACGTTGGGAAATGCATAAAAGGCCCCCTCCGGCATGCGGCAACTGACACCGTCGAGCGCGTTAAGGCCGCTAACCAAAAGCTCTCGGCGTCGTCCAAACGCAGCCAGCATCTCCTCCACGGGGAGCGTGGGTCCATCGAGTGCCGCGAGAGCTGCGTACTGCGCTGGCGTGCAAGGGTTAGTGGTGCTTTGGCCCTGAAGCGTATCGCAGGCCTTGGCAACCGCTTTCGGTGCCAGCATCCAGCCAATACGCCAGCCGGTCATGGCGAAGGTTTTCGAGACGCCGTCCACAACGATGATGCGGTCTTTAAGTTCCGGCGCAAGGCTCAGCGGAGAGCGGTGCTGGAAGCTTCCATAGACCAGCTCTCCGTAGATCTCATCGACGATGAGCCACACATTATTGGCGGCGACCCAGGCTAGGATCTCACGCAACGCAGCTTCATCGTAGCCCGCGCCGGTTGGATTTGACGGCGTACAAAGCACGAGCGCGCGGGTGCGCGGCGTGGTCACAGCTTCGAGGCTCGCCCGCGACACGCAGAAGCCGGACGCTTCGGTGGTCTCGACAATGACGGGCGTAGCACCTGCGAGGGCGATCTGTTCAGGATAGGAGACCCAGTACGGCGCAGGCACGATGACCTCGGCGCCTTCTTCGAAGAGAGCAAAGGCTAGATTGAACAGCGTATGTTTGGCACCAACCGATACCACGACTTCATCGGGTGTGTGCGTGACACCCCGGCGCGCCGCGGATCTGCGGCAGATCGCGTCACGCAATTCGGGAACGCCGCGCACCGCAGTGTAGCGGGTCTTGCCTTCGTGCATGGCGCGTACCGCAGCCTCGGTGATGTGCGCTGGGGTGATAAAATCAGGTTCACCGACACTGAAAGAGAGAATATCGCGACCTGCCGCCTTGAGCTCCGCGGCTCGCGTCGCGACGGCAACAGTGGCGGAGGGCTGGATCAGCGCCATGCGCCGAGCGAGTTTAGACTGTGTTGATAGTGTCATGGTCGGAGGCTTCCCATCGAAACTGGCGCCGAAGAATACCGCGCATCAGGCCGCGGGTCCTGAAAAAGTTGCTCTTTATTGCGCGGGTCGTCGCGCGCCACCGGTCGCCCAGGGCCGCCCATCGATGACGCACAGCGCGAGAACCACGATGCGGCAGCTTGACATACGCAAATTTTGCCCAAGCCTCTGCTGGCGAACTTGTGGGCTCGACGTTGAGGCAGGTGAACCCCTCAACCACGGTCAACGCGTAGGTTCAAGGGAGAAGACTAGAATGACGCACATTATTTTCACACTTTTTAGCGGGCGGAGGACCATCAAATTCAGCGCCGTTGGGTACGCGCTGGGTCTGGGGGTCTTGCTCGCGGCGGGCAGTGCTTGTGGGCCGAAGTACCCCAACTGCGAAGCCGACGGCGATTGCAAAGAAGCCGAGTTCTGTGTGAATGGTCTTTGTCAGCAGTGCCGCTCGGACTCCGACTGCGCCGCTGATCAGTCTTGCAATGCGGGCCGATGCGAGACGATTGAAGGTTACTGCGAAAGCAACTCGGATTGCGCCGAAGGCGAAGAATGCCTTAACAACATGTGTACTGTGGCGGTCGCGCAGAACGAAACCTTGCCTCCCCCCGAGGAAGCAGGAGACACGGGTTGCGAACTTCAGACAGTCTTTTTTGGCTACGACTCGGATACTCTGGAATCAAGCGCGCGCTCGACGCTTCAAGCAAATGCGCGCTGCCTTAAGGACCGCGGTCTCGCGCAGTTTCGCGTGACCGGCCACGCCGACCCGCGCGGCACGGAAGAGTACAACATGGCGCTTGGCGACCGGCGCGCCGCCGCGGTTGCTAAGTACCTTCAGACCCTTGGCCTTCAGAAGAAGTCCATTCTCACCTCGAGCGCCGGTGAAGAAATGGCGTCGGGCACAGACGAGAGTTCGTGGGCCCGCGACCGCAAGGTTGATTTCTCGGCGGCTTACTAGGTTGCGGGTACTGAATACACCATCGGTCTCGCAGGCTGCGTGGGCACCATAGCGGTTCAGTCAGCGATGCGGCGAACATGCACCGGATCTCCTGATCCTTAAATGGCCGACTCGCCGTCGAAGGTGCGCATCGGTCGCGACGGAGCCGCTGATCACGAGGCTTCCAGGTGAGTTGCCCTTCGCCACCCACAGATCTGCGGTTGAAACTAGCGGGCCAGGCTTCGGCGATGTTGACGTCAAAGCGATGGCCCGCACGCGTTTTTGGAGATTGCTATGGTCACCAGCGGCTATCAAATCGTGCGAGAAAACTCGCCACGCGCATTACGCCGGGCCCCTTGGGGCCGGATCGCTGAGGTGATAGCGAGCGCCGCCCTTGCTCTGGCACTTAGTGATTGCACCTACTTCATGACCCGTGAGGAGGGCGATGCGCTGGCGGCGCTCGGTCGCAAGCGCGATGAGCGCATTCGCACACTTGAGGGCGGCCTGACGGAAGATATCGACGCTGCGCGCGTTAAACTGGCGGAGCTTCAAGCACAAATGCAGGAAGCCATGGAAAAACTGAGTCGCAACGATGCGGACGTTGAGGCGGACCTGCGGCAACTCGAGCGCCAGGTAAATGGTGTGCAGGGCCATGTAGCGGAGTTGACGCAGAGCCTGGAAACGTTGCGTGCCGCATTGGATGCGCTGACCGCCGCTCAGGCGGCCGGTCCCAAGCCTATCGTTGATGAAGCCCAGGTTCCGGGGCAACCGGGGCCTCACTACGAAATGGCGGTGCGGGCGCACAAACAAGGCGACTACCCTGCCGCGGGCGCGCTCTTCACGCTCTTCACCGAGCGCTATCCCACTCATGAGAACGTCGACAAGGCGCACTATTGGGTGGGCGATGCTTACTTGAAGGAAAACTCGCCTGCCCGAGCGCTCGGCGCCTTCCGGCGCGTGATCACCGACTACCCGAAGAGTGAGGCGGTGGACCGGTCGCTCCTTGGCATGGCCCGCTCGTTTATGGCTCTCCGAGCCTGCTCAGACGCAAAGTCAGCGCTCGGCACGTTGCTCAAACGCAAGCCGAATCGCGCGCTCCAACGAGAAGCGCAAGACTTGGCCAACCAGATCGGGCGTCTCGACAAGTCCCGTTGCGTTAGCTGATGCTCGATGCGCATGGGGCACCTCGGTGCTGGCAACGCGGGCAGAAGTAGGTCGGCCGGTTGTGCGCACCGCAATAGATGCGTTCGAGGGTCGTGCGGCAGCGTAGACAGGGGCGGCGTTCGCGTCCGTAGACCCAGAGACGCACCAGACCATGGCGTGCGTCGGGCGGGACGGTGACGCGCCTCCCGCGCGGTAGATTTGCCCGAAGCATGCTTGCCGCCTCCCGGTAGAGGCTTTGCCAGCGTTTTGGGCCAAGCAGCGTGGGCGGCGCGTACGGACTGAGCGCGTGATGGAAGAGTAGCTCGCACTTAAATACGTTGCCGATGCCTGCGGCGATGCGCTGATCAAGCAGAACCTCACCGACGGTTGTGTGTTCTCCTTGGAACGCCCGTACGCGCTCGAGGATGCGGTCATAGTCAGGATCTTCTTGCATCAGATCCGGCCCAACGCGCCCACCGAGGCTTGCTGCGAGTTGAAGGCGCGTCCCGAGTTCGACCTCCGCCGCATCGAAGCATACGAGATCGCAGATCATCGTGCGCAGCCAGGCACTGGCGCCATAAGCGTGACGCCGCCAGCGCTCGCCGAATGCGTAACGGTGCCAGGTGCCGCCCATGCCGAGGTGGGTCCTCAGGGAGAGTGGACCGGCAAAGTCGATCCAAAGGTGCTTGCCCTCGGCGCGGATGCGCTCGACGTGCACGCCTTCGAGCTGCGGACGAAACCCCCACCGGCGGCCCGTGAAGAAAGCGAGCGGCTTGCCTTCAAGATGAGGCGCGAGCGCACGCGCCACTTTGTGAATGGTATCTCCCTCAGGCATGAGACGCTGCTCTTCCCGCGATGTAGTTACAGGAACCGCTCGCGACGCTGCGTTCGGAACGAATGCTGGACCCGCGACTGTGCACCCGCAGAGTGTGGGGGCGGCTGACCAACCATGTCGAGGCGTTGCTGACCCGAGGTGCGCGTAGCCAGTCGGGGCGCATCCGCTGCTTCGGCTGCCGAGGTTTGTTCGGCACCGCGTAGCGCCAAGCAATAGCTGGCCTCTGAAGCCAGGCGCCAGCAGCTTCCGTGCTAAGCTCTCGCGGCACGATGCGCCGAAAACAATCCAGATGCGCAGATTCCAGCGCCGCTTTTTGCGGCAATTGCGGAGAACGCAGATGAGCGGCGCCGCAGACGTGTCTAATGCCCGCAACGCAGATTTGCGGCACGCGGGGCGGGGCGCGCTGACCAACCTTATTAACGTTATCGGCGCGTTGTCGCTGCCCCTGTTGCATGCGCTCATTCTGTGGGGCTACGGACCAGCGGTCTACGGACTCTACGCCGTAGCCTATACGGTGGCCGAAATGGCGTCCAAGTTCGGTGCCGTTGGCCTAGACAAGGGTCTGTTGCGCTTTATTCCTATCGCGCGCTTCTCCCGCGACGAAGCAGGTGTGCGCGCCGCCATTTATACGGCATCGCTTACGGCGCTTGTTGTTTCTCTCGCGGCGATGGGCGCCGTGATCTTCTTGGCCGACCGGCTCTCGCCGCTCTTTGGAGCAAGCAACTACGCGCAAGCGATTGTCTGGTGCGCCGGTGCCATCCCTTGCATTGCCATTGTCAATGTGGCGGTACCGGCGACCCTCGCCGCCAAAATCGTGCGGTACAACGTGTTGGTCCGCAGCGTAGCGCAGCCGCTATTCACGGGTTTTTTTGTGCTCGTGTTTGCGCTTTCGCCTTCGATTGAGAGCCTCTGCGTTGCGATTGTTATCTCGAGCATCTTGACCGCGCTCGTCGCCTACATCGGTATGCGACGCACCTTTCCTCTCGACGGATCCCTGCCGCGCTGGCGCGGTGATGTTGTGCGCTTTTCGGTGCCAATGGGCCTATCCGAAGGTACCAGCATGGTGACGCACCGCGCACCGCTCATGCTGCTCGCCTTCTATGTCACACCCACTCAGGTCGGGGCCTACGCCGCCTGCGATATGATCGTGCGTTCGGTGGCCGGCATCCGCACCGCGTTCGACCCGATTCTCTCGCCCGTCCTCGCAGAGGCACTATCCGAGAAAGATAGCGACCGCGTCAGCTACAACCTCAAGTTGATGACGCGCTGGGTTCTGCTCATTATGCTGCCGCTTGCCATCGCCATCTTCTTTCTTGGTTCCGAGGTGCTCGCGCTGCTCAGCGCCGACTTCCGCAGTGCCGGTCTAGCGCTTTCGCTGCTCTGCGCAGGATACCTCCTCAACGGCTCCCTTGGACTTACGGGCTGGGTGCTCGTGATGAGTGGCCGCTCCTGGGTCTCGCTCTTCAACAATGCCGTCAGCGCGGTACTAAACGTGCTATTATGCCTGTGGCTCATCCCTCTGTGGGGCATCGTCGGCGCGGCCGTGGCCACCGCCGTAAGTGTCACGGCAATGGAGCTGCTTTTTTTGGCACAGGTCGGCTACCTGTTTCGGTTGCAGCCGCTCTCCTGGCAAAGCGTACGGCTCGTAGGCGTCGGTTTGGTGAGCGCATGTATCCTTGCGCTCGCTTTGGCGTGGCTTCCGGAATCAGGCGTGCTCAGGTTAACGCTTGGCTTGGTTGTGCTTTTGTTCGCTTACGGCCTTAGCTGGCGCTTGCTGGCTTTCGAAAACCAGGACCGGATCATCTTCAGTAGAGGCATTCCATCCTCCGGCGGCTTGGGTTAACTTCTCGCCATGGGCAATGCTTGGGTTCTGGCGCTGAACACCTTTCGCGAAGCGACCCGCGACCGGGTAACGCATGCCTTGTTGGCGGCGGGGGGGGTCTTGGTTGTGGCGGCTTTCGGAATAGCGCAACTCAGCCTGGACCAGCAGGTGCGCGTGCTGATCGATATCGGTATCGCGGCGCTCTCACTGATGACCCTCGTCGGTGCTCTGGTGCTTTCCGCGCCGCTGATTCAGCGTGAGGTCGAGCGGCGAACACTCTACATGATGCTCACCCGCCCCTTGGCGCGGACCAGCTTCACCGTGGGCAAATACGCCGGCGTCTTGCTCACCCTGGCAGTGACGTGCTCGCTCCTTGGGACCTTGCTGCTTTGGCTGATCGTTGTGCAGGTGGGTAAAGCATCGCCGAGCTTGGCTGTGGTGATGGCGCTTACCCTCGGCGCGGGCATTGCGACCGCGCTACTCCAACGCAAGTATACCGCTTCCGTGCTGGTGTTTGCGGTCGCGTCGCTGCTCGCTGCGCTTGCGCTGGCGGCAAAGGCCACGCCGCTGTGGTTGCCCGTTGCATGCCTTATCCTGCTCGCGGCCCTAGAGGGCGCACTGCTCGCCGGCCTCACCTTAGGGCTCGCGTCCTTTTCAACACCCATGCTGAGTGCGCTGATGGCGACGGGGATTTGGATTGCCGGTCGCAGTGCGGACCTAATGGCAACGACGCAATCGAAGGTGCTACCAGACACTATCAAGAGTGCGTTGCGCGTGACGGCGCGGATCGTTCCCAACTTCCAGCTCTACGCGCCAAAGCGCCACGTGATCGAATCCATGGTGCTGAGCCCCGCGGGCGCGCAACCCTACCTGCTTCAAGTGAGCCTGTACACGCTGGCGTATGCCGGCAGTCTCGTATTGTTGGCGGCTCTTATCTTTCGCCGGCGCAACTTGGCGTAACCGCAGCGTTCTGCGAGCGCGCACGCGCCCTCTCGTCTCGCTGGGTCCACCCGAGCGCCCCCTTGAAGGCCGTACACCCGGGCCACTCGAGACGCGGCTTTGTGGTTGGAAGCTTGGTGAAGCGTCGGCAAACCGGTCACTGAAGGATTGAACGCCGGCTTGAATGACCCGGGACATAGGTGACGTTTTAGCCTAGGGACATAGGTGACACTTTTGTCCGTTAGCAGAGTAAAGATGTTATGAAAGCACCTCCTCGACATGTGTCAGCTCAGGGGTGTTAGCGGGCGG
>SLQV01000155.1 GCA_007131285.1 Myxococcales bacterium
CGCAGCTCCGTACCCAATTGTGGGTCCCCCCGAGACCCTCCGCGGGCCCCGCAGCCACGCGCGCGCCGGGACCCCAGCCTGCATGCGTGAGCGATTGAAGGCGCGCGGCGAACACAGCAGCGAACACAGGGCTGTAGCGGCTCAACCTTAAGCTGAAGCGTATTTGGTTGCTGACGCCGCCGCCCTGCAGGCAGTCGCCCACGACCAAGGAGCAGCCAAGATGCTGCGCATAGGGTGAGGGTTAGATACGGCTCAGCTATCGAACCTGCTGACGCGGGAATGGAAACAGCGTCTCTGAGCGCTGAACCTAGTGAAGTCTGCACGGGACAGTGCTTGGAAAGCCGCTTCATGTTAGCTATCGTCACCGTGATGCGTCTCCTATCCTTGCTGTCTCTTCCCGCGCGTGTGCGGCGAGAGACCCTGTCGCCAAACGCCACGCTTAGGCGGCACGTGATTGTCGGCCTCGCACTTACAGCAACCCTGCTTGCTGTCGGGCGCACGCACGCAGCGGCGCAAGTGACCATTGAGAGCGAAACATCGCGTCGCCTTCCCAAGGAGCGCCCCCAAGACACTTTCGCGCTGGAGATTAAAGCCGGCATTTTTACGCCGCAGAGCAATTCGGCATTCGAGCAGTCCTTCAACGACGAGGGGCCGCTTATCGGCGGAGAAATAGACGCGTTTTTCTACCAGATACCTTTCGTGGGTCCCGTCGGCCTTGGCGTCGGGATTGCATGGGCAAACTATTCGGGTGAGGCCACGCGGCGAGACACGGGGGAGCCAAACGAAGCGCCATTGCCCGCCGATTGCGATGACGAGGCGTCCCGCCCAAATCCCAGATGCGACCCCAATGAGGTCACCGACCTCGCCATCTTTCCCATCTCAATCCTGGGCGTGCTGCGCATTGACGCACTGCCGCGCTACTTGAACGTCCCGTTTACCTTCGGTCTGAAGCTCGGCATGGACGTGGTGCCCTGGCGCAGCCGAACCGGTGGGCAGCTCGCTGGTTCCGGCATTTCGCTCGGTCTGCGCTGGGCAGCCCAGGTCGCGCTCGAACTCGATTTCATTGACCGCCGGGCCTCGAAGCACATGGAAACCGAGTGGGGCGTTAACCACGTCTTTCTTTTCTTCGAGGGCTTCGGGTCGCACGCAAACTCAAGCTTCCCCCTGGGCAATGACTTCGGCTGGACCGCAGGTCTTGGCTTCCTGTTCTAGCGCGCAGGGGCGGCCCGACGTGGAACCTCGTCCTGCGGCGCTGCCAGCCGGCACCGTGCTGCTCGAAGTGGCCTACGACGGCGCGGCGTTTCACGGCTGGCAAACGCAGGGGACGCTGCGCACCGTCGCCGCCACGTTTGCGGCCGCTGTGCAGGCGATGGATGGCGCCCCCCCTACTCTCCGCGGCTGCTCGCGCACCGACGCTGGCGTCCACGCCCTCGGGCAGCTCGTCGCCTTCGACCCCCAAAGGCCGAGCATCAGCCTTGAGGGCTGGCTACGAGGTCTGAACACCACACTGCCACGGGACGTACGCGTGCGGCGCGTCTGGCAGGCACCGCTTGGGTTCACACCGCGCTTCGAAGCCGCATCTAAGCGCTACATCTACACCATCGGTACCGGTCACCTTGTGGCACCTTGGCTGCGGGGCCAGGTTTGGCACATCGGCGCCACCACCAAACGCGAGCTCAACCTGGAGCGGATGCGTGAGGGCGCCGCGCTACTGCTCGGCACCCATGACTACGCCGCCTTCAAGGCCAGCGACGACCCGCGGGACAACACCGTACGCACGCTCTTTCGCTGTGACCTTGAAGTGCATGCGTCGCGCACCGGCTGCTGCATCACGGTCACCGTCGAAGGCACGGCCTTCATGAAGCAAATGGTCCGCATTATCGTGGGCACGCTGGCCGACATCGGCCTTGGTCTGCGTTCGCCTAGCTGCATCCGCGACGCCCTCGAAAGCCGTCAGCGTGCTAGCGCGGGCACGACCGCCCCGCCCCAAGGTCTTTGCTTAGACCGCATCACGCTGCGCCAACCCGAAGCGCTTGGTCCGTGCTTCGGCTGAAGGGCTCACGTGCCCTAAACCATGAACTTTCGCAGTGCTTCGAGGTACTCGGTGCGGGTGAGCACGCCCTTCTCTTCCAGGACGGAGATGAGCGCTTCGATGCGGTCGTTGGGCGCGACGCTGTCTTCGAGTCGGTGCATAGGCGAAGTCTCTCCACCGACGAAACCATCGACACTGTCTTCCCGAGCGAAGGTCAAACTCTTGATATTCAGACGTTCCCTAGTCACGCCGCTCAAGGTGGTGTCCTTCGCGCTTAACTCTTCCGGAAAAGCCAGCACCAGCAAACGTTCCACATCGCCCAGAGACGCAACGAGTAGCTCTAGCGGCGCCCCGAGCGCACGGCTCACGTTATCAAGCGGCACCGTAAAGAATGGGTCTACCGCAACCGTGCGTATCGAGCCGGTTTGCGGGTCGTGGTAGAGCGGAAATGCCTTAGCACGCTGAAGCATGTGGGCGGGCAAACGCCTGGCCAGGTCGAAGTTGACCGTAGAGGGCGACAAAGCCAGGGCGACCGTTCCGTACGCCTGGGCGATCTGCGCCACCACGAGCTCCGCGTCGATAAAACCCGTCGCGAGCCAGTCGATAAGTGGGCTGTAGAGGCTGCTATTGGCCCGTGCCTCACTCTCCTTCAATTTTTGTGGAGAAATATCGGCTGCCTGCGCCAACGTACGCAGAAGCTGTCCGTATGCCGCTGACACCGAGCCATAATATCACAGTCCCCCCGCGGCGGTGCACCGCGAAAGGGAAGGCCCGCCTGACGCGGCGGCCTAACAACGCACCGTCAGACGATGTC
>SLQV01000157.1 GCA_007131285.1 Myxococcales bacterium
ACGCAGAAAGCCGCGGGGAAATGGGCCTGGAGTAAGTATGGTGGGGTGGGTGGGTCCGCGCACGGAAGGCCCATTTCCCCGCGGCTTTCGTCCCCCAGGCTCACCCTGGGGATGGCTCAGGGTTCAGCGAGTGAAAGGGGGTCAGGTTACAAATGCGCGACGAAAATGCCGATGGGCAGGTTCACCTTAAAGATCATGACATCCACCGCATCTACGCCCTCAAAGCGATGTTGATACTCTAGCCCGATTAACGAGAAGCCGACGGCAACGCGCGAAACAAGACGGTTGCCATCGGTGAAGCTCAATCCTGCCTGCCCCCAAAGACTGGAGGTGAGGTGCGTGAACTGAAGCTCGACGCCGGTGCCCCAGCGGTCGAAGGCAGCTCCCGAGCCTACCGTGACGCCGAACGACAATCCCACATCGCCTGAGAGCCAGAGTCCACCGGCGCGCATGCTTGTAAAATAGTACGCCGGCAGAGGCCCATAAAGCCTGAGCGCGCCGCCAGCTTCGAGCGCAAGGTCCCATGTTAAGCCCTGACGCGGCGTGCCCCATTTGCGCTCGGGCCACGGGCGTTGAAAGTCGCCCTCTCGCATTGACGCGTCCTTCGGCGCTGCTCCAGCAGGGTGAGCGTTGTCCGGCTCTTCCCCCAGCGCTTCATCTTCGGTCGAGGCAGTGGGACCGGCAACGATTTCGGTATCTTCACGCGTAGCGCTAGCCGCCCCGCGCAGATCTACCTCGTCCTTACTGGTGGCGTCTGTCTTCTCGTGGCGCTCATTCTCTGCGCTGGGTGCCGATGTAGCCCGCGCTGCTTCGGTGTCAGATTCCGAGAGGCGCTCGGGGTCCGCGCTCGACTGGCTTTCTTGCGCGTTTGGACTGTGTTCGGGCGCGACCTCCCTCACCCTGCGCGCGCTCGGCTCTTCAGCCTGGGCGTGCACAGGCCCCACTGGCGCGCACGCGAAGAAGCTTGCTATCCAGCACGCTGCTACGGGGAAACATCGCCCCAGGATGTTGCCGCGAAGGCTACAGCGCGGCTTGCTGGACACATCAAAGTGATGACTGAGCCGGTAGCTTCGATAGATGAAGTTTGAGGAGTAGACCGCCAGCATGAGCCTGCAACGCTTACCTGCTACTCGCGCGCGGCGCCACCACCCACCCGGCTGCATCGAAGCAGAGAGCGGCGTTGTCGCGGTGTTATTGTAGCGACGCATTCATAGCAGCGAACCCTGATGGTTGATCGGCATCGGTATGCCGAGGTGCTCGTAGGCACGTGCGGTAGCAACGCGTCCCCGGGGTGTGCGGGCGAGAAATCCTGTTTGGATGAGATAGGGCTCGTAGACGTCCTCCAGGGTATCGCGGGCTTCTGAGAGTGCCGCCGCCAGGGTCTCAATTCCCACCGGGCCGCCGCGGTAGAACTCGATGATGACTTGCAGCAGGCGGCGGTCCATCGCGTCTAGGCCCAGTGCATCGATATCAAGGCGCTCTAGCGCTACCTGCGCTGAACTCAGATCAAGCCGACCGGCAGAGAGTACATCGGCGAAGTCGCGCGCGCGCCGCAGGAGGCGATTGGCGATTCGCGGAGTGCCGCGGGCCCGGCGGGCAATTTCCTCGCTCGCATCGGCACTAATCTCAAGCTCAAGCAGACGCGCAGAGCGCCTTAAAATCTGGGCGAGGGTGGCTGCATCGTAGTAGTCAAGACGGGCCACGTAGCCGAAGCGTGAAAGCAGGGGACTGGTGAGCAGGCCTGTGCGCGTGGTTGCCGCGACTAAGGTAAAGGGCTGAAGAGGCAGCGGCAATGAAGCCGCAAATGCGCCTTCGCCGTGAATAATATCGATGCGGAAGTCCTCGATAGCACTGTAGAGATTTTCTTCGACAACGGCTGAGAGTCGATGAATTTCGTCGATAAAAAGCACATCCCGCGGCCCTAGTTTGGTGAGCAGTGCGGTAAGCTGGCCCTTATGTTCAATGGCAGGGCCGGAGGCCGTAACCAGGGATACGCCGAGCTCTGCAGCCAGGAGTGAGGCTAGCGTGGTTTTGCCGAGGCCCGGCGGGCCGCAAAAGAGCGTATGGTCCAGGGGCTCACCGCGCTTGAGCGCCGCTTGTACAAAGATGCGCAGGTTGTCTATGACCTTGGGCTGGCCGACGAAATCGTCAAATATCTGAGGCCGCAGTGTTCGGTCTAACGAGTAGTCCTGGGGATCTTGCACGCTAGCTGAGACCAGCCTCGCATCATCATCAAAGGTCTCCACCCCTCTAACCTAGAGCGCCCTTTCCGCGAGAACCACGTAAAAAGGTGCGGGTGCTCTACCTGAGCCGGGACCGAAACGGTCAAACACGCCTAGTCTATGGGGATGCAGTGGCGCAAATGCGCTGAGCTGGAACAGCCGCCCGACCACCGCGATCTTTCGCGAACGCCCTAGGCATGCACGTCTGATGCTCGCGCCCCAGTCAGTCGGAAATCTCGCGCATTCCTAAAGGTGTGCCGCGGTTCCGCGGCGGCGCACGCCTCAGAACTTGAGGCCGGCGCCCGGGGCTCGCTTAAGTGGGCACGCACGGTCCCGAGGGGTTTTGTGCGAAGAGCGCGGAACCCATGCCCGCATCAATCTAGAGTGGAACGCTGTCTTTCAGACAACAGTGCACCTTGTCTCAGACTACTCGCTCGCTCCCTGAACGACCGTACTTACTGCGCCAGCGACGAGTCAAGTACGCGGACCGCGGCTGGACGAAGTTCCATCCGATAACGGCTATTGACCGTCTGGATATATTGAACGCTTCCTCCATCCATGGTCAGCACTCGTTCGACCGGAGTCGTCACGTATTCGTGCAGGCCATCCTGGAATTCAATAACGACCACATCCCCTTTTTTGGGTGACTTTACCAGTCGACCGATCACCGGTTGAGAAGCGCGTCGCCCAAGCTTGACCAGCATCACATCCACAAAATCAGTGTAGCATTGTCGGTCGACTCAAAGAAAGCATATACGCGACTATTTTTTCGTAGTACATAGGCATACATTGTTGACAAATGGCGCATAATGGTGGCCGTTTACACAGTGTAAAGCGAGCAGATATGCCTCGCGTTTTCGCGAATACACGTGCCTCGAGGCGCCATCTGCGTTTCCTCGCTTTGGCCGTCGCTAGCACCTTTAAGCGAGGGGAGCGTGTGTGCTGGGTGGATCGTCTAGGCCGTCTGGCCTTAAAATCCAAGCCCCGCAAAAAATGGATGCGCGCATGCCCTAGCGTCACTAGGTGCGGCAGAGCGCCGCGGCAGGCGCGCGTTTTCGCCGTAGCGCCGCGGAATAGAAAATCGTAAGTGCTTGAAATAACGTATGTGAATTTTGGCACTGCGCGTGCATCACGCTAAGGCATGTCCACCACGAATGAGCCTACCTTGCTTGCCCGCTACCGGCGGTCGCTAGCACACATCTCGGCGCCACTCGACCCGGAGCAAGAGTGGCAGCTCGCAAAGGCATGGCGGAAGGGTGACCGAAAGGCGGGGCAACTTCTGGTCGAAAGCTCGCTGCCCTTTGTCATCCGAACTGCCCGCGAGTACGTGCGCTGGGGCATCCCGCTCGATGATCTCATTCAGCAAGGAAATATCGGGCTCCTCAAGGCCGCCGCCAAGTACGAGCCCGAACGACAATGCCGCCTGGTGACGTATGCGGTCTACTGGATTCGCGCAGAGATTCGCGACTACGTCGTGCGAAGTTACCGAATCGTACGCCTTGGGACGACGCGCACTGAGCGTCAGGCCATGCGCATCTATCGCCGGAAAGGCGTCCATACGCCGGAACAACTTGCGGAGGAAAGTGGCATGCCCGTGGGTCGGGCAGAGCAACTGTGGCCGTTGCTGGTTCAAGGTGATTCATCGTTGGACGCACCCGTCGACGAACGTCACGCGACCCTGGACCGCATGGAGGGAGCGGATCAGGGGCCGGAAGCCAACCTAATCGCGCACAGAGAACAGCAGCGAAGGCTTAAGGCACTCGATGAGGCGTTAAAAGGTTTGAGTGACCGAGAGCGCGTAATCGTCGACGTACGACTGATGGCTGAGGAGCCAAAGACCCTTGAAATTCTCGGTCAGAGGCTCGGGGTGAGCAAGGAGCGCGTGCGTCAGGTCGAAGCCAGGTTGCGTGACAAGCTGCGCACGCGTCTCGAGGCGGAGCTAGGTGCTACCGTTTAAGAGCGCCGCGCGGGCGACGCCGATTTGTTGTCCCGTACTATAAAAAAAGGCTGGGCTTTCGTGAGAAAGACCAGCCTGCCTGGACCACCGACGCCGTTGCGCTGCGATAAACCCCTTCACAGCATAAGTGGGCGCCGGTGCAGTCCGCTTTAGGCTTCCCGATGAAGAGGTTCGGGCCTGCTCACCACGGACTGGGTCTGGCTCCCCGTGTTCAGGAGTAAGGGATTCATTCGCCTAGCGCCGTTCGCACGCAGCAGAGAGACCTTTTCAGGTTAGGTTGGGCCTGAAGCGTGGTCAACCGGGTACGCCGTCTAATTCCGAAGCAGGGTACGACGAGTCGGCCCGAGGAGCCGCAAACGCCCTAAAGAGAGATTGCGTGCCCAAGCGACAAGGGTGAGAGCACTTTTGATAGGCGCCAGGCATGCCTAGTCAGGCAAGGCGGGCTGCGCGCAGGCCGCGTCGGTCCACGGAGTGCGGCGCTTGGGTCGAAGAGGGCTTTCGTAGCGCAGTGGCTGTCGGCACAGTCGCTGTGCGCGTGTTAAACCGTTGCAATGGCTGACTTGTGCCGCAACACGTCGCGCGTGCAGCGCTTGTACGAGGATCGGTGGACCTGAATATGTCTCTATGGAGCACGCCTCGCGCGGGGTGTTATCGTGCAGCGTTTAGCGCGCCACGCTGGATGCCGGCGGTGGCGTTAACGCGCATGCCACTCTTATTAGCGGCAGCGCTCGGCTTCCGATCGGGCGCCGCCCTTGCTGAGGAAGATGCAGGCGCCCTCACGGATGTTTCTCAGGCAGAGCGTTCTCTCCATGGTGTCGAAGGAGCGGCCCGCGCCGCCGCGCGTGGAGAAGCGGTCATGACGGTCGTTGCTCGGCCGCCGGCTCAGTCAACGCAGCTTTTTCTAAAGCCGGGTGGTAAGCCGATAGCCCATTTGGATACGGGGGTGCCGCTAGTGGTCATCGGGTCGGCAGAAGCCGGGGCGTGGCTTCACGTGGAGGTAGGCAGTGAACTTGTGGTGCGAGGTTGGCTGCCCCGAGAAGTACTAGGCGGCTTCGTTCGCAGCGCTGGCAAGCTGGGCGAATCATCCCTGTGGGCGGCAAGCGGTGACTTGGTGCATATCACGGATGGAGCTGGGGCGACCGCCATTGATATCGTCGCGCGCGCGCGCATTCCTGTATACCAAGCACTAGACCAGCCAGCCCAGTCCTACTGGGAGCTTGCCGCCGCGGTCACGTTGCCATCGACACGTCTTGGCAAACCCGACGCGCTGAACATGGTCACAGATTCGGACCGCGGCACCCCCACGACCCTGAGCGCTTCCGGTGAAGCCGAGCAAACACCGGCCCGGGCACTGTCCTCGCTGGCCGACGGCGCGGCAGACCGGTCTGCCGCGCCGTCGGCCAGCGAGGACAGTGCCCGGGCCGGTGTTTGCTCGGCTTCACCGGAAGCGCTCAGGGTCGTGGGGGTGCCGCGGTCCGAATCTGTGACCATGTTCAGCGCGTCGGGTTTGCCAAGACGTGTCGATGGCAACGTGACCGCGGCGGCAAGCTCCCAGTAGGACTGGGCTGGCTGGTCTAGTGCTTGGTATACAGGAATGCGCGCGCGCGCGACGATATCAATGGCGGTCGCCCCAGCTCCATCCGTGATATGCACCAAGTCACCGCTTGCCGCCCACAGGGATGATTCGCCCAGCTTGCCAGCGCTGCGAACGAAGCCGCCTAGTACTTCTCGGGGCAGCCAACCTCGCACCACAAGTTCACTGCCTACCTCCACGTGAAGCCACGCCCCGGCTTCTGCCGACCCGATGACCACTAGCGGCACCCCCGTATCCAAATGGGCTATCGGCTTACCACCCGGCTTTAGAAAAAGCTGCGTTGACTGAGCCGGCGGCCGAGCAACGACCGTCATGACCGCTTCTCCACGCGCGGCGGCGCGGGCCGCTCCTTCGACACCATGGAGAGAACGCTCTGCCTGAGAAACATCCGTGAGGGCGCCTGCATCTTCCTCAGCAAGGGCGGCGCCCGATCGGAAGCCGAGCGCTGCCGCTAATAAGAGTGGCATGCGCGTTAACGCCACCGCCGGCATCCAGCGTGGCGCGCTAAACGCTGCACGATAACACCCCGCGCGAGGCGTGCTCCATAGAGACATATTCAGGTCCACCGATCCTCGTACAAGCGCTGCACGCGCGACGTGTTGCGGCACAAGTCAGCCATTGCAACGGTTTAACACGCGCACAGCGACTGTGCCGACAGCCACTGCGCTACGAAAGCCCTCTTCGACCCAAGCGCCGCACTCCGTGGACCGACGCGGCCTGCGCGCAGCCCGCCTTGCCTGACTAGGCATGCCTGGCGCCTATCAAAAGTGCTCTCACCCTTGTCGCTTGGGCACGCAATCTCTCTTTAGGGCGTTTGCGGCTCCTCGGGCCGACTCGTCGTACCCTGCTTCGGAATTAGACGGCGTACCCGGTTGACCACGCTTCAGGCCCAACCTAACCTGAAAAGGTCTCTCTGCTGCGTGCGAACGGCGCTAGGCGAATGAATCCCTTACTCCTGAACACGGGGAGCCAGACCCAGTCCGTGGTGAGCAGGCCCGAACCTCTTCATCGGGAAGCCTAAAGCGGACTGCACCGGCGCCCACTTATGCTGTGAAGGGGTTTATCGCAGCGCAACGGCGTCGGTGGTCCAGGCAGGCTGGTCTTTCTCACGAAAGCCCAGCCTTTTTTTATAGTACGGGACAACAAATCGGCGTCGCCCGCGCGGCGCTCTTAAACGGTAGCACCTAGCTCCGCCTCGAGACGCGTGCGCAGCTTGTCACGCAACCTGGCTTCGACCTGACGCACGCGCTCCTTGCTCACCCCGAGCCTCTGACCGAGAATTTCAAGGGTCTTTGGCTCCTCAGCCATCAGTCGTACGTCGACGATTACGCGCTCTCGGTCACTCAAACCTTTTAACGCCTCATCGAGTGCCTTAAGCCTTCGCTGCTGTTCTCTGTGCGCGATTAGGTTGGCTTCCGGCCCCTGATCCGCTCCCTCCATGCGGTCCAGGGTCGCGTGACGTTCGTCGACGGGTGCGTCCAACGATGAATCACCTTGAACCAGCAACGGCCACAGTTGCTCTGCCCGACCCACGGGCATGCCACTTTCCTCCGCAAGTTGTTCCGGCGTATGGACGCCTTTCCGGCGATAGATGCGCATGGCCTGACGCTCAGTGCGCGTCGTCCCAAGGCGTACGATTCGGTAACTTCGCACGACGTAGTCGCGAATCTCTGCGCGAATCCAGTAGACCGCATACGTCACCAGGCGGCATTGTCGTTCGGGCTCGTACTTGGCGGCGGCCTTGAGGAGCCCGATATTTCCTTGCTGAATGAGATCATCGAGCGGGATGCCCCAGCGCACGTACTCGCGGGCAGTTCGGATGACAAAGGGCAGCGAGCTTTCGACCAGAAGTTGCCCCGCCTTTCGGTCACCCTTCCGCCATGCCTTTGCGAGCTGCCACTCTTGCTCCGGGTCGAGTGGCGCCGAGATGTGTGCTAGCGACCGCCGGTAGCGGGCAAGCAAGGTAGGCTCATTCGTGGTGGACATGCCTTAGCGTGATGCACGCGCAGTGCCAAAATTCACATACGTTATTTCAAGCACTTACGATTTTCTATTCCGCGGCGCTACGGCGAAAACGCGCGCCTGCCGCGGCGCTCTGCCGCACCTAGTGACGCTAGGGCATGCGCGCATCCATTTTTTGCGGGGCTTGGATTTTAAGGCCAGACGGCCTAGACGATCCACCCAGCACACACGCTCCCCTCGCTTAAAGGTGCTAGCGACGGCCAAAGCGAGGAAACGCAGATGGCGCCTCGAGGCACGTGTATTCGCGAAAACGCGAGGCATATCTGCTCGCTTTACACTGTGTAAACGGCCACCATTATGCGCCATTTGTCAACAATGTATGCCTATGTACTACGAAAAAATAGTCGCGTATATGCTTTCTTTGAGTCGACCGACAATGCTACACTGATTTTGTGGATGTGATGCTGGTCAAGCTTGGGCGACGCGCTTCTCAACCGGTGATCGGTCGACTGGTAAAGTCACCCAAAAAAGGGGATGTGGTCGTTATTGAATTCCAGGATGGCCTGCACGAATACGTGACGACTCCGGTCGAACGAGTGCTGACCATGGATGGAGGAAGCGTTCAATATATCCAGACGGTCAATAGCCGTTATCGGATGGAACTTCGTCCAGCCGCGGTCCGCGTACTTGACTCGTCGCTGGCGCAGTAAGTACGGTCGTTCAGGGAGCGAGCGAGTAGTCTGAGACAAGGTGCACTGTTGTCTGAAAGACAGCGTTCCACTCTAGATTGATGCGGGCATGGGTTCCGCGCTCTTCGCACAAAACCCCTCGGGACCGTGCGTGCCCACTTAAGCGAGCCCCGGGCGCCGGCCTCAAGTTCTGAGGCGTGCGCCGCCGCGGAACCGCGGCACACCTTTAGGAATGCGCGAGATTTCCGACTGACTGGGGCGCGAGCATCAGACGTGCATGCCTAGGGCGTTCGCGAAAGATCGCGGTGGTCGGGCGGCTGTTCCAGCTCAGCGCATTTGCGCCACTGCATCCCCATAGACTAGGCGTGTTTGACCGTTTCGGTCCCGGCTCAGGTAGAGCACCCGCACCTTTTTACGTGGTTCTCGCGGAAAGGGCGCTCTAGGTTAGAGGGGTGGAGACCTTTGATGATGATGCGAGGCTGGTCTCAGCTAGCGTGCAAGATCCCCAGGACTACTCGTTAGACCGAACACTGCGGCCTCAGATATTTGACGATTTCGTCGGCCAGCCCAAGGTCATAGACAACCTGCGCATCTTTGTACAAGCGGCGCTCAAGCGCGGTGAGCCCCTGGACCATACGCTCTTTTGCGGCCCGCCGGGCCTCGGCAAAACCACGCTAGCCTCACTCCTGGCTGCAGAGCTCGGCGTATCCCTGGTTACGGCCTCCGGCCCTGCCATTGAACATAAGGGCCAGCTTACCGCACTGCTCACCAAACTAGGGCCGCGGGATGTGCTTTTTATCGACGAAATTCATCGACTCTCAGCCGTTGTCGAAGAAAATCTCTACAGTGCTATCGAGGACTTCCGCATCGATATTATTCACGGCGAAGGCGCATTTGCGGCTTCATTGCCGCTGCCTCTTCAGCCCTTTACCTTAGTCGCGGCAACCACGCGCACAGGCCTGCTCACCAGTCCCCTGCTTTCACGCTTCGGCTACGTGGCCCGTCTTGACTACTACGATGCAGCCACCCTCGCCCAGATTTTAAGGCGCTCTGCGCGTCTGCTTGAGCTTGAGATTAGTGCCGATGCGAGCGAGGAAATTGCCCGCCGGGCCCGCGGCACTCCGCGAATCGCCAATCGCCTCCTGCGGCGCGCGCGCGACTTCGCCGATGTACTCTCTGCCGGTCGGCTTGATCTGAGTTCAGCGCAGGTAGCGCTAGAGCGCCTTGATATCGATGCACTGGGCCTAGACGCGATGGACCGCCGCCTGCTGCAAGTCATCATCGAGTTCTACCGCGGCGGCCCGGTGGGAATTGAGACCCTGGCGGCGGCACTCTCAGAAGCCCGCGATACCCTGGAGGACGTCTACGAGCCCTATCTCATCCAAACAGGATTTCTCGCCCGCACACCCCGGGGACGCGTTGCTACCGCACGTGCCTACGAGCACCTCGGCATACCGATGCCGATCAACCATCAGGGTTCGCTGCTATGAATGCGTCGCTACAATAACACCGCGACAACGCCGCTCTCTGCTTCGATGCAGCCGGGTGGGTGGTGGCGCCGCGCGCGAGTAGCAGGTAAGCGTTGCAGGCTCATGCTGGCGGTCTACTCCTCAAACTTCATCTATCGAAGCTACCGGCTCAGTCATCACTTTGATGTGTCCAGCAAGCCGCGCTGTAGCCTTCGCGGCAACATCCTGGGGCGATGTTTCCCCGTAGCAGCGTGCTGGATAGCAAGCTTCTTCGCGTGCGCGCCAGTGGGGCCTGTGCACGCCCAGGCTGAAGAGCCGAGCGCGCGCAGGGTGAGGGAGGTCGCGCCCGAACACAGTCCAAACGCGCAAGAAAGCCAGTCGAGCGCGGACCCCGAGCGCCTCTCGGAATCTGACACCGAAGCAGCGCGGGCTACATCGGCACCCAGCGCAGAGAATGAGCGCCACGAGAAGACAGACGCCACCAGTAAGGACGAGGTAGATCTGCGCGGGGCGGCTAGCGCTACGCGTGAAGATACCGAAATCGTTGCCGGTCCCACTGCCTCGACCGAAGATGAAGCGCTGGGGGAAGAGCCGGACAACGCTCACCCTGCTGGAGCAGCGCCGAAGGACGCGTCAATGCGAGAGGGCGACTTTCAACGCCCGTGGCCCGAGCGCAAATGGGGCACGCCGCGTCAGGGCTTAACATGGGACCTTGCGCTCGAAGCTGGCGGCGCGCTCAGGCTTTATGGGCCTCTGCCGGCGTACTATTTTACAAGCATGCGCGCCGGTGGACTCTGGCTCTCAGGCGATGTGGGATTGTCGTTCGGCGTCACGGTAGGCTCGGGAGCTGCCTTCGACCGCTGGGGCACCGGCGTCGAGCTTCAGTTCACGCACCTCACCTCCAGTCTTTGGGGGCAGGCAGGATTGAGCTTCACCGATGGCAACCGTCTTGTTTCGCGCGTTGCCGTCGGCTTCTCGTTAATCGGGCTAGAGTATCAACATCGCTTTGAGGGCGTAGATGCGGTGGATGTCATGATCTTTAAGGTGAACCTGCCCATCGGCATTTTCGTCGCGCATTTGTAACCTGACCCCCTTTCACTCGCTGAACCCTGAGCCATCCCCAGGGTGAGCCTGGGGGACGAAAGCCGCGGGGAAATGGGCCTTCCGTGCGCGGACCCACCCACCCCACCATACTTACTCCAGGCCCATTTCCCCGCGGCTTTCTGCGT
>SLQV01000073.1 GCA_007131285.1 Myxococcales bacterium
AGGTCATCCGCCAGCGCCAGGCCGCCGGGCAGGCGGTTCGCAGCGTCTATGTCGGCCTCGAAGTGCCCGATAACGCAAGCGCGTTCGCCGAGGTCCACCTCGGCCCCGCAGGCACCCTCCTACCCCAACTCCTAAACCTCCCCACCTAACGCCGCAGAGGGCTTTGTACGCAACGTCCCCGGGTCTCCGGGCGTGCATACAGCTCCGCCCTCTGGACGCGGCCTAATGGGCCCCGCACCCCCCTTCGGTGCGCCCACAGCGTCAACGTCCTCCCCCTTTTGCGCACCGGAGCGTCTAGTCCTCACAGCCTGACGCGCGCGCGCACACTTCATCTTCATTGAGCGCCACCCCCCAGAAACGAATATCGGAGAGCATGCCGACCAGCTTGTCCCTGTCCGTCGGGCTGTCGCTGCCGAAATGAATCGGATCGTCCGTGCTTGGGGGCGCGGTGCCTGCCTCCGCGCTGCCGCAGTGTTGGCCATCTACGTAACCCGAGAACCGCGCGCTGCCGCGGTCCACCACAAGGGCGACATGGGTCCAGCGCTCCGCTTCGATCGTGCAGAAGACGTGCCCGCCCGAGGCGGCCGAGAAGCGCAGTTTATCTTCGGGAAACACGAAGATGCCCCACTCGCTCTCTTTGTCGGCCAAAGCGACGCGTCCCGATTCGACCGCACTGTCAAGACGCGCCCAAAGTTCCACGGTAAACGCCGATAAACCCGAAAGCGTGTCTGTACTCGTAAACGTCACGAGGCTATCCTCGTCGAAGCGCCCACCCCGACGTCCGTCGCTGAGCATCTCTTCGACACCCTCCACCGTCGGAATCGGCTGAGGGTCAGTGAGACTGTAGGGGCTCCCATCGAAGGACATGGCCAGCAGGATACGGGGGTCGAGGGGTTGAGGCGCTGGCTCCAGGACAACGGCAGGAATTTCTGCTGGCGCTTCACGCGAGCGGTCTGGAGCGTCGCTTTCGCTGCCCGTCTCGCCGGCTGCTGAGTCGTCCGCCGCTGGCGCCGCGGCCGCGCTCGGCACGGTCGTTTGGCGCCCTTCATCGGTGGATAGCATCAGACCGCAGCCGAGTTGCACGGCGGCTGCTAGCGCAAGTGCCAAAACCCGAACGCGACAACCCAGCTGCGACAACGAAACGCTCACCTAACTCAACACTATCTCCCAGCCATGGGCATGAGCAAGGCCTGGGCCGGCACTTATCGCGCTTGAGCTGGGGGTGCCCTCCGGCAAACGTCAAGTGACCTCATGGAGTTAAGTCCGTTTAAGGGATGCTGCCAGAACGCCAGCACAGCCCCGCCGAGGGTGTTGCTGTAGACGCACAACGCACACTGAACGGCATCAAAGTTAATGAACTCGGAATGTTGGGCGATAGGCCTGCCTGGGTCAGCGGGGGATGAATACGCTGAAGAAAAAGGTTGAGCTGGCCGGCCGCGGCATCTGAGGGATGGGCGGGAGACTCGGGACACCGCCTTGAAAGTATGGGGGGGCTATCGGCAGGAGGATCAAGCTATGGTCGAAGCGTATTAGGCCCAGGTTTGCGGTAGGTCTAGGCGAAGGGGGCTTCCATAGTGAGGCAGTGGAAACCGCCGCCAGCGCAGATGAGGTGGCGTGCGGGTAGGCCGAGTGCGAAGCGTTTAGGGAAGACGGCGCGGAGGCGGTCGAGGGCTTCAGCGTCGCTGCGCTCGCCGAAGGTGGGGACGAGCAGCAGCTCGCCGGCGGCGAGAAAGTTCACGTAGCTTGCGGGCAGGATTTCCTTGCTGGTGCCGCGCAAGGTGCCCGGTGTGGGAACCGGCCACAGGGCTTCGGGGCCGAAGGCAGCCTCGGCTTCCTCGCGCAGGCGCCGGAGGGCAGCGTGCTGCGGGTCATCCGGCGTCTTGGCTTCGGGGATAACGAGCTGCCCGCTGTCGGACCAGCGCAGGGCGTTGTCGATGTGCCCGTCGGTGTGGTCGTGGTCGAGGCCGCCGGTGAACCAGCGCACCTCCTTGATGGGCAGGGTATCGAGCAGAATCGAGGCGACAAGGTCACGGTCCTGGTTGCGCGTTTTGCCAAGCCAGGCGCTTTCCGTCAGCAAGAGCGGGCGCCCGGGCGCGTACTCGATGCCGCCGCCTTCGCCGATGATGTCGAGGCGCACCGCGTCGAGGCCCCACACGTCCGCAAGGCGGAGGTTCAGCTCCCGGTCATCATCTAGGTCAAATCTACCACCCCAGCCGTTGAAGCGGGCGCAGAGCGCGTGCGCCGCACTTTCGTTGGGACTCGCGACCACCCAGGGCGCGGTATCCCGCACCCAAGCATCGGCGTAGGCGATGCGGGTTAGCTGCGCCGCAGCGGGCAGCTTGGTTCGGAGCCATGCTTCGGACTTTGCGTCGCGCACGAGCACTTCGATCGGGGCGGTTTCGGAAATCGTGCGAGCGAGCATCAGCCACTCTCTCCGCGCTTCTTCGAGCACGCCATACCATTCTTCTTCGAGGTACGGCCACGCAAGCACAATCCGCTGCATGTCGTCGAGCTTAGTACGCTCCATCCTACATGCGATTCCAACTTTCTACTTAGCGGGCAATGGGCATGCAAAAGGGGAGGCGTGACTTGTGCTGTGATAGTCACAGATAGTACATTAATCCAGTGAGGTTGATACTAGGTATATGTGTGACGCTCTTGGCCTGTGGGCGCATCGGCTATGAGCCCCTGCCCGAAGTGGATGAAGGTGAAATACCGGGAGAAGAGGACAGAGACGAAGACGTATGTCTCGCGGCCCGTTTCGGCGACGGCAAAGAAGGGTCTGTGCGTATCGAGACGGGTACGCAGCGGATCCTCAACGCAAGCA
>SLQV01000169.1 GCA_007131285.1 Myxococcales bacterium
CTGACGCCAGATTGCGGCAAAATTCGGCCCGAGCTCGGCCTGCGCTCGGGCGCAGGCCTCGGGCCCGGACATGGGTGGCAAGGTTCCGCTCCAGGCGCGCAGGAAACGCCGTTGTTTGAGCGCGTCGAACCACGCGACAAAGTGGCTCTTTGCCAGCGCTTTCGGCTTCCCGAAAGCCTCTTGGGCGGCGGGTGCATCGCCGCAGAAATAGCCAGTCGGCAACGGCGCGGCGGCCTCCTCTAACGCCACGGCCACGAACGACGCTAAGCGCGAAGGGAGCCCCAACGCGAGGAGTGTCCGCAGCAATGCGGCTGGATTCGGCGGGGGCAGCGGGCGCTCGTCTGGCCACGCACCTTTCGCCGGCGCAAACGGGGCGCGTGCATCCTCCCAAGACGGCACCGGCCCGGCATTCGCAGGGTCTGGTAGCGAGGCCCGTTGATGCGCGCCGGTTGCGTGCAGGACGTACCCCAACGCGCGGAAGGCCTCGGGGTGGGTGAAGAGTGCGGGCGGAGATTCCCCTAAAAGAAGGGCGTTGATGCCGGCGGCTGTTCCCACAGGCGCACGCACTTCCGTCCGAGCTGCAAGACAGACCATGGCCTGTAGCGGACCACCAATGGCACCGACTTTGCTCAACTTGGCGAGCAGATGGAAGTCCTCACCAGCGTCGCGCTCGGGCACACCGCGCACTGCGGCGTACGCCCCGACATGAATGTGCAGGATGCTCGCGATGGGCGGGTAAGCACCCGCGGCGCCCACGGCACTCAGTGCGGCCCATTCGTAACGCAACCAGGCGTCGTAGATGACCGCAGCCTCTGCGAGCGCCCCACCCGGGGCTCCTCTCGGTGAAGCGCCTTCGGGGGCGATATGCAGAAACCGGGCGAAGCGGGCAGCGTAGGAGACGGCAGGCGCTTCATCACGAAAGTAGAGCGGCGGGTAGTGCCCGTCAGCGTCCAGCCAGCGCACGTAGGGCGAGCAGGCCGTCCAGGATGCTTGCAACGCGAGGGCAAGGTCAGTGCCCAAGCGCCGTGCGGAACCCACGCCGGCTACAAGCGCGCCACGCGCATCGCAGCAAAGCCAAGGCTGCCCGTGCACGGGATCACGCGCCCACCAAGCATCCACCGCAGATCGCTGCGCGGGCGCGACGCGCTCCACGGCAAAGCTCGAGCCTATTCTAGTCGCGTCTGCCGCAGCGATGCAGGCCGCATTGCGCGCCGCAAAGTTCGGTTCCTCCGCCGGAGGCGCGTTGACGACCGCCACAAGCAGAGCTTGCCCCAAGGCCGCCTCGGCCAGACGTGCACTGAGCGCATCCGGTGTCTCGCCGCGTAGCGGCAACACGGCGATGCAACGCGGCCCATCAGACTTCGTCCAGGCAGGGCTAGCCGGCGCGCTCGCGGCGAAACGCCAAGCGTAGTCCCGCAGATAACGTGCGTGCGCCTTGGCAAACGGGTGAGGCGGCTTCACGTCTAGTGAAGTCTCGCCCGCAAGGGCAGCTCGGCCACCACACCCGCTTCGAAATCGAGCAGGGCATCGAGTTCAGCATGCACTTCCGCGGGCTCGAGGACCCGGCTGGCAAGCCGAATGAAGCGTGCCGCATGCCCTTGCTCCGAAAGGGTCAGCTTCGTGTAAAACGCGCCAAGACCTTCCCCCGCCAGTCCCTGCGCCAACAGGCCGAAGCGCTCCGCGCCCCGCGCTTCAATCACGCCTGCCACCAGTAACCGCTGGCCTAATCCGGAATACCCCGGCGTAAAGGGCCGCGCGGTGAGGGCGCGTACGTAAACGTCCTTCTCGTCGGGGCCAGGGATGATGCCCCGGGCCGTCATGACTTTGTGGACGTCGGCGAAGTGTTGCAGTTCTTCTCGCGCCACCGCGATCATCGGCCGCACCAGCCAGGGCACATCGGGGTAGTGGGCGATGAGATGCGTCACAAATGCCGCCGCCTTGCGCTCACAGGCGGCGTGGTCTCGAAGAAACGCCGGCAGGTCTGCCCGCACCGCGGCCACCCACTCGGGACGCGTCGCAACGCGTAGCTCGCACCCGGCGAGCGGCGCACACAAGCCTGCCCGACGCGTGACAGGGCTTTGCAAACACAGCGAGGGCTGAGCGGTCACTTGCACGCTAGGGATTAGCACATCCCGCCGCCGCGGGCGCGCGCCGGAGCCAATCCAGCCACGGCGCGCGCTGTGCTCACGGACTGGGTGCGGGAGAGACGCGGTAAAGGGGGACACCCTGTGCGTTGCCGCAACGGAAACGCGCCGGTTGCCCTTCGAGCCCACCGCGGATTGGGCGGCGCGTTGTCACGCATTGCGCCTTCGCCGACCCCGGCACTCTGGCTGACGGCCTGGCCACCTAGCGTTGCGTTCGCAGAAGTGGCAGTTTTGCACGGGTGATTTCTGCGCAACTTATGCGTCCAAGCCCGGCAGCAAGCCGCGCGCGCTCACACGGCACGGTGGTTGCTGCACGCAGCCTCGTGTCAGGTTTACGTCAAACAGCCGTCTCTCTTCGCGTGGCTAGGTTCGCTGCCGCGCGTACTTCGGTACGCGCTCTCGGCATCGCAGCCTTTGCGGCAGGGGCCGTCCTTACGTCCCAAAGTCTCGCGGGCTGCGCTAGCCGAGAATGCCCCGATGACGAGAGCCCAGACTCGGTCTTCTGCCGGTCGCTCGCTGCTGGCAGAGGGCAGGATACCCCGCCTCCCGTTGGCGACGGTGACGGCTCCAGACCTCCGGGCGATGGTGACGGCTCGAGACCCCCGGGGGATGGTGACGGCTCGAGACCCCCAGGGGATGGTGACGGCTCGAGACCCCCAGGGGATGGTGACGGCTCCA
>SLQV01000167.1 GCA_007131285.1 Myxococcales bacterium
CTGAGCGATCCCCTCATTAACTCGAGACGCAGAAAGCCACGGGGAAATGGGCCTGGAGTAAGTATGGTGGGGCGGGTGGGTCCGCGCACGGAAGGCTCATTTCCCCGCGGCTTTCGTCCCCAGGCTCACCCTGGGGATGGCTCAGGGCGCCGCGGGCTGATTGATGCAGGCCGCAGACCAAATGCTTGAGCGGCGGCGAGTGTGAGCGCGTTGGCGATTGACGAATAGACTTGATTACGTTTAAGGGGCGTTGCGAGAACACTGCAAATATTCGCTGAGAAGGCGCGACGACGAAGACAATGCAGCGCATTGTTGAGAAGAAGCAACACTTTCAGCGGAGATTTGCAGTGTTCTCGCAGCGCTCCTTAAACGTAATCAAGTCGAATATATCCAAGACATTGAGCTCGTAGATTCACGGCATACTACAACCCTCTAGCGCGCCGATATCCTCTACCGTAATCGACGACGTTGTTATCTCAGCGGCGAAGCTCTTTACAGGCCACTCTGTTCAGAGCGGCCTCCGCCAACATGCTCCCGAGTCTTCTCAAACGAAACCCAAACCCTCTTCCCCACTGCACCGCAGACCATTAGCCAATATATGCGCGCAGAACATCAACAACCACGTGCACCCAGCAGCAGATTTTTTGCGTTGCCGACGCACTGAATGCCCACTTTGCAGGCTGCCTGATCAACGCCGCCTTCAATTGGCGTATTTTATGCAACAAAGCATACAGGTCGTTAACTGGATTCCCCACCATGCTTGCATTCTTTCCAAAGGCATATCAGCTGCTAACTGCCTCTTCGATGGTTTTGTTGATGACCGCTTGCTTCGCTGATCTGGAAAGAAACGATAACGACAAGGAAGTCTCTTTCTCCGCGTCAGATCTTGGCGACAGCATTTCGATTTCATATCCACCGAGCGATGAGGAACTTTTGATAAACAGACATTTATACGAACGCCTCAAATCAGACCCTGTTTTGCTCGAGTTCAAGCATATTGAAACCTGCAATGATGCCTGTAGAATCAGACTTGAGGGGAGCCTCATTGATGCCACGTTAAGAACCATCGAAATGTCTCGCGTCGACCGACACGATCTACACCTTCACTTCAATGCCACGAAAGCAATCGCCGCTATTTTAAGAGAGCATTTAGGCTCTACCTGGGCTTTCGTTCTCGCGTCGACAGTAGGGCTACTTAAAGAGGTGGTGCACGACGACCTCATGGGACGAGGAACCCCTGATTACTCGCTGAGGGGCGACATGGGCTTCAACCTGATAGGCGCCCTCGTGGGAGCGTTTGGCGCGCTTAGGGACACGAGCAACCGCATACCTCTCCTAGAGTACAATCCCTCCCGTGGAACAGTGACCTTAAATATTCTACGGCTATATCACTAGCGAAAGCCCCGACATCTAGCGTGGCGCCCCGCACACGATGTCAGTTGCGAAAGAGGCGCTTGGCACAGCGCCGGGTGTATCGCTCGTGCGACAAACACGGTTACACTTCTTGCATTCGCCTTTCAGTGTTCCCGACGCAGACGGTAGTGATGCCCTGGCTGACACGCAATACTAAAGGCCTGCCCATTGGGACGGCGGATGACGCGCGTCCCGGGCGGCAAGTACCAGCGGGAACCGTTCGCACCAGGTGTGGACCCGATGAGAATGGCGCCTGCCGCAGGCCCATCATAGTCATGCTCATACTCACCGGTCAGGAGCACTGTACAGCCGAGAATGCCCCCCCAATCTAGCGACTCAGTCTGCCGAACTATCTCTGACAAAACGGAACTCTCTTTACCGGACACCTGTTCAAGCTTGCGCCAACCCGTTCCGGGAGCAAAGAGCCGCATCTCGGAGAACAGGCCCGCTTGCATCCTTTTAAGCTGAATGCTTAGCAACACGCCTTGATTCGCGTCGAGCATCGAATGTGACAGGGCAGCGCAAGCGACGCCCGAGCACTCGAGAAGGCTCGCATCTTGGGCGATCGCCTCCACGGGCTCCGCGAGCCGAAAACCCTGTTTCCGCGAGTGCTCAGCCACCCCCTCCCCGACAAACACATGGTGAAAAGCCTCAACCCCGGAACCGAGCACAATGCTTAGGCCTACCGAAAACCGAGGCATCTGCACGACATGGTCGCTTGAAGCGCTCGCCGCGGCGAGCGCTTCAAGCGGCTCGTCCTTGGCCCGCGCGAACCCAGGCAACGCGACCCATGACAGCGCAGCGTATGCTAGAGAAACGTACCCTACGGCGACGACCACTCCAGCCATCCGGGCGGACCTGCGACCTATGAACTGAAGACCCCTCACCTGATTCCTAACATTCTGTGCTTATGGCGCGGACGACCCCTGCCCTCATGCTTGCACGGCCGGGGCTCAGTTCGAAAGCCCATAGGCAGACCGCCGGCGCATTCTTGGGCGAAGCTACTGCGCGACCTGGCGCTCAAGTTCGCGCAAGCGCTCTAAAAAACGCTTGGTCCTAGCTGCACTAGAACCCGCGCGCCCAACCGTCGCACGCAAGGCCTTCAGCCGCGCTTTGACCGCAAGCTTCGTTTCCCCCCCTAGTTTGCGCTCCAGGCGTGCAAGCCGCCCGAGCAGGTACTGCCGGATATTTAGCTCCACAATGGCGTCGTTTAGCGCCGAAGCGGCCAGCTCTGCGTCCTCGTAAGCCTGAGCCCTGGCTGCCTCTTCTTGCACACTCCAGAGCCGCCCGGGTTCTCCCGCACCATGAAGATCGGATGTTTTGAGCCCTCTCTCGGCAAGCGACGCCTCGACACGCCGCCGCGCCGCCTCGTAACGCGCCTGCGCCTCCCCCCCTGGGGTTCGCGTACCGCCGCGCCGCTCGAACGCGATGGAGCCCGCAGGACCGTTAGATGTCTGCGCAAGAGCTGGCAATCGCCCCGCTTGCAACTCGTCCCTGCCTGGGGCCTCGACAGCGCGCGACTTGGTCGACCAGGGCTGCCAAAGCCACAACGCTGCCCCGACGAAAAGACTGAACGCTGTGGCGACGCCAGCAAACGCAGGCGCTCGGCGCTTGAACCACCGACGCGGTCTTAGGGTTACTGCCCCCGTTGCAGCGACAAGAGGCTGCGGCGTGGCAAGGCGGATACGCGCGGTGGGATCTGTCGCACTTCCCAAACCGTACGAAGCGCTGGCCCCGGGAAGCATGGAACGCGCCGAAGCCAACCATTCCTGGACATGGGCTGCGCTACTCGGCCGCCCGGTCGGATCCTTTTCGAGTAGGGCTGACACAAGCGCTCTAAGCTGCTGGGTGACCGCAGGATCCGCATCCAGCTCTGGCACAAGCGGCGCCGGCTCCTGCACGTGCAAGGCACATACCGCCGCTGGGCGCGAGCCGACGAAAGGCGGACGCCCGGTTAGGATCTCGAAAAGCACGATCCCTAGCGCGTAAAGATCTGTGCGCGCATCGGGTTCAGCACCTTGAATTTGCTCGGGTGCCATGTATTGGGGGGTGCCGACAATCATGCCCTGGCGCGTAAGGCGTTCTTCTTGAACGGAGGCTCCAATGAGACTTTCGTCAGCGGTATTGAGCAGCGCCATACCAAAATCGAGAATCCTGGTACGTAGCCTGGGCCCCTGCTCCTCAACCTGAATGTTAGCCGGCTTTAAATCTCGATGGATAATCCCGTAATCGTGAGCCGCGCTAAGCCCCGCAGCGATCTGAAGCGCTATCTCAACTGCGCGGTCAACGGGCAGGCTGCCTTCGGCCGCCAGCATCGCTTCCAGCGACCGGCCCTTGAGCATCTCCATCACGATGTATGGCGATTGCCCAAATCCTTCGCCGTAGTCGAGCACACTCACAATGCCAGGGTGATCGAGTGTGGCAAGCGCCAACGCTTCTCGTCGCAATCGTTCGACACTGCGTCGGTCAGACGTGCGCTCGGCAAAGAGCATTTTTATGGCAACGTGGCGCCCAAGACCAAGCTGTTCTGCCGAATAAACAAAGCCCATTCCGCCTACACCCAGCTGACTAATAAGGCGATAGCGCTCACCGAGCACACGTCCAGACAGCGGGTCGTGCTCACGAGAAATTGGCCGCAACGCAGAGCCGTCAGCCTCGCAGTAGTCTGCCGCTTTTTTGTACACCCTCAGGCAGCTTGAACATAGACGCACTGTCCTATACTAAGGCCGACAACCCCAGAGCATTAAGAAAAAAACCGCGCTTCTACTGCGCTTGATGCGTGAAGGCGCACAGTGGTATCATGCGCCACGCACGGCGTGGAATGGGCCCGTCTTAGGCTTCGAGAGCGTAAGCTTTCGGGGGGCGTTTTTACAAAATGCCTCCCCCGGACTTTCGGGAGTGAATCCCGCTAACCTTCCCCCACTGCACCTCCAAAAGGCGGCCTAACGCTGCGCGTGGGACCCACCGCCCACGCGGCTCTTTCCTGCAGCGTATTCGCTTTCTCGACTCCTGAACGCTTACTCGAGAGCGTCTCAACACCCCAACGCAACGCCGACACCGTAACGGGCGACAAACTTGCAGACATAGCGTTGCGAACTATGGTAGCCGACCGATTTTTGTCGGGAGTTGCCTGTTTGGGCGGATCCGACTCATGGCCATCTCAACTTCACCGATGCGACCCCCCCCCTCGTTAGCGCGGCAAGCCGCGAGTTCGTTTGATTCGAAGCCCCCAGGGGCAGTGCACGTCACTCACGCCCGGTCTGGCCTAAGTAGCCTGGCAACCGCGTCGGATGGTGCCAGTGCTCAGGAGGCGCTTGAGTGGCTCGCGGTGATGGTGCGCAACCCCCGGATCACCCTCGCGGATCTACCCCAACGTCCGAGCGCTGCGGCGTGGCGTGCAGTTGGCGTCGCGAGCTTTCGCGCCGCCTCAGATGATGCACTGCTGTCACGTCGAGCAGATGTTGCGCTCGACGCTCTGGAGCGACTGGGCGCACTTGATGTTTGGCTGCCAGAGGTTGCTTCCTTAGTTGGATTTGGCTTCGGTGATGTGCAGCATAAAGACGTATGGCGGCATACCAAAATCGTGGTGCGCCAAGCGGTGCCGCGCCTTGCGGTGCGCTGGGGCGCGCTCTTTCACGATGTTGGCAAGCCGCGCACGCGCAGCATCGATACGCGAGGCAAAGTGCACTTTCACGGCCACGCAGAGGTCGGTGCGGCGATGTTTAGGAAACGCATCGCAAATCGTCTCGGGTTTGCGGGTGAGCTAGGCGCTCGCATCGATTTTCTTATCTATCAGCATCAGCGCATCAGCCACTACGACGGTAGCTGGACAGATAACGCTGTGCGCCGCTTCTATCGCGACGTGGATGGAGGCTTAGACGACCTGTTGGCGCTCAGCAGAGCCGACATCACCACAAAACATCGCGACAAGCGCCGCCGCGCCCTCTATCAGATCGCGGAGCTCGCCAAACGCATTCGTGCGCTTCGGGCGGAAGATGCCAGGCCCAAGGCTTTACCTAAGGGGCTTGGACTGGTGCTAAGCGATGCGCTCGGCATTCCTCCATCCAGAGCCCTTGGAATCGCGATGAAGCGACTTCAAAGTGCGGTAGATACTGGCGAGTTGGCCGCGGGTGCAGAGGCCTCAGTGTACGTTGAGTGGTTGCGGGCTCACCCGCAGGCTTGATGAGCCCAGTGTCCTTTCGGCGGCTTCAGGTGAGTGCGACACCCCGTGGGTTCGCATCGCTGCGATACAGAAGAGTATCCACGTCGCGTCCGCCAGCGTGAGATGGACGAGCTGGAGCACCAGCGGCGCCCGTAACCATACGTTTGCGACACCTACCGCAATATTACAGGCCACCAGCGATACAAGTGCAAGGGCAACCCCTGGAACCGCGCCCATGCGGCGAAAGGCCCAAATCGTTACGGCTGCGCTTGCGAGCAGCGCGGTCACTGGGTGCCAGATGCGCAACGCAATGAGCTGCCCGAGCACCACTTCCTGCGCCTGCAACGTGGACCCCGAACGTGCGACGAGCAGCGTATCGCCCAGAGCGGCCACGGCGCCGCTAACGCCAGTCAGCAACAACAACACCGTGGGAACCAGCGCCCGCCACGTCCAGATGGCGCGCGCGCGCGGCACCGCCCTGGGGCAGCCATCCTGTGTTGCGCGCAGCGCGAGAACCAGCGCAACGTTCATCCATAGCAAGACAAAGGTGTTGAGCAGGTGGGCGGCCATCCAGTAGGCCCGCGCGAACGATATATTGGTGGCAACCAGCTCAAGGAGAACGAGGCCCGCGCCGATAAGCGCCTCAAGCGACATCAAGGCAAACGCCAACATAGCGTAGCGTCGAGCACGCCACACCGCGTCCGCCCTTCCCGAAAGTTCCGGCTTGCGCGTAGCCCTAACGGTCACGGCGACCCAGCCCAAGGAACCTACCCACGCAAGGCCAGAGAAAAGTCGGTGCAGGACCTCAATCCAGGTAGCACGCGCAGGGGCCGAACCCGCGAGCATCGCGTCACAAAGCGGCCAGGAGTCGCCGCACCCTGCGCCGGAACCGGTGGCTCTTACATACGCTCCCCCTAGAATAACGAAGACTACATATACCAGCCAAGGAAATGCTAGATGCCGAGCTCGCAGAAACATATTGACAAGAGCTTAGCGCCACCGGTCACACTCGACCATTGAGGGTCACGCCGAATCCCACACCTGGATCCCATACTGCATGGACCAGAGGGGTTGGGGGGGCGTGCTGGGAGGGGAGTCAATAAGATGGAAGGCACGCGCGCGACCGCTCTTGAGCACGCTCCGGCTGGCGCCGTACCGGTCGAGCCGTCCCCGTTACACAAGACACCGCTACACCTATGGCTCATCGTAGGCCTTGGCGAGTTACCCATCGCTACCAGCTTAGAGCTCAAAGCGGGCTGCATTGTGAAGCTGCAGCATCAAGTACCCTGCCCCCAGGAGGACAGCACAGATGCCATGATCTTCCTACTTTGCGATGAGACCGGGTCACGCATCATCGCACACGTCGCAAGCATGACCAACGACCCCCGTTATAGCGCCGATCCGCTCAACGCAGCGCCCCAGATATCTGACTTAAAGGTAGTCCAAATGCTCAATTCCGACGAAGGCACGCTAAGCAAACCGACATCGAAGAACTCCCTCGACCTAATGGATGTCCCTCTCTCGCTTCAAATCGAAGTGGGACGGGTAGAACTCACTGTGGGAGAGCTACTTGAACTGAAGGCAGGCGCGGTATTGAAGCCTGGGGAGACGCCGAACTCAGCCGTGCGCCTCCGGTCAGGCACACGCATCATCGCTCACGGAGAGCTTATTGAGCATGAAGGCTCGCTGAGCGTACGCCTGACCCACATCAACGCCTCGCCCTGACATTCTTACCCCGGCAAGCGCCTCGGCGGAGCGGATGCTTCTCAGCCTAGCCTGTCGCGGGAGCGGGCAGCCCTCCCCTGTCGTAGAGCGGAAGCGCGCGTCACAATGCGAGCGGCGTGACAGCCGGTTAATCCATCGAAGGCCGCCGGCGCTACAACCCATTCGCGCGCAGCCCCGCGCTCAGTGCTTGGTGTCGCCCCTCCTGCCCGGCGCGCATGACGGACCCTCCATTAAAACAGCTAGGTGGTTTCGGGGCGAAGCTGGGAAAGGAGACGGGTGACGGCGTGGTCGGCGGCATCTTGGAAGGGTTCAAAGACAGCATCAATGCCCACGATGGCGTGTCGCGTGTCGGTTAGCGTGCCTCGGTCGATGAGGGTCACCTCTCCGGTGAATCCGTCGCCTTGCAGCGCCGCCACAAGGCCGCGCACGTCGGTGCCTGGCCCGACAGCGAGCACGACGGATTCCGCGCGTTGAAGGGGCAACGCGTGAATAAAGTCCGCGTCTTCTACATCTCCAAAACGCACCGGCAAGCCTTCGGCGCTCATACTGCGGACCCGACCTGGGTCAAAGTCAACACCCAGGACGTCTACGCCACCCGCCTTGAGCCCCCGCAGCAGCCGGGCACCGTAGCGCCCCAGCCCGAATACCAAGACCTGCGGCGCTTCAGACGTTGAGGTATCACTGCCCTCAACCTCCGCCTCCCGAAAAGGATGGGCGCGCTCGAAGATGCCCAGCCAAGGCGAGAGCCAACGGTAGAGCCCATGCGCGTAAAGAATCAGGTAGGTCGATAGAACGATGGTCGTCAGGCCAACAAGGGTGGTCAGGCCTAGCGTTGTATCTGTGACGTGGCCGAGGCTGATGCCCATACCGATAAATACGATAGAGAACTCGCTAATCTGCGCCACGGTCAGACCCGCAAGGAACCCCGTGCGCTTACGGTAGCCCATAAAGCCCATGATCCCCATGACGATGAGCGGGTTACCGACCAGCACGAACAACGAGAGCGCTAGGGCAGGCACCACCTCCCCACCGAGTGCAGCGAGATCAAGGCGCGTACCGAGATCGATGAAAAAGAAGAGTAGCAAAAAATCTCGAATCCCCGTGAGCCGCGTGCCCACGGCGTCGCGATACGGCATAGAAGCCAGAGAAAATCCCGCAAGAAACGCGCCTGCCTCCTTGGAGAAACCGAGCCAGTCGCCAAGTGCCGCGAGCGCAACCCCCCACGCCAGTGAGAAAAGCAGCAGCAACTCCCGCGACCGCGCCATCCACGGAACAAGCCACGGCAGCAGGAAGCGCATGGCCAGAAAAGTGGCAACGCCCGCTGCGCCGAGACGCATGAACATGCCTCCGAGCAGCACACCTGCCGTCGCATCCGCACCACCCGCATCCAGCGCCCCGACAATCGTCATCGCCAGCACAACGGCCAGGTCTTGGACGATTAAAAAACCGATAGCGATACGGCCATGGAGCGTATCGAGTTCGCGCTTATCCGAGAGCAGTTTCACGATGATAACTGTGCTGGAAAAGGTAAGCGCAATCGCGATATACAGAGCCTCGATCCAGCTTTTGCCGAAGGAAAACGTGATCGCAAAACCGATGGCAATGGTGAAACCGAGCTGCCCAAGACCCGTCGCCAGGGCCACAGGTCCAATGTGGCGCACCTGTCGCAGGTCGAGTTTTAGCCCAACAATAAAGAGCAACACGGTGACGCCGAGTTCGGCCAGAAGCTCGATCTGCGAATGCGCACGGACCCAATCGAGTCCCGACGGACCAAGAAGAAGACCGGCCACAAGGTATGTAATGAGGACGGGCTGCTTGAGTGCGACACATACCGCGCCCATCAGCGCACACGCCAAAAGCAAAAGCCCAAGCTCCGCGAAAGGTCCCGCTGTCACTGACATATCCATGGACACAGCAGCTAGCATATTACCCAGATCTCGATTAGCGGGCATCTAGGCGAGCTACGTAGCTCACAAAAACATCCCGGCTCGCGTGGGCCCGCGGCAGGCCAATGACAGTAAACCAAAAAGAAGCCTGATATTTCCAAAAGATGAATACCCGACGCAAGCCATCAGCCTGTCCCACCACCCCTTCGGCTCGAATACACCGCGGTCGACTTCAAACAAGGCTCAGCTTTGGCGTTTGCGTTGGATAAGTCTGAGGATGGCCCCCGCGACAAGCGGAGCAAACTCGTCAAGTGCAGAGAGCAACGGCTCGCTGAAAGCCTGGCCACCAAGGTCGCCCAAAAGCACTGCGAACACGCGCCCTTGTACAACTACTGGTACGACGACGGCGGGCTGGGCATCGGAGCGCCCCAAGCGTGAAGCGATAAAGGCGTCGAAATCGGACGCCCGCAAATCGACGATGCGCAACACGCGCTCGGACACGGCGAGTGCGATGGCATGCGGCATATCTAAGGGTATTGCGAGGTCGGTGCGCCGGCGTACTTCGCGTTTTGCAGCCTCGTACTTCAGATCGGCGATGTCTTCATAAACTGCGAAAAGGGCTGCATAGTGAAGAATCCCCCCGCAGAATCCAACAAATGCGCTCAATACTTCGTCGCCATGGGTGGCGGTTTGGATCGACGTTAGGGGGTAGCGCCGGTACAACTCGGCGGCACTCAACGGCACTCCAGACGGCCCGTCACTCGCAGCCCCTGGTTCGGAGACCAGACGACGCCGAATACCTTCTACCGTCCGCGCACGCTTCTCACCCTCCTGCATGGGTAATACCTGCGTTAACTCCCGCCGCGGCGAGGCTCTCGAGGCCGAGAGTTCGATGAAGGGCCGAGTTGCCTCTCGTTCCCGAAAACGCGGAGCGCGTGCGGACGCCGCCATGCCACTGGGGGATGCCGGCGCGCTGCGCTGGGGATCTTCGAAAGACTGGAAAGGCACTACGGTATTAGCCTCTCGGGAGCGGGTGGCCGCGGCAGAAAAGGCCGGGACCGGGGGCGTCAAGGTGACCGCCCGCGGAGGCGTACCCGGCTGGTTCGATCGGGCGCAGCCGCTCCCTAAATCGCCGAGGCGCTCAGCGAGTGATCCGAGGCGCGGATCTACTGGCAGGCGGTAGAGCTGGGCTAGCGCGAGGCGGAGCCGCACAGGCAGTGCGAGTTGCTGCACCAGCGTGCGCCCCGTCAGGAAGGCGAGTTCCGCTGCGACAGTTGGCGCCAAAGGCTCCTCCACGGCGACGGTCAGGCTCGACCCGTCTTGAGCGATGGGGACCAACTGGTAGCGGACCGCAACAGAGGCAGGAAGCCACCGGTGAATCGCTCCGGGATCGAGGATCGCTTCCGCACCCGCCCCGCCTGCTGAAGTCTCGCTCAGCTGCTTTGTCTCGCGCGAAGGCCGATGTGATGAATCGACGCCACCGTTAGGCGGACCGACAGTGCTCAGCGCTTCGCTAGGAAGCGCCGCCAGCCCAAAAGCAGCCGCTTTGAACGATAATATCGTAGCTTCATCCAGTTGGCCGAGCTCCAGCAGGTTGGTATCAAGCGATCCACCGATATCACGCTGGCGAGACTCTGCGGCCGCCAAGGCGTCTCGGGGCAGTAGCCCCGCCTTCACAAGCGCTTGCGCCCACTCAGCCATAGGCCAAGGATGCCCCTAATCGTGGTATTCTAGAAGGGGAATCGGTAACCCGGGCACTACTTGCCTCCGGTCGGCCGCGCGCCAAAAATCCGCGTGCCGACGCGAATGTGCGTCGCACCGTTGGCGATTGCAGCAGCAAAATCACCGCTCATCCCCATGGAAAGCCCGCTTAGGCCAAGTCGCGCTGCATGCTCCCGACATGCGGCAAACGCCGCGAGTGCGCTCGCTTCGTCCACTTCCGGCAACGTCATTAAGCCTTGCAGCTCAAGATGCGCAGAGCTGCGAATATAAGCCACCAGTGTGTTTAGGTTTTCCGGAGAAACGCCACCCTTGCTCGCGGACCGCTCAAAGTTAACCTGCACGAAGACGGGGATACTTCTGCCCACGCCTGCAGCCACACTTTCAACGCGGGCGGCGAGGCGCTTCGAGTCAATACCGTGCAAGGCGCACGCATACCTGATCGCGGAGCCTACCTTGTTGCGTTGCAACTGGCCAATGTGGTGGAAACGCAGGTCCCTTAGGTGAACAAGAGCTTCTGCCTTCTCCGAAAGCTCTTGTACGTAGTTTTCGCCAATATCTCGTACCCCGAGCGCGTGCACCGCGCTGATCGCGGCCGCCGGTTGACGCTTGGCAACTGCGATGAGCGTCACCTCTGCGGGTTGCCGACCGCAAGCAGCACAAGCCTGAGCAATAGCGGCGCGCACCTCGGTGAGCGACGGCTCAATTCGTGCTTTCCATACCGCTATTTCCTCATCCGAAGGCTTGCCACTTGGCTGCGGTAGCACCCCCTCTTGTAGCCGACTCATCACCATGCCCCCGACTTAGGCCAGAGACACACGCCATGCCACCGCGACGCCTCCACGCTCGCACGCCTCTCGCTCACGGACACGGGTTCGAGATCTCGCGGTGCACCGCGTCAATCGCATCAAGGGTATCCGAGTCGAGGCACGTCTCCGCCGCATCGAGATTTTCTTTCAGCTGGGCCACACTCGTGGCGCCAAGGATGTTCGACGTAACAAACGGCTGCTGATTGACGAAGGCGAGCGCAAGCGCGGTCAGTGACACGCCTGCTTCCGCCGCCACGGCGGCGTAAGCATCAACTGCCCGCGCCGCTCGTTCGGAGGTATATCGCGTAAAGTGCGGATAAACGCTGAGACGCGCTCCGTGCGGACGCGCCCCGTGACGATACTTTCCGGTCAGCATGCCCATCGCTAGCGGCGAATAGGCCAATAAACCGATGCCCTCCCGATGCGCGACTTCAGCTAGGCCCACCTCGAAGGATCGGTTGAGCAGCGAGTAAGGATTTTGAACGGAGACCATGCGCGGACCGCTCCCTTGGTCCGCCAGCCGCTGAAAGGTCATAACGCCCCAGGGGGTCTCGTTCGAGAGACCAACATGACGCACTTTGCCCAAAGTCATCAGCTGCTCGAGCACGCGCAGCGTTTCTTCTGGAGGCGTGGCGTTGCGGTCATCACCCGGAAGGTATCCGAGGGCACCAAAGTTGTTCACATGTCTATCTGGCCAATGAAGCTGGTATAGGTCGATATAATCCAGCCCAAGGCGCTTCAGCGATGCATCGAGCGCCTCGGCAATGTGCTGCGCATCCAGACGCGCACTACCCCCGCGGATGTGGCCAAGCCGCGTGTTCTGGCCCACCACCTTGGTCGCAAGCACCAGGTCATCACGTACACCATGACCGCGCGCTTCTAGCCAAGCCCCCAGTATGCGCTCGGTAACGCCGTAGGTTTCGGGCCGCGGGGGCACGGCGTAGAGTTCAGCGGTATCGATCAAATTGACGCCGCGCTCCACCGCGAGATCGAGCTGCGCAAAGGCCTCGTCCTGAGTATTCTGCTCGCCCCAAGTCATCGTCCCCAGCGACATGACTGAGACCTGCAGCCCCGACTTCGCTAACGGTCGTCGCTCCATCCCTCTGGATTGCCACTTTTTTGCGCGCTGTCTCGCAGAAACGTCAGCGTTTCGTGCTAAGTCAGCCCAATGACCGCGCGGATGCCAAGCTCAGAGGGGGTGCGTGCCCAAGTACTTGCGGTTGTGACTGACGGCGTTGCTCGCGTCACCAGCACTGCAAGCGTTCCTTCTCGGCTCGTTATCCTTTGCAGCGCCATCCTTGCAAGCATGATCCTCGGCGCATGCCTCAAGATTCACTTCAAGCCCTCAGCGGGAACGGGTGACACCCCACCCCCCAGACTCGTATGCGAGGCAGTGCACCTCAACCGCCCCGAGCTCATCAACGCGGTGCCCTCCGTTGACATCGGTACGATGCGTGTCGCCGGTGGACTTGGCGATAACGCGGACAACTTGTACGCGCGCGTCGCAGCTGACGCGGCGGAAAAAGGCGCAACGCACTTCTATTCGACCGACCTCACCACGGGCAAGTCCGGCAGGGGCGAAGCGCACTTAACTTTGCTTCGCGTAGAAGCCCCTGATTGGGACATCATGACCGCCAATCTCCGTCCGACTGCTGGCTGTCAGCACTAGAACTTCGTCCACTCTAATCAGCCATCGTCACCGCTATCCTAAAGAACGAAACAAGCCTGCATGCAAGACCTGAAACCGCTGCTCGTCACCACACCTATCTTCTACGTCAATGACCGGCCTCACATCGGTCACGCGTATGCGGCAACCATTGCGGACGTCTGTCGGCGCTACGCGCAGTTGCGCGGCCGCCCCGCCTGTATGGTGACGGGTACCGACGAGCACGGTCAGAAGGTCGCAGAGCGCGCCAAGAGCGAAGGCCTATTGCCGCAGGAGTTCGTCGACCGTATGGCGCCCCGGTTCCGCGACATGGCGGCGACGCTTGGTGTGGGCTTCGACCACTTCATTCGCACAACCGATGCCCGCCACCGTGAAACGGTGGCTCGTCTTTGGCAGCGTCTTGTCAATCAAGGAGACATCTACCTCGGCAGCTATGAAGGTTGGTACTCCGTCTCGGAGGAGACCTTCCTCACGGAAAAGGAACTGCTCGAGGGGAACCTTTGCCCCTACTCCAAGCAACCCGCTCGGCGCGTCAGCGAGCCAAGCTACTTCTTTCGCTTAAGCGCTTACCAAGACCGTTTGCTGGACTTCTACCGAACCCACCCGGACTTTATCTTGCCGAAGGGGCGCTACACCGAAATGGTGCGCTTCGTCGAAGGCGGCCTGCGCGACCTTTCCGTCTCCCGAACCTCTTTTCGCTGGGGTATCGGCGTCCCAGGCGCACCGGAACACGTCATCTATGTCTGGCTTGATGCCTTGGTCAACTACCTAAGCGCTATCGGCGGCCTCACTCTCTGCGACAAACACAAAGCGAATACTGCCGCAAGCGAAGCATCGCCGGTGACTTCGGCATTTTGGCCGCCTACGGGCGAGTCTCTCCACGTTGTCGGCAAAGACATCCTGCGCTTTCACGCTATTTATTGGCCGGCATTCTTGATGAGCGCAGGTATTGAACCGCCCACACGTATTCTCGCGCACGGATGGCTCACGGTTGACGGCGAAAAAATGTCGAAATCGCGCGGCAACTTCGTGCCCCCTGAACCGCTTGCCCAGTTGCTCGGCGAGGATGCCCTCCGCTACTGCTTGCTGCGCGACATCGCGCTTGGCAGCGACGGTGATTTCTCTCACGAGCGCTTGCTTGACCGCTACCAAAGTGAGCTTGCCAGCGGTCTCGGCAACCTTGCCTCCCGCATCCTTGTTAGCCTTGTGCAAAAGGTGCTCGGCGGCGCCGTACCGGCCCCCGCGCCAACACTTGATACGGACGCGGAAAAGGCCTTGCGGGCGGCTGCCGCACGCTGCGCGCGAGCCGCGCGCACGGCCTACGAAGAGTACACGTTTCATCGAGCGATTGAAGCGATTTGGGAGCTCGTGGCAGAAACCAACCGCTACGTGGACAAGCGCGCTCCCTGGACACTTAAGGCACCCGAAGAGCGCGCCGAGCTCGGTCACATCTGTTATCACGTGCTCGAAGTCTTGCGCATCGTCAGCGTTCTTGTTTCACCGGTGATGCCGCGAAAAGCCGGCGAATTGCGCGAAATGATGGGCCTGCCTCCACTCACGCCCACACCCCGCCTGGACTTCTGGCCCGAGGATAGCTGGGGGGGGCTCCAGGCCGGCCTGAAGGTCAATGTGAAGCACGGACTCTTTCCGCGCCTGGAGACGGCGGTGATCAGCCAGTTCAGACCAGACAATGCAATCGCCGCCGCGATATCTCAAAATGCCGCAGCGCCGGCGGCTGCCGCGCCGAAAGGAGAAAAACCCATGAATGCGAACGCTGCGGACACCCTTGCGCAACGCACCACGGCAAAGCCAGCGGTCTCGACCCAGCAAGGCGCATCCGGTTCGGCTGCCAAGGATACGGAAGAGGCTATGTCGGCCCTTATCGACTTCGATGACTTTGCCAAAGTCGACCTACGCGTCGGCCGGGTGATCAGCGCAGAAGCACTACCGAAGAGCGACAAGCTTTTGCGTCTCAAGGTAGACATAGGCGAGACCGAACCTCGCCAGATCATTGCCGGGATCCGAGCATTCTACGCGCCGGAAGCGCTGGTCGGCCAAGCGCTCCTCGTTGTGGCTAACCTAAAACCCCGCAAGATGATGGGCGAGATATCCCAAGGCATGGTGCTCGCTGTCAAAGACGGCACCCGTCTCGGCGTACTCAACCCCACCATCGATGCTCCCCCGGGCACCCGAGCCAGCTAGCCCAACACGCACGGCGCGGGCGTCTCGAGACTAAACCTTTGCAGGCATGGGGGCCCATCCTAGCGGGCCCGAAGGCTTAGCAAGAACGACGCGGCGCCTAGGAGGCCCTGACCCCAAGTCGCCTCCGCGCCCGGCACTGGGCCAAGCCCCAAGCCTACTGACTTTATCCGAAGCGTTGCGACGGCCGCTCCCTCGGGAAAGCGGCCGCACCCTACCCTCACTAAAAACGCCGGACCCTCACAAAAACTCCGGCGATCAGCCTTCGTTTTCTGCAAGGTAGCGTTCCGCGGCCATCGCCGCCATGCAGCCGGTGCCCGCGGCCGTAACGGCTTGGCGCCAAACGTGATCCTGGACATCACCGCAAGCGAATACGCCTGGAATCTTCGTCTCGACCGTGCCGGGCTTAGTTTTGAGATACTTGAGGTCGTCGAAATCAAGCAGGCCTTCGAAGAGCTGTGTATTCGGAATGTGACCAATAGCGATGAACAGCCCCTCGGTGGGGTAGACCCGCTCTTCCCCGGTCTGAGTATCCTTGAGCCGCACGGCATTGACCGTACCCGCGTCGACATCGAGTACCTCAACCACCTCGGCGTTCCATATGAATTTGATCTTCTCGTGCTTGAGCGCGCGCTCCTGCATGATCTTCGACGCACGCAGCTCATCTCGGCGATGAATCACGGTTACGCTCTTGCACAGACCCGCAAGATAGAGCGCTTCTTCCATCGCAGTGTCACCGCCACCGACCACGCACACGTCCTGGTTGCGGAAAAAGTAGCCGTCACAGGTCGCGCAGGCACTGACGCCTTTATTGGTTAGCTTCTTCTCGCTTTCGAGCCCCAACCAGCGCGCGGACGCCCCCGTGGAAATGAGCACGGTATGCGCCTTGTACTCTTTATCCTCCGCCCAGACACGGTATGGACGGGCACTGAAGTCTACCTTGTCAACGTCGGCGGTGACGAACTTAGTCCCAAAGCGCTCGGCCTGGTCTCGAAAGCGCTTCATTAGCTCTGGGCCCGTGATGCCTTCGGGAAAACCCGGGTAGTTTTCTACTTCCGTGGTGATCATCAACTGACCTCCCGGAATACCGCCCGCCACCAACCCTTCAATGCACAGCGGGTCGAGATTGGCGCGTCCGGCATAAATCGCTGCTGTTAGCCCCGCGGGACCCGAACCAATGATCAGAACTTTTTCAACATTATCGCTCATGCATGCTTCCTTCTCGATCGGGTTTAAGCGTACCCACGCTCAGCGGCGATGCGCAAACCCAAAGTGACAGCCCACCGCCACCATCGCTGTGCATTCGAAGACTCTGAGCATCTAGCTAAGGGCCGCATGCACCTGCACTCGCTACTCCTCCATGAAGGGTGGCTGCTCCGTATCGCGGAGACGCTGGGGATCACCCTCGACTTCTGCAGCGCGCTTGTCGTTGGTCGATGTGAAGGAGAAGGTCCCGCGGCCTCCGGCGCGACCCGCAGCCGCAGAGTAGGCAGTCTCGCCGGTCACCTCGCCGCCTTGCCCGTAGCGTCGGCGTCGCGCTGCTTCAACAACGTTGTAGGAGAAGGCAAGGCCAACACTAGCCTGCACCGCTTTGAAGCCAAGCCACTCGGGCGCGTCCTGCAAATAGAAGAAAGGCGAGGTCACCGCTGCATTTACATCGATGTGCCAAGGACCTCCGGTCTCGATCCGGTAGCCTGCGAGCACCCCAAGCGGAATGGCCACGCTCGAAAATTCACCATAAAAGACACTAGTATGAGGCCCCACGTAAAACGAACGTGCCGGATAAACCAGCAAGGCTGCGGGCACGTAGAGCGATGTACTGCGTCCAGGTTCGAAAGCGTGGTCCACCGCCACGCCGAGATCGAGCGCAACGTAATTGCTGAGAAACAAACGGGATTCAATCCCTGCGGCAAGTCCAGAGAAATCCTGCACACCGATGCGCGCACCGACGTGTGCAAATAGCTCCCACTGCCTTGACGAGGCGAGCCGATAGCGCCCGTATGTCTCCAGGTCGCCGAAGGCGACCTGGGGTGCCAGGGTCAAGGGCAACGCAAGCACGCCAATCTCAAGATTATCGGTGATGGCGTAAGACAATTCACCCAGCACCGCTGCACCGAGATCACTGCCTTCAATATGCGCAAGCACGAAACCACGGCGACGCCCGGTCCTAGTCAAAACGCCGTCGAGCAAGCGTCGCGTATCGGGCGCGATTGAAAGGCGAATAGAACCCTTGCGATTGGCCAAAGATCTGACTTTGCCGCCCTCGCCGGCCACGCCACCTGCGACAACCGAACGCGCGCGCCTCCCTCCATAAGCCGCGTAGGCGTGCACAGCCCCGTCTTCAAGCGTGGCCGCCGGGCCCGCAGGGTCCACCCCGTAACTGTGGGGCTCCGACGGCGGCGGCGTTCCGCCTTCGTTGAACGTCTCGTCTGCGCCGTCGACCTTCGAGCCCCCAGAGCCCCCCCCCGGTGGGTCCATCTCATCACTGCTGCTCGGGGGCGTCGCGTAAACCCAGTTTCCTTCGGCATCACTGAAGCCATCTGGAAACGCTGGCGCTTCGTCGCTATCGCTGTGCACGTCGAGCACCAGGCCACCTTTGCTCGGCCGAATCTGCAACTCACGAATGCTACCGCCTAGGTAGCGCGTATCGACGGGGCGAAGCGTGTTATCGAGGTGAACCGCGGCACCAGGCAGCTTGAAGCGGTAGCGTACGCGCGCCTTATCCGAGCTGCTTTTCACCGGAGCACCGATGTCTAGTGGCTTAGTCGACTGCAAGAAAATCATTGTTTTGCCGTCGCGCGTATCCACGCCCACCCAAGTCACCACGGGCTGCTTACGACGCTTGGCAGCGCTGATTTGTGGCGCCGAACCCGTCCCCGAAGCCTTAACGCCCGGATAGGGCGCCGCGCTCGGCTGCGCCCCGGCGCGCCCGACAACCCCCAGCATCAATGCCAGCGCGCCGACAGCAAGCCTCCCGCCGTACGCCGGTGCACGTGTCAGGCCCCAGAGGGGCCAACGCCCGCACCATGGGGCTCGATCTGCCCGAGGCGGGCGGCCCGCTCTTTGACGGGTGCCGCGCGCGGTGGTCTGCTCGCGGCGCTCTGCGGTGAGGTTTCGCATGGATGATCCGGATGTTCTCTAACATGCTCGACGCCTCATCCGGCAATTTCCATCACATTCTGCATTGAAGGGACGCCCGCATGAATGCCCGCCTCTTTGGGTCGAATGCGTGCAGCATAGCTCGCTTTGGTGTAGGCCATTCGTCCGGCGGCATGGCGGTAGGCGCCATGCCGCCGGCGCAAGCTTTAAGCTAAGATGAGCGCTCGACACTTAATCATCGGATGGGACGGCGCGGACCTAGGCGTTGTTGAAGCACTAGGGCCCAAAGTGATGCCGCGTACCTTCGCGGCAATGGCACGCGGCCAGGCGGCCCATCTGCGTTCGCTTCCGCCCTACGCGACCCTACCGAACTGGTTGTCTTTTCTCACGGCAACCGACCCGGGTGTCCACGGAGTCTTCGATTTTACCGAGCGCACCGGCTATCGCGTCCGCTTTCGGGCAGGTCAGCAGCGGGTCGCTCCGCTCTGGGCAGAACGCCTCGATGCCCTCGGAAAGCGGGTTGCACTGATCAACTTTCCCGGCACTTTTCCGCCGCCCAAACTAGCGCACGGCGTTGTGATTAGCGGCTGGGACGCGCCCGTGGCTTTTGATAGGTCGGCGCAGTACTGTCAGCCGGCTGCGTTGCATCAGCTTATCGAGGATCGCTTTGGTCGCTACGGCTTCGACGAAAGCAATGCCTTCCGGCCCGTAGGCAGCAGCTGGCATCAACGTCTGGGCGCGACATTGAGCGCCAAAGTGGCCCGTCACGCCGGCATCGGCTCTTGGTTGCTCAACTCGCGCCACTGGGACGTCTTTGCGCTCTATTTCGGCGAATCCGACGGCGCTAGCCACCACCTCTGGAGCCTTTTCGATCCCCGGTCACCGCGGCGGCCGCCGGTTGTTGCACCCAGTGACGCGCTCGCCTTTCGGCGGGTCTACGAAGCGCTCGATGCGGCACTAGGTCAGCTCCTCGACGCGGCGGGACCGGGGACCACGTTGACCATCGTGAGCGACCACGGCAGTGGCGGCTCATCGGACCGTGTGCTCTACCTCAATCGCGCGCTTGCCGCGGCCGGCCTGCTTCGGTTTAAGCAGCAGCCGGATGCTGGCGCGTACGCTTCAACTTCGCGCTGGGCAGCGCGAGGCCGCAGCCATGCACTCGCGCTCCTGCCACCGCGCCTGCGCCAAAAGCTTTTTGAAGCCGGTGACCGCACGCTACCTTCGCGCCTAGAATCTGAGGTGCGTTTTGGCGCCATTGACTGGCGGCATACACGCGCGTTCAGCGACGAACTCAACTACTTTCCAGGCGTCTACCTCAACCTCGCGGGCCACGAACCGGAAGGCATCGTGCCCGAAGCCGAACGAAGCGCTCTCCTCGAAGAAGTGCGACGCTCCCTTGCAGCACTGAAGGACAGGGATACCGGTGCCCGTCTCATCGCCCGCGCCACGCCTCGAGAGGAGCTCTTTCACGGCCCTCAAGTTCATAAAGCTCCCGACCTCATTCTGGAGCCCGCACTGCTGCCCCCAGAACACGCGGCGCGCCCAGGTGCGGTGGCGGGCCCCCTGCGTCGTCCCCAGCATCAAGGCTACAGCGTTTGCTTCATGCCTAGCGCCACTGCGCCTGAAACGCTCGAGGGCTACGTTCGCACGCTCGCGCCATCCGAGTGGATGGGGTGCAAGGGCCGCTCGCTGCCCGGCAGTCATCGGCCGCGAGGCCTTTACGTCACGTGTGGCCCCGAAGCCCGAGGAGATGTCGCCGCTGACCCCTCGATTCTCGACGTCGCGACGACACTCATGCGTACGTGGGGCGTCGACAACGAGTCGGCGGTGGCAGCAGGTGATCCAGTCCACGCAGACCCGCAAACGCCTGCCGCCGGAAACGACGGCATCACGGCAAGCCCTCTGACCGCGGTCGGTGGGGAACCAACGCTCCAAGACGGCGAGCCACATGCCGAACTCGAAGCGAACGAAGCGCTTCTTGAAGCGCGGTTACGTGCGCTTGGCTACGTCGGATGAGCATGCGCGAGAGCGAAAGCGCCGGAGGACGCGCAACCGGCGACCGGCCCGAGGGCGCGACGATACGTCACGTCGCAGCCATGCCCTTCCCTGCGCGCCTCGGGACTCAGGCCTACATCCAAGCCACGGCGGAAGGGCAACTCGCTGCGGGCGACAAGGTCAAGGTGCTCACCTACGCGCGAGGTGCTGGCGCGAGTGCGATTGACGCGGTCCTGGAGCGGCCAGCGAACTTCACACCCGAGGCCACTCCTCGCCCGGGACCCACCCTCGGCAAGCTTAGGGATGACTTCGTCCTCTGGCGCGCCCTTCGGCACGTCCCGCCGGCGACGCAGACCCTGGCTCACCATCTTGAAGCCTGTCTTATTTGCGCACTGACCGCGCATCGGCCGTTCACTTACGTGGCCCACACCTGCTTGGAGGAAGAGCTACCGACCTACCTTCCCACTTGGGTCCGCCAGCAGGCCAACCGTACGCTAGATAAAGCGCGGCTGAGGAACCTTTTCCGACAACCCGCGCGGCTTTTTTGCCGATCTCTGATCGGCACAGTCGCTCAATTGGGCGGGGGTCTCGATACGATCGCGCTGCGCCTCGCCGATGAATGCAAAGCGGTATCGCCCGCATTGGGGCACCGCCTCGGCATCCCAGCACTCGCTCTGCCGGACTGGCCACCGCCGTCGGAACAGCGCGCTGCACAAGGCGGCGCGGACAACCATCGTCGCGACGCAGAGGACCCGACGGCTGCGCCCACCAAGAGGCAGGTTGCGCGCACCTCGCTTGCTTTGCCGCCCTCCGCGCCGCTGCTGGCTTACTTTGGCAACTTAGATGGCTACCAGGGCGCCGAAGTCCTTTCGGAGGTGATCGGTCAGCTTCCCACTGCCTGGTCGCTACTGCTGATGACCGATTCGCCGCCACCCGCTTGGGCAAACGACCATCCGCAACGCGTTTTCTATCGCCGCCTAACCACAATGCGACGGCGCGCCTTAGGGTATGCAGCCGCCGATGTTGTGATCGTTACACGTGAATGCGGCGCTGGAATTCCAATCAAACTACTCGATGCGTTAGCTCAGGGTATGCCTGTAGTCGCTCAAGCACGTGCTCTCGCTGGCTTCACCGAGCTAGCACAGCTCGACGGCAGCAACCTGACCGTCGTTGCGCACTCGACGCCGCGGTCGTTCTTTGCAAGCGACGCGAAAAGTCCGTCGCAGGAGTCCGCCAAAGCGCTCGCAGCAGCCACGCTTAAGGCATTTCGGGAACGCCCGCCGCAGGAACGCCCAGAAGGTTCACAGGGGCAATCAGAGTTGCAAGGAGGGGATGCAAGTCGATAGTTTGCAAGATTCGGGTGAGGTTCTCTAGGCTCGGTTGTACCATTCATGACGGCGCATCTTCGAGTCTTGGGGTCGCTTCGCGGCACCGTTCCTCCATCTGACAGCACAGAAACCGAGGCGCTTGCTGCGGTACGAACCCTGCTCGTCGGAGATAGCATATGTGCGCTCCCACCTCTTTCGGAGCTTCTCATGGGCCTCGGTGCCCTCCACGGTGGCCGGCGGCCCAAAATTCTGCTGCAGGCTCCGGGCACGCGGCATGAGTTTGCGCTTTGTCGACGCGGCTCCTGGGTAGAGATCTCGGTCTACGAAATCGAAGGCGCACTGTTCCAACTGGACAGGCGTGTCGAGCTGCAAGCGCTGGTTCTGGCCACAGCCCAAGCCCTTCGAACGAGCCATGCCACTTCCGCTGTCCCGGGGAGCTCCCTTTCCGAAAAGCCAACAACAGGCATCCCTCAAAGCGCAGATTACGGGGCTAAGCAGGCAGACAATCTTGATATACGACTTCGAGCCATCGCCGACCGTATTGCGCGAGAACCGATGGCCGCTGACCCGCTGGGCAATCTTCCGGACCGGGTGATCACCTGCCATGCCTCACGACACGACGACCTACCCCCCACGCCGATAGGCCTGTCTTGCGAAGCCCGGCTGCGGCCCGGTGCAACCGCCTGGACCACCACCACCAGTCAGAGCGACTATCACGCGTTGCTATTCGCCGGTGAACTGACGCTGTGGCTGCACGGTCGCCCTATTCGTCTAGAACAAGGCCCAGTATTTGTGCTGCTTATGGCCTGGATCGAGGGCATTCGTGCGGTGCTTGATGCCTGGCAGGAGGGCCTGCCGCTTCAGCATCTTGCCCTCGGCGCGGCCGGCGGGCGCATCGAAACCAAGCTCTCGGGACGCGACGAAGTCACGCTCAAGGCACATACCGACAAGGGCGAGATGCGCTTCGTGCGCGGACTATCTTTAGCGCACATCGCTCTGCCTGTGTTGCGTCTCTCGTCCGACCTACTCCGCGGGCTTGTCGAAGTCGACCGCGCCCAGCAGCGCAATCTACATGTACGCAGGCTACGCCAAGATATTCGTGAACTTAGGCGCCGCGTGCGCCAACTCAATACCAGCCCTTCCCTGGAAACGTTCGACGCCGACCGCGTTCGCTTCGCCCTCGCCGAACCCGAGCGAAACCTTGAGCAGCCCGCGTCCTCGTCGGCGCTTTCCAATGGTTCGCGTCACTACGCCCCGCGTTGGGAGTACGAAGTGGATGGCCTCGACGCTGCCTCTACCTACCTTGTCGGCGACACCCTGGTAGTCGGCACGCCCCGCCGACGTCTTGCATTGGATGCAGTGACCGGTGGCCTACGCTGGGACAGGCCCACAAACCACTGTCCTACCCTTGTCGCGGGTTTGGTGATGCTCGAACTTCGCTCGGAAGGGAGTGTTGAGCTTTTCAACCTGAAGGATGGTGAGAGTTTCGCGCGCGCCAAAGTGTCTTGGAGCGCGGGCGCACCTATCAACGGCGTCTACGCTGGCGGAGGCAACTTGCCAGACTTGGCCATTTTGCCCCTGCGTCACCACGAGCTAGTCGCCCTCGACCTCCAGACAGGAACACCTCGCTGGAAGTACGCAACGAAAGCGCCTGGGCCTCTGCGTTGGCGCAGACTGGGCCGAGTGCTCTTCGTGACCGGGGGCGACGGCGTAGTCCATGCCGTCGATGTCGCGAGCGGTGAACCGCTATGGCGCTTGAACCATCGCTCACGCTTCTTCCAGCCACCCGCCGTATGCGGCGAGACGCTTGTCCTGGCCGGAGGCAACGACCGACGGCGGGGCCGCTGCATCGGGGTTGATGTGTTCAGCGGTAAAGTGCGCTGGTCTCGAGACGTTCCTTGCAGACCAGTAGCGCCGCCAACCGCGGCGGGCACCAATTGCGTGCTGCTACAAGAAGTCAGTCCGCGAGGGCCTGCACTTACGGCCATCGACCCCGAAACCGGAGCCAACCGCTGGCAGGTCTTCGACCGAGTGCTGAGCGAAGGCACGTCGCTGCTTGCTGATGCAGGCGGCGTCTACATCAATAGCGGCGACGGCCACGCCCTCGCGCTCAACACCCAATCAGGACACCTCGTATGGCAGCGTAGACTTGCCGATCCCCTCTCCGACCACGTGCCCCGCAAGCTCGAAATCGTGGCAGACGGTGCGCAGCTTTTCATCCCCTCAGCACAGCTTCACGTTGTACACCGCACGACAGGACGCTCCGTCGCCCCAGCACTCACCTGCGATCTAGTCCCCGATGTTGTCAAACTCGACCGGAACCGTGGCTGGTTGTACGTCGCGGAAGAAAGTGGCTACATCAAGGCCTTCGCTCAGACACCAGCGCTCAGGCTCGTCACTTAGGGCGGAGCGCGGCACAAACGCGCGCAGGGCGGGCCGCCACCTCAGATCACCGGCACGCTCAGGTCCTGGTCGCACTCAGAACCCCGTCGCGCGGGTGCTCATACGTTTCGCCGACACCTGGTCCTCCGCAAACGTCCGTTCGCCTCCCGGGAAGCATCTTGCATTTAGCAAGTGCGCAGATATCGAGGCCATGCGTCCCAACCCCCTTCTTTCTCCTTTGGCCCCTGGCCGTCGTCCCGGCACCGCCTCGTGCTTCCGCGCAGCAAAGTGCCTTCCACGCGGGGTAAGCGACCCCAGTTGCCTCGCGGTGCACGCCAATCGCTCACCAGGCACTTTGCTGGCAGACAAAGAGCGCTATGCTTCTGAGCGATGACTCCCGAACATCTTCGCTACACGAAAGACCATGAGTGGGCCGAACTCAACGAAGCGGGTGACATCCGCGTCGGAATTACCAGCTATGCAGTCGCCCAGCTCGGCGATGTGACATTGGTAGGTCTACCCGCTCAAGGCCGAAAGCTCACCCAGGGGGAAGCGTTTGGCGAAGTGGAGTCGGTCAAGACCGTAAGCGAACTCTTCAGTCCCGTCGAGGGCGAGGTCATCGCGACCAACGCTGTCATCGTTGATTCGCCCGAGAAACTCAATCTCGATGCCTACAACGACGGATGGCTTATCACGTTGCGACCGGCCCAGCCGGCTCAGCTCGACACCTTAATGACAGCGGAAGAATACACGACCTACATCGAGGGATTGGACTGAGCTGAGCTTTTCTTAACTGCACTTGGCATGCATCAAGCAAATGTGGCTGCCTAGCTGAACCGCCACATAAAAAAACCAATGACCTCGCGCTACCTCTCACTCACCCCCGATGATGCCCGCCAAATGCTGCAACGCATCGGCGTACCGGATGTTGACGCCCTCTTCGACTCGGTCCCTGAACCGTTCCGACTGCGGGAAGACCTAGCGCTACCTGGTGGTCTAGATGAGTCGGCCCTCATGGCTGAACTTCGCGGCCTGGCGCTGAAGAATCGGCCCGTCGACCCGGGCAAGTCGTTTCTGGGCGGAGGCGCTTACTACCATCATATCCCGCCGGCCGTAGACCAACTGCTTCTACGCGGCGAGTTTTACACCGCGTACACGCCCTACCAAGCCGAGGTCGCCCAGGGGACGCTGCAAGCGATGTTCGAGTTTCAGACCCTTGTGTGTGAGCTCTTCGGACTCGAAATCGCCAACGCCTCGCTTTATGACGGCGCAAGTGGACTTGCTGAGGCGGCACTGATGGCACGCCGCGTCACAGGAAAAGCAACGGTACTGGTGGCCGACACGGTGCATCCCCATGCGCGCGAGACACTCCGCACATATTTGGACGGGCTCGATGATGGACACGCCGATATTCGGATCTTGCCCTCACTCGAGAGCGGGCAGCTAAACCTCGATGCCCTCGACGAGGCTTTGGCTGCTGGCGGCATCGCGGGCGTCGCCGTTGGTTACCCCAATGTTTTAGGATGCATTGAGGATCTGGCGTCGGTGGCTGAGCGTGCTCACGCGGCGCAGGCACTGTGCATAAGCCTCACTTACGAACCTTACGCTTTGTCAGTGCTCGAGGCACCGGGCAGATTAGGCGTTGATATTGCGGTGGGTGAGGGTCAGGCATTAGCGACCGCTCCCAGCTTCGGCGGCCCTGGGGTCGGCCTCTTTGCGTGCAGGGAGGCCTTTCTCAGGCAGATGCCGGGCCGACTTATCGGCGAGACTGTCGATGTTTCAGGCAAGCGCGGCTATGTGCTTACGCTCAACACCCGAGAACAACACATTCGTCGCGAAAAGGCTACCTCGAATATCTGTACGAATAACGGACTCATTGCGCTGGCTATGACGATCCGCTGTGCGTTACTTGGCCAGACCGGCTTCAAGCATGCCGGCGAGCTTATGGCGGCGAAAGCGGTTTATCTCGCGGAGGGGCTCGCGGGCGTGCCAACTCTCAGCTTGCCCTACTCCGCTCCCTTCTTTAACGAGTTTGTCCTGCGCTCGGACCGCTATCCGGCGGAATCGCTCGTCCGCAAGCTGCAGGAGCGCACTGGTATCGAAGGCGGGATCCCACTTGTCCGCCTTGGGGTTGATGCACCGCGCGATCTGTTAGTCGCCGTCACCGAGCTTCAGCCAAAAGCCTCGCTCGACGCATTTATAGCTGGGATAAAAGACTTACTGACTTAACACCTGCACGGGCTGGTGCTGGCGCAACTTGCCGCGCACTGGACCGCGATCGCGGTCCAGGCGTTTTGGCACGCTGACCACTCACAATAACGCCACAATCGCCTACATTGCTCGTGTAGGGAACGTACTATTTGTGCAACAGTCGCGCGTGTGAGGACTATCGACGGAGCCGGGGCTTTGGGGTAACCTACCGACTAGCGTGAGATGTCTGACTCTCGGTTCTAGAAGCGACCGTCCGCCTCCGCGTTGGGCGCAGGCACACACCAGCGACCGTCGCAGTGAAAAGAGGCTCTCCCGCCACATGGTCTGCGTTTCGTGCCGTACCTCCCACGCCTTGCCTCAACAAGCGCGCCTCCCTCTAAGTTTGAGTTCAGGGCACACGCGCACGTGCCGACCGCAATCCCCATACCTTTTGCTCTACATTCAGTTGTTGGGAGTCGTCTGGTTAGGCGCCTGCGCCGGGGAGTCGGGGGACGCGGTAACCGATCCCGAGGCAGAGGTGCGGTGTCGCGAAGGCGCACTCGACCTGATTGAAAGCACCGAAGCGGATACCTCCACCGTAGTCTCGATTGATTCGCTGGTCTTTCGGGAAAGTGACGACAGAGTACAAAGCCCTATCGTCGAACTCTGCGTCCCGCCGGATACGCAGAGCCTTGCTATCACCATCTTCGGGAATGAGTTTGTAAGCGCGGGCGAACGCTACATTTTTTCGTTGTTTCGCAACCCTGATAACGAAGCCCTCATCGATCCTCGAAGCGGGGCGAGTCTTTTGCGCTCGCCGGTGCGCCAATCTCAGGCGCCCGGACTAGGCATGGACTTCGCTGCACTGCTCTACCCACAGAACCCCCGAACGCGCGCAACCGGGGGCCACTACCGATTTCGAAGCGTCGCCTCAGCGGTGACCGACAAGCGCGTACAAGTTATTGTGCGGCGTGGTCCGCGCGTCGGCACTGGCATGATACCGTTTAACTTAATCGGCGTTGGACGCGTCACACTCGACGAGCGCGAGCGTGCACAGGTGATTAGCGCTGTAGAAGCCACCAGTGAGTTTTTTGGTCAGAGGGGTCTGCGCCTCGCCAGCGCAGGCGCGGGCATCGCCCTTGTCGAGAACGAAGTGTTCGAAACGATTGTAATTCCCTCGTCCGACACCGACGCGCCGGAAAATACTCCTGGGGGACTCTTTGGTGCGGAAGTTACCGAAAGCCAGGCACTTCCACTCTCTCAGCAAGCGCTCAACATTTACGTCGTCAACGAGTTATCGCTGCAACCCAATCGCGATAGCGAAATCGGCCCGGGCATTGCTAGAAATCAGGTCGTTCTTGGGGTATCGGCTGGGGCACCTGGCGCTTACCTCGAGCGACACGGCGTGATTGTGGCACTGGAGGCACACCGCGTCGGGACCTCGCGCACTATCGAACCACAGCTCCTGGCTGGCACGCTGAGCCATGAAATCGCGCATTGGCTGGGCCTCTACCATACCAGCGAACAGACCGGAACAATTCACGACCGCATCGAAGACACGCCGGAGTGCACCCGCAACTTCGACACGAACGGCGACGGCATTCTTACACCCGAAGAGTGTGCGGAGCGTGGCGCACGCAACTTCATGTTCTGGACCATTGATCCCAATGCTCCCTTCTTAAATCAAGCGGAGATTAGCGTGGACCAAGGAACTCAGCTCAGGCTCAACCCCATTGTTTTGCGAGGCCAAACTTGAGGGGCCTTTGGCACACCGCCGCCAAGCACGCTCCTGGGTGTGGGTGGGCTCTTGTGAGTTTAGTTTTCGTTATGTGTACGGGAACCGAATCGGCGTGGGCATCCGCAACGCCTGCGGTCGCATGCGTCAAAGAAAAAAAGCCTCTTGAGGCTTTGCTGCTGAGCCGCCACGAAGTGCCGCCGCTCGACCGGTTCCGCGCTACCTGCTTGGACCTTGAAGCGGCCCTCTCAGAACTTGCATTCGATGATAGCGGGCTGCTGCTTACTCAAGCCAGAGCGCTGCAAGTGCTTGGAAACGTAAGTCTAAGTCTCGACATCGGACGATCGTTTCTCGACCTCGCGAGCAACCCGGGTGAGCGTCCCAGCATTCGCCGTGCCGCAAGCGCGGCCCTTATTTCGCTACTGCACCGGACAAGTAGGCAAGCGCGCACGACACGCTCGCGCGACGAATCACAAAAAGCGATGCAGCGAAGCTTAGCCTCTGCACTGATGTCGGCGGAGGACCTGCATCTCAGGGCCTTTGCTGCCGACTGGATCGCATCCGAGCCTGCGCTAGACGCCCTTCGTGTGGAGATGCTGGCGAGGGAGAAGCACCCTTTCGTGCTCAATAAGCTCAAGCCGCGCCCGCCGGAGCAATGAGCGGCGGGCGCGGCGCACGATACTCCCGCGCCTCGCTTTGGTTGCCGGTTGCTGTTTGAGTACGAGCTGCGCGCAGGAAAGGTGCACGCCCGACTCGGACGCCGGGCCACCAAAGCTCGCAGCGCTGCACAGCGACTACACGGGTTCCGCAAGCTTGTCGCTGCTAGATTCAGCTGGCCGCATCGCGTCCGCAGACTGGCTAAGCGGCGCAAGCTTGCCCGTCGGCCTCGCGCCCGTCCTCGGCAGCGACGTAGTTTTTCCGTCACAGCAGCGCTTCGACGGACGCCTCACCTTCATTGACCGACTCGGCCTTGACCGCGTCTCGGCCGCACCTCTCGCAACACCGACGGAGCGTGTGGTGAGCTTTTCTGCGCTTGGCAAGGCCCAGGACGCTCCTCAACCCACTTCAGCCTACCGTCCGAATCCCCAAGATGCCTACCGACTTGACGATGGCACATGGCTGGTCACCCGACCTGAACCCCGACGGGGCACCAGCAACCATGACGTTGGGCCCGCCCAAAGTCTATCTACCGGGGGTGAAGGGGATGACGTCGTCCGGATCGATCCAGCGAACGGCAGAATCCTCGGCAGACTCGACCTGTCATCTATGCGCGATGAGGGCTTGTGGGCGCGGCCCACGCGCTTTGCAGAGCTGGACGACTCGATGCTTGCGGTGGGCCTGTGGCACCTGAGCGGCGACTACCGGCATGCTGGACCAGGCCGCATCGCGCTATTTGACTCTGAGCGCATGACGCTCTCGCAGCGCATCGAGCTCGCGCCGCTCGTCAACTGCGGAGAGGTTGCCGTCTACAACGATACCCTCTTCGTGCTCTGCCGGGGGACGCCCTTTGGCACTCGCTCTGAACGTCAAACCAGCGCCGGCTTGGTCCAGCTAGCATGGAACAACGGTCAACTGGAGGAACGACGGCGCTTTCACGCGCGCGTACCGAGCCAAGCACCGAGCCTAGGGTTACTTCCTCTAAGTCACGACCGCGTGGTGTTCGTCGCGGAAGGGGACCTTCGAGCTGCCGAAACCGATACGCTTTTCAGCTACGATTTCTCTACCGAAACAACAACGCATCTCTATCAATCCCGCGCGGCCTTCACCCTGGGAGCCCCCGTTGCCGACGACGAGTCACTTTTTCTGCCGCTCGCCAACGAAGGTTTGGTTGTGTTACCGCTGTCACCAGCCCATACCGAACCCGTCAGCGCGATGCCGACCACGTGTCGCAAGCTCCCGCTTCGCGCGCTTAGCTGGCTCCCCGGTTCGTAGGTAGCCGTTTTGGAGCGGAACTTGCCGGCAAGCCCTTGATGCTTAACTCACTCGGGCTGGGCGCGTGGCGGCGAGGCTCTCCGGAGGGTGCGCCTGCGTACCTATGCCCCCGCGACCGCGAACCCGGCAAGCCCACGCCCTCGCTCCGTCGAGCCCGACCACCCGTCAGGATCGACCTTTTTTCTTCGGCGGATTAAGTGGTCGCCCTGAATGCGCCCCTCACGGCGGCGCGGAGGCAAGGTTCGGAGGAATGGGCTCTCTATGCCGACTCTCGCCTTGCCTTGGGCCGTCGCTGAGGCCACACCTTCGTGACCTATGCACGCTACTGGCATCCATCCCGGAGGCGGGCCGCTCGGCTCGAATCAAGGCGCAGACATTCGCGTGACCAGTGCCGAGACCGCTGGCGTAGGCGCCGCGTCCTCGGTCACTACACCCTCTATCGCGAATGGCGCGACGCGCGCCTCGGCGCGTGAGCCGCTTGGTCCGGCCGCAAAGCAGCTTGAGCACGCGGCTGCGAGCGAGGCGCATCTCGCCTGGGTGGTAGAAGAGTCGCTCCGGCACGGGCGCTGGCTCAACACGCTCGCGCTACTCGAACACATCGGCTGCCGCAAAATTGTGAAATCGATGGATTCGCGTTGCGCCGACCTTACACTACTGCGGCATATTTCCGAAGAGGCGCGCCATGCTCTTTTCTTTAAAGAACTAGCTTGTCGGGTGAGCGGAGGCAAAGTCACTGATTTTCGCAGCGAGCAACTGATGTGCGGCGACGCGGCGCGGGCCTACATCCAGCGACTCGACCACGAGATCAGCGATGTGGCCAGCAAACTACTCAACGCTGATAGGCAAACACAAAGGCTCTCCTATCTGTGCGTAACGCGCGCGGTTGAGGTGCGCGCCCTGGACCTCTACCGCCGCTACGAGGCGCGCCTGCGCCTCATCGACGCGCCCTTCTCGCTCAGGTCGATCCTCCTAGAAGAAGGTCATCATCTCGAGGAGATGGATGAGACCCTGTCGCGAGAGGGATTCAACTGGGAGGCGCATGGCGATGCCATTGAAACGATTGAAGCGCGCGCTTTCGCCGAGTTTTTGAGCGCACTCGGAGAAGCGCGCCGCGCACTCTCGCCGACCGACTAGGCCTACGAGAAGGCCACTTGGCCGCGAAGCGAGGTCAGCGCCGCGCGATGATGAGCCCCGATGGCGTCTCTGCTAGAGTTAATAGGTCATGTCTGGACATTCGAAGTGGAGCACCATTCGGCACCGAAAAGGCGCCCAGGATGCTAAACGCGGCAAGATTTTTACAAAGGTGATCAAAGAGATCACCATAGCA
>SLQV01000042.1 GCA_007131285.1 Myxococcales bacterium
TAGAAAGCCGCGGGAAAATGGGCCTGGAGTAAGTATGGTGGGGTGGGTGGGTCCGCGCACGGAAGGCCCATTTTCCCGCGGCTTTCGTCCACCAGGCTCATTGAGGGGATGGCTCAGCCCGGAAGGCCTGTCAAAAGGTGAGCGTCGACGTGTGTCGAAGCAGCTAGCGAGCATGGCCTCGAAACGAGGCCCCCTTACGTAGGCCGCACGCAAAGCTTCCCGGAGCGCCGCGTGTCCGCGGGCGCTTAGGAAAGAATACTTGACTAGTGGACGTCGCTAGGAAAGATTTCTTTACTAGGCGACCGAGCTAGGCAAGCGTTCTTTCCTAACACGGGGGACCGGGTCCCTGCATTCGCCAGGATGGAGCGCGCAGTATGCCCACAAGAACGACCGGACGCTACGAGCGGACCACTATCGGTGGCGAGGCCGTCGCAGCATTCATCCCGCGTGCGCTCCCGCCGGCCGACCCGCCTTTGGTGATGAACGCCGAACTCTCCGTCAGGCTGCGGGCGGCGGAGCAGGCGCTCATCCGCCTTGAGTTGGCGGGTGAGATGGTTGCTTCGCTTGACTGGTTTATTTACGCATTTGTCCGCAAAGAGGCCGTGCTCTCCTCTCAGATTGAGGGGACACAGGCCACGCTCGTGGACCTCTTCACGTTCGAGGCGCAGCAGGATGCGGTAGCCGACGCTGATGCCGAGGCGGCACCGCCTCCCGCCGCCGACGTCGAAGAAGTCTGCAACTACCTTGACGCACTCACGTACGCGCGGTCGCAGCTTGCTGACGCGCGGGGGCTGCCCCTCTCGATGCGGCTGCTCAATGAAACACATCAGCGTCTCATGCGCGGCGTGCGGGGTTCTGAAAAGCTGCCGGGAGAAGTGCGGCGCAGCCAGAACTGGATCGGCGGTAGCCGTCCGGGCAACGCGCTCTACGTACCTCCGCCGCCTCATGCGCTCGGCGAGGTACTGGGCGCGTTCGAGACATACATGCACGCGAGCGACACGCTGCACCCCATTGTGCGCGCAGGCCTTCTTCACGTGCAATTCGAGACCATCCACCCGTACCTCGACGGCAACGGCCGCATCGGTCGCCTGCTCGTGACGCTGCTTCTTGATGAATGGGGTGTGCTGACGAAGCCGCTCCTGTACCTAAGCCTCTACTTCAAGCGGCACCGGGACGACTACTACAGGCGACTCAATGCGGTGCGCGTCGATGGCGACTGGGAGGGCTGGCTGGAGTTCTTCCTCGATGGCGTCGCTACCATCGCAGGCGAGGCTGTCGCATCCGCCCGCGAACTCTTCGCGCTTGTCGCTCAAGACCGCGCGCGTGTGCTTGCAAGCCCGAAGACATCTATCGGCGCACTGCGCCTCTTCGAACACTTGTTGCGCCACCCCATTGTGACGGTGGCCTCCGCGATGAAGCTGCTCGAAACCACGAAGCCAACCGCCAGCAAGGCGGTAGACGTGCTTGTCGCTGCAGGCGTGCTTGCCGAGTCAACCGGCAAAAAGCGTGACCGCTCCTTCGTCTACCGCGCGTACCTAGACCGTCTGAAGGTTGGGACCGAGCTCTCGAGCACGCCGAACCCATAGGCGCAAGCCAGGGGGCTAGCTCCATGGGCATCTGGCTACGTGTGGGGATGGCCTTCGGACATCGACCGATCAGCCTACAGACATGGGTGACACGCGCTTGCTCGGTGGCCGCTTGGGGAGAGGCGGGCGTGCTAGCTTGCGGAAGCCGCGTACCCGCAGGCTTGTCGGTGCGCGGCGCTGCTTAGCCTGCGGGTGCGTAGCAAGCGGTCAGCTGCAAGCAGGACAAGGGTTAGATGCTCGGAAAAGTATTGATGGCGCTCGTTGGGCCGCTGGGGACGGCGCTGCTCTTTGGGATGTTGGCGTTGCTGCTTGCCTCCGCTGGGCACGTGAGCGAGCGGGGGCCGCGCGCTGCGGCTCGGAGCGCGCGGGGCTTTGCGCGTACCTTGAGGCGCCTCGGCCTAGGCTGCGGCGTTTTCGCCTGCTTTTGGCTAGCGCTCTGGTCGACGCCGGTAGTGAGCGATGCACTACGCGGCTGGATAGAGGCGCAGGCTGGGCCGGCGGCCGTTGAGGCGCTGCCGCGGTGCGAAGTGGCTGTCGTGCTGGGCGGGGGCATGAGCGGGCCCCGGGCGCCGCACCGCCCCTACCCGGACCTGGCCGCGTCCGGCGACCGCGTCTGGCACGCGGCCCGGCTATTTCATGCGAACAAAGCGGGGCGGCTGCTGCTTTCCGGCGGTGAGGTCCACACCGGCGATGGCAGCGAGGCCGAGGCCATGGCCGTGCTCTTGCGGGACCTCGGCGTGCCCCGGGACCGCATCCTCTTCGAGGCCGCCTCCATCAACACCGTCACCAACGCTGAACGCACCCGTGCCGCCCTCAAGCCCTTCGGGCCCGGCTGCACGCTTCTGGTCACCTCCGCGCTCCACATGCGGCGCGCTAAGCGCGCCTTCGAACGCGCGGGTCTGGAGGTGCAGCCCGCCCCTACCGACTTCGAAATCATCCCCATGCCCTTCGATGTTCTGCGCGTGCTGCCGAGTGTCTCCGCGCTTGAGGGCAGCACGCGCGCCTTCAAAGAACTCATCGGGCCGCTCTTCGGCCGCTGAGCGGGCCATGCGCCTAGCGATGGCCTCAGCGGCCGCGGGCGAGACGGTCGATCATCTCCGTGGTGATAACGGTTGCTTCGGCGGTGAAGTCGCCAAAGAAGCCGTCTACCTCGCGGAAGACTCGGCGAAAGCCTTCTTGGTCGCGGCTGCGCAAGGTGTGCGCCACGCGCCCCAGGGCA
>SLQV01000164.1 GCA_007131285.1 Myxococcales bacterium
ACAATCGTGGTGAAGAGCGCTTCTAGGTTATCGCCCAGTGTCTCGGCGGATAGCCCCGCGCGGCCATCGCGACCGATGGCATAAACCGTCTTGAAATCGAGCTGTGATTCGCCAGCATCCAGCGCGCAGAAAAGATCGAAGGTTTCGTTCAGGACCTCTTCGGCTCTTGCATCCTTACGATCCACCTTATTGATCACAACGACCACGGGCATACCGAGCGGCAGCGCCTTGCTCAGAACGAAACGCGTCTGCGGCAGCGGGCCTTCGGCAGCATCGACCAGCAGCAACGCGCCATCGGCCATGCGTAGCGTGCGCTCGACCTCACCCCCGAAGTCAGCGTGACCGGGGGTGTCGATTAAGTTGATGCGGTAACCGTTCCAGGTCATCGCCGCCTGCTTGGCTAGGATCGTAATGCCGCGTTCGCGCTCAATATCGCCCGAGTCCATCAAGCGATCCACCACCGCTTCTTGCGGCCGGAATACACCAGACTGCTTCATCATGGCGTCTACCAGCGTGGTTTTGCCATGGTCGACGTGGGCCACAATGGCCACATTTCTTACTTTTTCTCTAGGATGGATGCTCACGGAGCGGAAAGCTTAGTGCGCCTCAGCCCCTTAGGCGAATTGATCCGCGGCTCGAAGTTCAGCCGGACGCGTCAATGACGAAGCCAGCGCACAACTTGAGCAAGGCTGCCACGCCAGCGTCCACGCTGCCCACGGACGTATCTAGGTCAAGATCTGGGCGTACGGGCGCCTCAAAAGGCGAGGAGATCCCGGTAAACGCAGTGAGCGCGCCCGACCGCGCCTGCGCGTATAGGCCTTTGACATCGCGTGCTTCGCAGGTGGCAAGCGGGGTTGATACATAGACCTCGCGAAAGCGTTCCGCACCGATGCGTGCTCGCACCGAGGCGCGCTCGGCCGCCAACGGTGAAACCAACGCCACAAGCACGAAAAGGCCCGCGTCACAGAAAAGTCGCGCCACTTCGCCGACGCGGCGCATGTTCTCGGCGCGGTCCGCTAGCCCGAAACCAAGGTCCGAGCACAGGCCTTCTCGAATATTGTCGCCGTCTAGGCGCACCACCGCACGACCCTGCGCGACCAGCGCCTCTTCGAGTGCCACCGCAAGCGTGCTCTTTCCCGACCCAGACAGCCCAGTAAACCACACACACAGCCCTCGCTGGCCAAGAACGGCCTCTCGCGCAGCGGCCGTCACCCGCCCACTGTGGTGAAAGACCGGTCCCTTAATTTTGTCTTCCCGGCTATCCAAGTCGCGCCCCCTATTCACACCTCTAGCGTGCGCCTATCGCGCCTAAGTGCAAACCCAAGGAAGGCGTTCGGGCGCGCAGGGACGCAGTGTGCGGTGTGATGGCGCGTTCAGACTCCCAGTAGCCGCGGGGGTAGCGCGGCGCACAATCCAAGCATCAATCTTCGCTGGAAGGTTTCTTGCGGCGTTGCTTTTTTTCACCGTGAAGTTTTTTATTCGCAAGCCGGCGGCGCGTGGCGCCGCGGCTGGGGCGGGTCGCGGTGCGATGCTTCGGCTGAGCACAGGCAGCTTCGACGAGCGCCAGCATGCGTTCTTGGGCGAGCTCTAGGTTACGAAGCTGGGACCGCGAGCGTTGCTCTGTAAGGCAAACAGCGCCTTCGGCGGTGAGCCGAGCGGCGCCCGCTAAGCGTCGCAGCCTATCCCGGGCTGCGTCGGTTAGGCTTGGACAGGCCGCCACATCGAATACCAAGGCCACCTTCGTTGACACCTTGTTGACGTGCTGCCCACCGGGACCGCTAGACCGCACTGCGCGCCAGGACAAGCAAGCGCCAGGGATGACCCGCCCACCCCGCAAAACCATATCCTCCAGCATAAACCCGCCCTACACGTCCTTCACTCCACCGCCAGCGGGCAAGGCATCCGCCCTACCAACGCAGTGTTAGGGTGAGATGGCTTGGGAGGCACGCCAGGCGGCTACAGCTTTTCGGTGCTCTGCGAACGTTTCGGAGAAGACGTGGCTGAAGCGCTTCGGATGGCGTACAAAGTACAGATACGCGTGCACCTCGGGCTGCAGACTGGCCTCGAGGGCATCGAGACCGGGATTGCCAATAGGTGCCGGGGTGAGCCCGGCATGGCGGTAGGTATCGAATGCGTCGGGAGCTGCGAGCGCGCGAACGCTGCGGTGCTCGCGCAACAATGCAGCGTAGACGCGCGTCGCGTCGGCCTGCAGCCGCCGGGGCTCAAAGGGCAAGCGCGCGAGACGGTTCGCAAAGACACCCGCAACGCGTGCCAGCTCACCCGCACCAGCTTCCTTCTCCACAATAGAGGCGAAGGTCACCCAGTTCCACAGTAGCTCCTTCGGTATCGTCGGCCCCTCCGGCTCCGCACCTTTGCCGACGCGGTTGAGCGCAACGGCAGCGGCCGCGATCGCCTCTGACTTCGCTCCTGAGTCCCCGAAGAGATAGTCTGGAACGCTGGGCAGTGCCCTTTGCAACGCGTGCACCTGGGCGGCGGTGCGGCGTTCGAAGTTCGCAACCATGGTTGCGACGATACGCGCCGCCGACGTGCCTTGACGCCATTGGTAGGTGTCGGGAAAGAGAAAGCCCTCGGCGCCGACAAACGTGCTGCCATGCACCGTCACCTGTGTGCCTAGCGCCGCCCGGACGAAAACATCAGCTGCACAAATATCAGCCGCCTCCAGGCGTTCCGCCATGGTGGAAAGACTGTTACCTTCCGGGAAGGTTATCGTAATGCTTGGAGTGCGCGTCTCGCCCACGAAAGAGCGCGCACGCTGCAACCACAAGGAAACGGTGGCATCGCCAGACCCCCGCGGTCGCCAGAACCAGGCCGCCATCGCGAGCACGCACGCCACCGCAATGAGGCGCCAAGGTACACTGCCGCGCGGGGATCGACGCGGCGTGCGTCGTTGCTTCGCTCCCGGGCGCTTGACGCCACCCGAACCGGAGCCGCGACGACGCTGCGCGCTAAAGTGGACCCGCGCGGCACGCCCTGAGCGGAGCCCCTCTCCGACACGGAGGACCAAATACGACAGCCACCTCGGGGCAGGGCATACCTGTCTGGGGTGACAATGCCTCAGCACGCAAGTCCTCCGCGCGCACGTACTGAGTCGAGCGGGCTAGGCACCGACCAAGGTCCCACGTACTCGCCGCGCAACGCTTTTAGCCCGGGCCCTGAGACGGGACCGTGCTTGCGACGCGGGCTTCTACGCAGCCCCTCGAGCCGCTCAGCCACGCGGGTGAACTCCTGCAGCGCGCGACCACTGGGCCAAGTAGACCTCGCCGATAATCTTGGCGGATTGGGAATCATCGCGCCCCGAAAGATCCAGCTCACGCAGCGCACGTCCTCCCGCAACGCTACTCAAGCGTTCATCAACCAGGTGAACTGGCACGCCAAGGGCACGCTCCAGCGCTTGGCCAAAACGAATGGCGCGCCGCGTCGAAAGCGTCGGTTTGCCGTCAAGCGCGAGTGGCAGCCCCAGCACGACCGCGCGGAGTTCACGCTCAACCACCAGGGTCCGTAGCGAGGCCAGGTCGCGCGCGAGGTCAGTGCCGCGCGTGAGCTCGGGAATCGGTGCAAGCCAACGCGTTGCCGCATCGTAGACCGCGAGGCCCAAACGCCGCTGACCGTAGTCGAGCGCAAGAAACGACTCCGGCTCAGAGCCGTGCGGCCGCTTCGTGTCCCAATGCGGCATTATCTTTGGTTCCAGTGCACGTGGTGTACTCGGTCGTGGTTGACGCACAGTCGGCTACGTAAATCTAGCAAGGCGCGGCGGAATAGGCTCGCCACCGGCTGTTGCGAAGGCGGCCGCGGCGGTTTAAGTCTAGCGTCTATGGGATATAGCGCGGTATTTAAGGGCATCTCGGGTTCCGGCCGCAGTTTTCCGCTCACCGAGGCCATATACCGCGACCCAGACACGGGCGAGCTCCTTCAGGTGTGCCACGATCTTGATGCCCTAAAACAGACTTCGGCGGAGGCATGGAAGCAGCGCTTCGACGCACGTTGGCGCACCACCCGCTGGCCCTACGGATCGGGTGTATGGGGCAAGAAAGAGTGGGTTGCTCCCGGTGTTCGCGACGAGTGCGTCGTCTCGATGGATGAAGGCGGCACCAATCTCTTTTGGGCTGAACGCTACGGCCGCACGCTTGGCCTAGAAGACCTATGGATCAAGCTCTGCGGCAACAGTCACACCGGCTCCTTCAAGGACCTCGGCATGACAGTGCTCGTAAGCGTTGTGCGTCAGATGATTCAGGACGGTGCTCCGATTCGCGCGATTGCCTGCGCATCGACGGGCGACACGTCTGCGTCGCTGGCGGCTTACTGTGCGGCAGCTGGCATTCGGGCAGTCGTACTGCTGCCCGCCGGCAAGGTGACCACCGCTCAGCTTGTCCAGCCTCTGGCTAATGGAGCGCTAGTATGTGCGCTCGACACCGACTTCGATGGCTGCATGGCTATCGTTCAGCGCTTGGCGAGCGAGCCCGGCATCTATCTCGCCAACTCGATGAACTCCCTGCGACTCGAAGGTCAAAAGACCGTGGGCATCGAGATTGCCCAGCAGTTCGATTGGGCCGTGCCCGATTGGGTCATTATCCCTGGAGGGAATCTCGGCAATGTGTCTGCGCTTGCAGCGGGCTTCGATATGATGGTCGAACTCGGACTGACATCACGCAAACCGCGCATTTGCGTTGCCCAAGCTCAGCGCGCTAATCCGCTCTATCGTGCCTACAAGACGGGCTGGGAGCACTTCACCGCAATGGAAGCAGGCGATACCCAAGCGAGCGCCATTCGCATCGGCAACCCCGTCTCAATTCAACGCGCCATTCGCGCACTCAACAGTTGCAATGGTGTGGTAGAAGAGGCCAGTGAGAGTGAGCTGTCCGAGGCGGCGGCGCGCGCAGATGCGACGGGCGCCTACTGCTGTCCGCACACGGGCGTCGCGCTGGCAGCCCTGGAAAAACTCACCGCACGCGGCGAAATTCGCCCCCATGACCGAACGGTTGTTATCTCGACGGCTTCCGGCCTTAAGTTCACAGAGTTCAAAGTGAACTACCATGAGCGTTCCCTGCCCGACGTGAAGAGTGACGCGCCAAATCAGCCGCTACCGCTGCCGAATAATTACGAAGCGGTCAAACGAGCGGTGCTTGGCGACCTAGATCAGCGCTAGAATCAAGCTCGGATGGCGTCCCGCGACTACGTACTGCTCTCAAACCTGGGTTCCGGCGGAACGGCAGAGGTTTTTAAGGCGCAAACAGTTGCAACGGGCGACCTCTCTACGCTCAAGGTCTTTCACCCAAGAGAAACCCACGCCGCCGTCACAGGTTCAGACGGAAACACGCCGCAACTCGCGCAATCCGAATGGTTGAACCTGGCTATTCGGGAGGTTGCCTTGGGCCAGGCACTTAGCTCGCCGGTCTGGGTCGAAACGCAAGGCCTCTTTGAGATTATCGCTAGCGCTGCACCCTCTAGTCATGCTGGACGCTTTGCACACGGCGCGAATGCTAGCGACAAAGCGCGTGTCTTTGCGGAACTTACCCCGGTAAGCGCGCTCGCCCTGCGTGACCCCGTCAGCAAACCAGAGGCGTTGGGCGTCGGCCAGTTGGCGTTGGTGCGGCGCCACGTCGAGGGCGCATCCCTAGCCGACGCGCTGCACGGTTGGGGTTTGGCTGGCGCCCAACTTGCTCCCGCGGCCTGCATGCACGCGGTCTACCGAGCGGCGGGTGCGTTAGCCGAACTGCACAATTTGAACTTGCCCCCGACCTTCAGCGAAGGTGCGCTGCACGGCGATGTCAGTCCACACAATTTACTGGTTGATACGGAGGGGGTAACGTTCGTTACGGACCTCGGTCACGCCATACCGCGACGCGTAGCCGCCCTAGGAAAAGACACGCCTCCCGCGGGCAAGCTCGCCTACCTCGCGCCCGAGTTGCTTGCAGGTAGCGGGGCCACTGTAACAGCAGAGATCTACGCACTTGGCATCGTCTTTTGGGAAGTCCTGACGATGCATCGGCTCTTCAAGGCGGAAAACGACCAGGAGACCTGGGCCCGACTCAAGGCTCGCCGCATCGATCCGCCGAGTGCGTTGCGCGCCGCACTTCCCCCCGCCCTCGACGCCCTCGTGCTCGCCATGCTGGCCGAGGATCCGAGCCAGCGACCGCAGACAATGGAGCAGGTACGAACGGCTATCGCAGAGATAGGTGGTGATGCACCGGTTTATCTGCCGCTGCTGCCTCCCACGCACCGTATCCGTCGCGCCTCTTCCAAGCAAAGCACGCTCGCCACAAGTCAGCTGGCGTTAGGCCAGAGACTTACGCTAGCGCCTACCCAACTTATCGAGAGAGGCCGAACGGGCCGCTTCCGAGCGCTGACGCAACGGGGCGGTCACTGGCCCTGGTCAAGCGCAGCGCAAACCCGGCTGCGTCGAACCGGGTTGCTTGCGCTACCGCGGCGCACGCGGGCGCTAGCACTGGCTGCCGCGAGCGCCGCGCTCTTCAGCGCAGGCGCCTGGTGGCTGAACGAGCGCACAGCGCCGCCCGAAGCTCAGGAGTCCGAAGCGGCGGCACGCATGTCGCGCGACCCTACAAAGTCCGTTCCACCGCAAGCCCCCGCACGCACCCCCAACGTCCCCGCGGCTCCGGCGTCAGCCACAAACCAGACGGCAACCGACGCAACTGACCTTGGGCAAGTCGCGCTTGAATACGATGCTGCGACAACCGAGAGCGCTCCGATCGCTGCGAGTGCGAGAGCAGCAATGTCGCGCAGCGCGAAAGCGACGACAACTGAGCGTGAAAGCCCCAAGAAGCCCCGCCGAACGCCCAACCCACGCTCCGCCCCACGCGCTGCTGTGCAACCGAGCCCATCCAAGACCAGCCCAAGCGATCAAGACGACGCGACGCTTGTGATCGTCGTCGTGCCCTGGGGTCGCATTTGGCTGGATGGACGGGAACTTGGCCCCTCACCCCAGACCCTAAAAGTCAGGCCGGGAACGCACCGCATCGCTTACGGCGCCGATGCGCCCGAACGTTCCAGAGTGGTTCAGACAAGTGCGGGCGAAACGCAATCGCTCGTCCTCACACGCGACAAGTCCGGCAACTCCTAGCTCGCAAGTCACGTAAGCGTCATGTGTGATCGGTTAAGCGAGCTGCGTGTTCGGTTGAGGGTCTGAGCACGAGCGCCCACAGCCACGCAACCGCAGCGTACCTTTTGGAACGCGCGGGATTTTGGTGAGGCAGCACGGCCGGCTCAGGCCCTTAACCGGACACGCATGCGTAGGCGTGCACAAGGCATACGGCGCCGACAATCTACAAGAATAAAGAGCGTCATAGCCGGGACGCCAGACACCGTTCAAGGGTTTCGGGGGAAGACTTCGGGGATTGAATTCCAACAATCATGAGGCAACTTGTAAGACGCGCCCTGAATACTCACGTCCATCGCGACACGGCCGTGACAGCACCCGGAGGATGCGCGGCGGCTTCGCCGCACAGGATTAGGCCCTTGGCCGACACGCGCCCACCGTAACCAGAGACCGCACACAAAATTCCCGCTTCTGATACTACCACCGATGCTGCTAGGCTAAAGCCTCGGCGTGGTAAGGGGTCCTGACGCGGTGAAGAGCATCAAAAGCGAGCGCGGCTTGCAGAACCAGCCCGAATACCCTGTGCCTATGCAGCCACTTGCCAGAGTGATGAGCTTTTTGGGTACGATCGCCTGCCTGCTGCTGGTCGCGCTGCTCCGCGCCGCCCCGAGCCACGCGCAGCCGCAACGAATCACGCTGATTCCGGCAACCGTCGGTGAGAGCATTCAGGAGGTCAGCGCGCTTGAGGGCCCTATCGCGGCGGCGCTCCGCGCTCATTCCGTGGAGGTGATAGCGCTTGATGAAGCGCGCGCCCTCTTTGAAGCACGCCACTCGGCCGAAGCGGAGCGGCTAAGCGATTCGGATATTGACATCGTCGCGGACGAAGCGCGCGCCGCACTCCTGCATGTGGCAACCGGCCGCACCGCCCGCGCCCGATCGTCAATTGCTGAAGTATTGCAGCGTGCTGAACGGGCACTCGAATACCTTAACCGCACGAACGACAGCGCCCGCCACGTACTTAATGCCTGCTTGTACCTGGTTCGCGCGATGGCAGAGTCTGGCAACCGGGAAAGCGCCCTAGCGAAGGTGGCTGAATGCCGGCGTCTCGTGCCGGATATCGCACCGGATAGCCATGACCACCCACCGACGGTCATCAGTCTCTACCGCGAAGCGGGCGAAAACATCACTGCGCGTCCAACGGGAAGTCTGACCGTCAAGAGCACACCATCGGGCTGTGATGCTTTCATTAACGGCCGGCGCCTGGGCACTACGCCCTACGAAGTTAAAGAACTTCCCGCGGGCGAATACCGCGTTCAGGCGGAATGCGGCGCACGTTCCGGGCGCGTGCATCGCGTTTTGCTCGCCGCGCAGGCGACTACCGTGACGGTTGACGCCGATTTCGATCGCTCGGTACGCTCTGCAAAAGGCCTGGGTCTCGTGTATCCGACCGCCGACGAAGCTGAAGTGCTGCGCTTAAAGCACGGTGCGGAAATCGGTCGAATTCTCGGCAGCAGCCACGCATTGCTCATCACCCCCGAGCCGGATCTGGACACCGTGCGCCTGGACCTCATTCGTGCGAAACCGGCTTCGGTTGTGGCGTCGGCACGCCTACCCGAACCGGCTGAACTGCGCGCGCAGCCCAACCTTATCCTCGATGCCGTGGACGCCCTGCTGCGAGGGGACTCGCTTGCGTTCACCGACGCACGCGCAGTGGCGCTCCCACCCTGGAAGCCACGCCTAGCGCCCCCTCACCCGGAGCAAACCACGGTCGCAAGCAGTCCACCAGCTGCACAGCCAAACGCCGCGCCCGCACGTCGCCGTGGCTGGCGCGAACCGCTGGCCCTCGGCCTATTGACCGGGACGGGCCTTATCTTGGCAGGCACCGCGATTGGGCTTCACATAGAAACCAGTCGTCGCGCAGACGCTTTCCGAGATATGGCGCCGGAAGCGCCCGATTTTCTTCCCCTTCAGGCAGATTTCGACCGCGGCCGACTCGGCACAGTACTTACACACAGCGCGGCTTCTGCGGTTCTACTTTCAAGCCTCCCCTTCTGGCATCACTACGGCACCTCCCAGGGACGCACCCGCCCCGGCACGGTTCACTGGACCTTAGGCGGCGTAGGCGTTGCGGCATTGGCCACCGGCGTGTACTTTGTGGCGAAGGGTCCAGAGTGCTTAGATAGTCGCTGCACGCGCCGCGAACCCGATCGTCTGATCGGTGCTGCCCTGGTACTGCACGCGTTACCGCTCATCGGTGTCCCCTTGGTTAAGTTGTGGAAGATAGACACGCACCCTCAAAAGACACAGCACGCGGTCCAACAGCATACCACGCTCCCCCGACCCACTCAGCTTCAGATAGAAGTCGGCGCAGTGGGTCCTGGGTTTGGCGTCCGCGGCGCGTTCTGAAAGCTGATATGTTACATCTAGCTCGCCTCCTCGCTACGCTGGAGCTGACCTTCGCGTTCGCTATCCGCGGGCTTATCATCCCGAAAACCCTTGTTCCTGCATCCCGCCTCGGCGCTTTAGGCGCGCTTACGGTCGCACTCATGCTGGGAGGGTTGCCCACCGCAGCCGCTCAAACGAAGCAGGTAGGAATTATCGCCGCGGGCGGCGACGACCGGCTGCCTTCTGTTTGGACAAATCGGGTCCTCGGCCGGTCGGCGGCCCTGCTCGAGGAACGAGGCCTGACGGTTATTGACGCCAAGACGCTCAACCGTCGCCTCAAGCGAGCAGGCGCCGCACCCTGTGACACGACCCGCTGCGCTGGATCTGCCGCCAAACGTCTGGGGCTCGACTTTATCATCGCCCTCAGTCTGTGGTCGGATATGGCGGGGCGTGAACCGAAAGCCGTCGCGGCCTCGCTCGTAGCTCCAGACGGCCAAGCCTACCCAGGTGATGCTGTCATTTCGACACAGGAGGACTGGCCAGACGCCGTAGCCTCGGCGCTTGAAGGCGCACTCGATGGTTTCGCGCTCGGCGCGACACGGGTGCTCGTCGTGCGCGGCCAGCCCGAGGGCGCTCTCGTTACCATCGACGGGACACCGGAAGGCGTCTTGCCCTACCGCAAACCGCTGGGCCCCGGCAAACACGAGGTCCTCGTTTCGCTCGAAGGCTATCTCAGCGAGACCCGCACCATCCAACTCGGCAGCGATGACACTCAAGAGGTCGTGCTCACCGTTCAACTCAGCCCGACGGCCGCACGGACATCCGAGCAAGCTGACGACCCTCCACCAGCACTACCAACCGCAAGCGCAACCTCACTCGATAGCGCGCTCCCCGCGACATCCCCGCTTGATGAACCGTCGGGACCACGCCAAGGCGTCCACTGGGGCCATACCCTAGGTGCGGGCACCCTTGGCGTAGCCGGCGCTGCCCTTTTGGTCGTTGCCTTTGCTGGCGGCGGTACGGAGTGTGAGACGCCGGGCGCCGACGGCACGTGTCTCAGCGGCTCTGAAGGCAACCCCGGCGTTCGCCTGGCCTACGGACTTTCGGGCATGGCTCTGCTCGCTGGCGCTGCCACATGGGCCACCATCCGCATCATCAAGCGCGAGCGCGCCCACTCCCGCACGGAAGTATCTCTCAGCCCCGGAGGATTATCTCTCAAGCACAGCTTCTAATGCGCTGATGAAATCGCTTGAACTTGGCCACCGCCCGCCCACGATGGCAAGCGAATCGGGGGAGCGTGCCGCCGAGCGGCATAAAGCCACCAAATACGGTGAAGGAACAGATTAAGCCTGCAGCGGCCGGGTGTTGGCGTACGGGGGGCTGGGTCCCGGTGCGCTGGGGTCCCGGCGAGCGCGTGGCTGCAGGGCCCGCGGGGGCCCAGGGGGGCTGGGCGCTCAGGCGCGCAGGCGCACCCTCCGGAGCCCCCCACAATTGGGCACTGCGCGCAGCTCCGTACCCAATTG
>SLQV01000135.1 GCA_007131285.1 Myxococcales bacterium
GGGCCTATCGGTTTCGTCTCGCCCAAATGCTTCGAACAGGCATATTATGAAACGCAACGACTGGCAGCATAGACTGCCAGTCCCAACTCAATCAGCCTCCGGAAAACCCGGGGGGATTCAATTGGGTACGGAGCCGCGCGCAGTGCCCAATTGTGGGGGGCTCCGGAGGGTGCGCCTGCGCGCCCGTGCCCCCCGCGGGCCCCGCAGCCACGCGCTCGCCGGAACCCCGGCCCACCGGAACCCGCCCACCGTGCGCCCTCTCCCGGTCGCCGCCGGGCTCAATCTATGCCTTCACCGCATTAAGGAACCCAGATAAGCGCTAGTGCATTGCTGATTCCATGTGCAATGACAGTCGCGGCCAGGCTTTCGGAACGCAAACGAACCCAGACCAAAACCAGGCCCGCGGGCAGCGCGAGCACCACCGCCAGAGGGTGGATATGCAAGAATGCAAAGGCCGCAGAAGTGAAGAGCGCGGCACGCATAACGGGTGAGCGATAGAAGGCGCCGCCGCGGGTCTCCGGCTCGCGCGGCGCGCTGTACGACTGCCGAGCCGCGTCGAAAAGCCAACCGCGGTACACCGTCTCTTCGATTAGCGGCAAGAACACGGTAATGCACGCGCCAAGGAGCGCGCGTTGCGGCCAAGCCCCGCTCTGCCAGGCTTCGGTTAACGCAATATGCGCGGCTGGCGGCACCATGCCTAGCGTTCCCTGGAGCAGAACGCTCAGCCCGTGTAAACCGAGCTGCAACGCGACACCCACACACGGCGCTGCACCAAGCCAGATCCAGCGGCGCCAACGCGCCCCAATGCCCTGCGACGGCTCGGTCGGCATTGCGTGAATTCGCGAAACATTCAAGCGTTGCCACGCCGGCAACGTCCAGCCCCCACCATCGCTGCGCCCAGCACAGTCCGCGCTCTGGAAATAGCGCTTGAGCACTAGCCCACCACTGAGCAGCGCGCTCTGGGCAACGACCCATGCACAGACCCAAGCGATGACCGTAGCTTCCCCATCGATGCTGACGCCCGTGAACCGACGCGAACCCAGCAGGGCGTCCACGCGCGACACCAGCAGCACCGCGATTACCTGTGCGAGACACCAGAACATCAACAGCGAGCCACATAGGCGGCGCATGCTCATCGTCATCCCCTTCATTGTTGCGTTGAGCCCTGGCCTCGCGATCACGTTGACTCCACAACCGCTCACTGGCACTCTTTGAGCTTCCGGGGAAGTAAGCAATCGTCAGTGATGAGCGGGACGGTGGACTGCCAGCTCGCAAGTAGCCGCACGAATCGAAAGAGACAAACGCGGCGACCATACGACCCCGGAACGCGACTCTCGGCTGGGACTCGAGTTCCTAAGTTCGGGCTGCTGCGGCTTGTTGAACGCAAAACGCTGTGCAAACGAGCGTAATCACCTAGACTACGGCAAGAAAGTAACTGCAAGCGCTTACGGGAAAAACCAGCTTTGAGAATGTCGTCACAGGTTTCAGTAGCGGTTAGACCGGGTCCCGAGAGCGTAGAGGTGCAGGCATGCATGCCGTCTGCGCCCACTCGACAGCACCCGAGGGCCCAACGCGCCAGTCGACTTGCGAACATTCGGGGAGGTCATGTTGCGGGGCGCCGTGCGCGCTCACTTCGCCTACTTAGGGGCTCGCTTAAGCTGCTCTGTTTATGTAGCGCAGGCGCCGTTGCCGTTGGCTGCGGCGCCCGGCAGGCCACAGGCACGACCGGTCATCACGCGCGAAAGGCCGAAACGATTCAGTCAGAGGGCGCCGCCCGCAAAGCGCAGCGGATGCTCTGGAAGGTTGGCCTGGAGTCGGCCGAAGCTAGCGCGCTGCAACGGTCGCTTTCAGCGTACTACACAGCATTAGCAATACCGCTTATCGCTAACGACGATTATGACGCCGTCGCGGCGCTCTTTCGGCGCACAACGCGACTGTACTCGCCAGCACAACTAGAACGCGGCGCTTTCACCAGCGCACTCGGGCCGCTCGCCGACTACCTCTACGAATACGGCTCGCGCCGAGGCGACGAAGCCCGTGTACTGAGCGCGCTTTTCGTGCGGGCGCGACTCGCCGAGCGCCCCGAGGCGGACCGCACCGCCTACGCAGAGCTCCTAGCTTGGGGCGAAGAGGTGCGCGCAACGCTCGGCTCGGAAGTGGACAGCCTGTCCGGCAGGCTCGACGTCGCTACGGAACATAGTAATCTGCTCCCCGCAGAAAGCGTGCTCCAGCAGGTAGCGGCGCTCATGCAAGCTCGCAGAACTCACATTCTTCAGCTCATCAAGGATACGAAAGATGCCACCAAGCTGGCCTCGCCCGATCTCTTTCGGCAGAACCGATCGGCCCTACCATTGCTTGCCCGGGCACCGCTAGATGTAGCGGCGGTGTTCATGGAGCATGGCGATATGCAGAGCGCCGTGGAGGAAGTGCGTAAACTAGAGGCCTCTGGACCCGCACAGGGGAGACTCGTTGCTGCGCTAGTCACTGCCAGCCAAACAGATGACAAGGGCCTTGCCGCGCGTTTCGAACTGGCAACCGCACTCTCAGAGCAACGGCCGGAACTGACACTAGGACTTTGTCGCAGCGCGTTGCCCATCGCCCCACTTGACCCGCGATTTCGTTTGTGTCTTGCCCGGGTCGCAAGTTTAGAGCAGCGCTTGGATGACGCGTCGGCCTGGTATCGAGACGCGGTGGACCTCGCCCCCGACAACCGGGAGCTCTATGACGAAGCACTAGAGCGCCTGGCGGTGCTCGTTCAGCAGGGTCTCTTCGATACCGACTCAGAGCAGGCCCGGGGCGTTGCCTCTATCACCGAAGCGCTGCTCAAAGAACGCATTGGAGGCTGGCCGGATATCCCTCCCACGGTAGCTCCCGCGGCACTTTATTTGCTCTTCGGTATGCTGGACATGAACGCTGGCGATGTCGTCCAGGCCCGAGAGCGCTTCGAGCTAAGTCTAGCGGAGAGCCCAACACCGGATGTTCTGCTGCAGCTTGGACTGCTGGAAGCGCGCCTAGGCAACTTCAAATCAAGCACCGAACACCTAAGTGCAGCGGTGAAACTGGCGGAGCAAGATCCCGCGCTGAGCCCGGGCAAACGTGCAGAGTTCGTCGAGCAGTTGGCAGATATTCAAAGGAGATCTACCGGTATTGAGAGTGCCAGAGCAACCTACGAGCACGCCCTCTCGCTTTGGTCCGAGGCAGGCGATGAACTCACCGGGCCCGGGCTTGCTATGTTTCATGTGCGGCGCGGCATCATTTTCGATCGCCTCGCCAACACAACCTCGGCGCGCCGGGAGTTTCAGTCAGCAATGGATGCCGCGCCAGGTTGGCGCGAGCCTTACGCGTCGCTTCTCGCTCATCTACTGGTGTCCTCGGGCGATGTTCAGTTGGCGAGTTACGTCTTTCGACAGGCAAACCGAAAACTAACCCTTGAGCCCGAGTGGAAGGTTTACTTCGGCCTTTGGGTACAAAACCTAGCCCAAATGCGCAACGAATCTGTACCGAAGGGCCTTGACGACATGCTTAAGGAGCTCGCCAAAGGACCAGGATGGTGGGCTAAATTAGCTGGGTTTTCCACTGGAATGCTCCAAGGAGACGCTCTCATCTCCGCAGCAAATACGCGCGGCGAGAAGGCCGAAGCCTGTTTCTACGTGGCGCTAGCCAAGCTCCAAGACGGCCAAAGCAGTGCTGCCTCCGCGCTCCTCAAGAAGGTTATCGAGACCAATATGGTCAGCTATTACGAGTTTGTGATGGCAGGAGAACTCCTCGACAAGCTACATCCCGGCAGCGGCGCCGCCGACAAAGCAGCCGGACTCCGCCGCACCTCGCGCTAGCCTCATCGAGACCATGCGCATCCCCGGCAAGGACCCCTGGCTGCGTGGGCACCCGCTCGCACTCAGGGCCCCCCCACACACAACGAGCGCGCAGCTCGCTTGGCTAGTTACGTACGAGCGTAGGCCCCCGGGGCATATTGTCTAATATATCCGGCGAGCTCCAGCTCGCTTAGGGCCGCCAAACAGCGGGCAATGGGGAGCGCTGTGCGTTGGCTTACTTCGCTGGCGCTGCGGCAGGCAGGACTCAACGCATCACGAACTTGACGGGCGATATCAGAGAGCGACCTCGCCTCGTCAGCACCGCTCTGGTTGGGTCGGCAAACACGCGCATCCAAAGTGACTTGGGCGCCGGGGTGAGCCTCACTGAGCCCGGCAGGCCACCCGCACCCCGGCGCGCGCGACTTGGATTTTGTTCCACGCTTTTTACGCGGGTTCGCCGAAGCAGCGTCCTTCTTGGAAGCGCTATCGATGCTACCGGAGGCCATGCCGAGAGCTTCCAGAAGGACTGCGGGCTCGGTCAACGGGCGGGCGCCCCGCGTCAGGAGCTGCACATTACCTTGGCCGCGAATGTCCCACGGTGCGGCGGGGCACGTCCACAGCGCACAGCCGAGTTCCCGAGCAGCCCGAGCCGTCGAAAGGGCCCCGGAACGCACGGGGGCCTGAACCACGACGACTGCGGTTGCCAATGCGGCGATGAGCCAGTTTCGCTCCAAAAACAAGTGTGGCAACGGTGGAGCATCGTCAGCAACGTGGGAGAGAAGTGCGCCCCGGCGAGCAATTTCCCGAAACAACTCGATATTTTCTTTAGGATAGAGCCTGTTCAGGCCTGAGCCGATAACCGCAAGCGTCCGTGCGTTACTACCCGCAGCCAACGCCCCACGGTGAACGGCAGCATCGATCCCAAGCGCTCCCCCCGATACAACAGCAACGCCCGCAGCAGCCAACGCCCGACCTAGTGTGAAGGCGAAATGACAAGCCTCGGGGTCGGCACGCCTCGAGCCGACAACAGCAACGCGCGGGACCTGATTCCAGTCACCAGACCCATCCGACAAGCAACGTAGGCCCTGCAACTTCGCTGTCGCGACCACGCCGAGCTCCTCGACACGCACATCAAACGGCTCTGATACCCAATCTCTCACGCGCCACGCTTCGGTCACGCGCCATCTGTGGTTGCGTGCGCGGCACCGGCCTAAAGGCGCGCACCCACCCTTGCGCAAAGCTTCACACGCAACCCACCTGGCGACTACGCTAAGAACCGGGGCACGCCTGCGCGACGGCCAGAGTCTCGGTCCATGCACGTGCGCGCAGCATACCGCGGGAGCTCTAAAGGGATGGATGTGGTGGACTTAGGCACAAGCATTGATGCCTTTCTGGCAGCGCAGCAGGGACGCGGGCGCACCGAACACACGCTGCGGACCTACCGCCACGAGCTGGACGCGTTTCGCGCTTTTTTGCGGGTGCAAGAGATGCCTGATGCGCCCGGCGCCTTGCAAGCCCACCACGTGAGCGCCTACGTAGCCTACCGGCTCGACGCCAAGGACGAATCCCGCACCTTGCGGCGCAGGCTGTCGACGCTGCGTTCGTTTTTCACCTACCTTTTCGAACAGCGGGTCGTCCGGGTGCTGCCCACCGCCGGCATCAAGCTGCCCCGCGCCCAACGCGGCCTGCCGCAAACCCTCAGCGCACAGGAGGCAGGGCGCGTTGTCGAGGCGGAGCTGCCCTACCCCAAAAGCTCCCAGGGAGCTTTTCGCGCCGCCCGCGACAAGGCCTTACTTGAGCTGATTTACGGCTCCGGCCTGCGCCTGGGCGAAGTCGCTGGCCTCGCGCTCGGGGCGCTAGACCTCGATGGCGGCTGGGTTCGGGTCAGCGGCAAGGGCCGCAAAGTGCGCGATGTGCCGCTCTCGGGCCCAGCCATCGACGCACTGCGGGGCTACCTCGCGCTAAGGCCGACCCAGGGTGAAAGCCGGGCCGTCTTTCTGGGCGAGCGCGGCACCGTGCTCAGCGGCCGGCAGATTCAGAATATCGTGCGGACATTCGGCCAGAATGCGCTGGGGCACCCGGGGCTGCACCCGCATCGCTTGCGGCACGCCTTCGCGACGCACGTCCTCGAAGGCGGCGCGGACCTGCGTTCCCTGCAGGAAATGCTCGGCCACGCACGTCCCAGCACCACGGAAGTCTACACGCACGTGTCCGCCGACCACCTCTACGCGGCCGTGGCCAAAGGCGGTGCCCTGCGGCGGCAGGTGCTCCGCGGCGTGCTCGGAACGAAGGACACGCCCGCAAATGCCGCAACGCCATGCAGCGAGACGTCGACTGATCAGGAGGCATCGCCGCAACATACCCCCCGGGGCCCGGCGTGAATCCGCTCCGTCCTTCGAAATGGACTTCCCCGCGGGACCTCCAAGAGGAGGATCTAAGTGGGTGAAGGAATAGATTGAGCCCGGCGGCGGCCGGGAGAGGGCGCACGGTGGGCGGGTCCCGGTGCGCGCGTGGCGAACACAGCAGCGAACCCAGGGCTGTAGAGGCTCAACCTTAAGCTGATGCGTATTAGAGCTACGCGAGATACCCAGCACTCGCTTGCCTTTTCTCGAAGCGTATCCGCTCTCCAGACACCCTTAACGCTTACCCAAGACAGATACCGAGGCCTGCCCAGTTAGGCATAGGGACGGCACGCTTGAAGCTTGACGGGGCGGCCCGTGCATTGACAGCAGCGAGGCGGGTCTTAGGTTGTCTGCCGTGACTTCACCTTTCAGGTCGACGACCATCCTCGCCGTGCGCCGCGGCGCAAGCGTGGCCATGGCAGGGGACGGCCAGGTCAGCCTGGGGCCGTCTATCGTGAAGGCATCTGCGGCTAAAGTGCGCAAGATTGCCGACGGCCAGGTCATCGCCGGCTTTGCCGGGGCGAGCGCTGACGCCTTTGCCCTACTTGAACGCTTCGAAGCGAAGTGGCAGCAACAGCCCGGCGGCTTGGCACGGGCTGCCGTCGAACTCGCCAAAGACTGGCGGACCGACCGCATCCTGCGGCGCCTTGAGGCGATGATCATCGTGCTGGATAAGCAGGACACCTTTCTGGTAAGCGGGACAGGTGATGTTATCGCACCGGATGATGGCGTCATTGCCATCGGCTCCGGCGGCAACTACGCGTTGGCTGCCGCGCGCGCCCTGATGCGACACACCGAACTTGATGCCAGCACCATCGCGCGCGAAGGGCTCCGAGTCGCCAGCGAGCTCTGTGTGTACACCAACGACCATATCCACGTAGAGACGCTATGACGCGCGAACCCAACTTTACACCCCGTGAGGTGGTGAGCGAACTCGATACCTACATCATCGGTCAGAACAAGGCGAAACGAGCGGTGGCAAGCGCCCTGCGTTCGCGCTGGCGCCGGCAGCGCGTCGACGAAACGCTGCGCCACGAGATTTCGCCGAAGAACATCATCATGATTGGGCCGACGGGCGTCGGCAAAACCGAGATCGCGAGGCGCCTTGCGAAGCTGGCACGCGCGCCCTTCCTGAAGGTCGAGGCCTCTAAGTTCACGGAAGTCGGCTACGTTGGCCGCGATGTGGAATCCATCATTCGCGACCTCGTGGAACTAGGCATGCGCATGGTGCGCGATGAGGGCATCGAGGCGGTCGCCGTCCGCGCCGCGGAACTCGCCGAAGCGCGGCTGATTCGTGCCATTGCCGCTGACAAGCTGCACGGGAATCAGCCGCGGGAGTCCAGCACCAAAACGCACACGCAGCCCAGCGTGCAAAGCACTCCTTTCGGCCCCTTTTTCGTCCCACAACCGGGGGCTGCTGCGAGCGCCGAGGAAGTCAAAGCCAAGGAGCCGCCGGCGGAGTTGCTCGAAGAGCTGAAACGCCGACTGCGCAGCGGCGAACTCGACGACACGGAAGTCCACCTGGCCCTCGACGAAAACCTCGGCAGCCACCCCATGCTTTCGATTTTCGGTGGCCAGGGCGCGGAAGCGCTGGAAGACCAGATGCGTGAGCTCTTCTCGAACATGCCGGGGATGCGCGGGCGCAAGCAGCAAAGACGCCTCAAGGTGAAGGACGCCCTCGGCGCCCTCAAGCAAGAGGAAGCCGGCAAGCTCATCGACGAAGAGCAGGTCAAGCGCGAAGCGGTGCGCCGCGTCGAAGAGACGGGCATTGTCTTCATCGACGAACTCGACAAGGTCACCCGCCGCGAGGGCATGCAGGGCGCCGATGTCTCCCGTGAAGGCGTGCAGCGCGATCTATTGCCTATCGTTGAGGGCTCCACTGTTAATACCAAGTACGGCCCGGTTAAGACGGATCACATCCTGTTCATCGCCGCAGGCGCCTTCCATTACGCGAAGGTCAGCGATCTCATTCCCGAGCTGCAAGGCCGCTTTCCCGTCCGCGTTGAGCTTGAGTCCCTCGGCAGCGCGGAGTTCAAACGCATCCTCACCGAGCCCTCGAACGCGCTGACCCGCCAATACACCGCGCTTCTGAAAACCGAAGGCATCGACCTTGAGTTCAGCGATGAAGCCATCGACTCCCTCGCGAGCTACGCCGAGCGCGCCAACGAGCGCCTAGAAAACATCGGCGCCCGGCGCCTGCACACGGTGATGGAAGCCCTACTCGAAGACCTCAGCTTCCGCGCACCTGAACTCGGCCCCCACCGCGTCATCATCGACGCGCAGATGGTCGCCGCCCGCCTAGAACCCCTACTCGGCCGCGACGACCTCGCCCGCTACGTCCTCTAACCCTCTGGGGTCGCTTCCCCGGTATGCGCCTGGGGAGCCACCCACCGCGAGGCGGACAAGCGACCAAATGCTTGCGCCAAGCCGGCCCTAGTCTAAACTCGCCGCGAACATTCGGGGGCTGTAGCTCAGTTGGGAGAGCGCTAGAATCGCACTCTAGAGGCCAGGGGTTCGATTCCCCTCAGCTCCACTTCCCGCGTAGGTTCGAATAGGTTCTGAACCTTTTTGTTGCCCGGAAGCCACGCGGGTTTGGAACTTCCCCTACGCCGCCATTGAGGAAGCCTTGATTAACGCGGTTTATCACCGTTCCTACGAGGAGCGAGATCCCATCGAAGTGCGCATCGGCCACGAGGAGTTCGTCGTCGTCAGCTTCCCGGGTCCGGATAGGTCCATTAGGATGCAGGACCTCAAGGCCGGGCGGGCGGTCAGCCGCCGGTACCGTAATCGTCGGATTGGTGAGTTCCTGAAGGAGCTTGACCTGACGGAAGGTCGTTCGACGGGGATTCCGAAAATCCTCAAGGTAATGGCTGCAAACGGCTCTCCAGCACCGCTATTCGAATCGGATGACGACCGGCTATCGTTCGTGATTCGCCTGCCGATCCATCCGCTGGCCGTGGATGGAATCACATCTGCCGCGCAAGTCACCGCGCAAGTCACCGCGCAAGTCACAGAGGAAGTCACAGAGGAAGTCGAGCGCTTAGTACGTGCTCTGGCCGGGGAGATGTCACGCAAGCAGCTGCTCGACGCTTTGGGCATGACGCATCGCGAGCACTTCCGCCGTGCATGCCTGAAACCAGCGCTCGAAGCAGGCGTGGTAGAGATGACCTTGCCGGACAAGCCCAACAGCAGCAACCAGCGCTACCGCCTCACCTCCCGCGGGCATCGCTGGCTGGAAAAGCATCCAACGCGAACATCCAGCAGCCGCGAATGAACCAAAGGCGCCTGGCAAATCGCTAGGATGTTGCGTCTTTCGCGATGCGCAGATGGCCCCGGGAAAATGTGACCGCGATGACCGCAACAACGCACCGCGCGCCCAAACATCTGGAGGTCAGACGATGAATTGCGCCACACTCGAATGGCGACCAGCATACCCTCCACCCCCTGCGCCCCCACATGACAACAGCGAACACCCACTGCTCCCATATGATGCTCGCGTGATAGCATCATTGTCACACACGGGGAGAGGATCCATGCGCACGGTCGTCGGCATCCGCTCGGATAAACGGGCCCGCCAGGCTTCCAGCCACAACGAAGCGCCCACGCCCACGGTCTGGTTCGCTTCGTGGCGTCAACTGGCCGGCGTGTTGTCGGACGAGAACCGGGCGCTACTGCGCCTGATGCAGGAGAAGCAGCCGCGCACGGTACTGGAACTGGCTGAACTCTCGGGCCGCGCGGCCAGCAATCTGTCGCGCACGCTGCGCAATCTGAAGGGTTACGGCCTGGTCAAGCTGCACCGCAGCCCGGACACCCGCGCCGTGCGTTCGGAGGCGCTGGCCACCGAATTTCTCGTGGTGCTGGACTGACCCGCACCGCGCCACGTAGAAACGAGGAACAACAGGAACGACACATGGCCAACGGCAAAGACAAGAACAACGGCGGCAACCTCGGCTTCGAGGCCGAGCTTTTCAAGGCCGCCGACAAGCTGCGCGGCAACATGGAGCCCAGCGATTACAAGCACGTCGCCCTGGGCCTGATCTTCCTCAAGTACATCTCCGACGCCTTCGAGGCACGCCACGCCGAGCTGCTGGCGGAAGACCCGCAGGCCGCCGAAGACAAGGACGAATACCTCGCCGACAACGTCTTCTGGGTGCCGAAGGATGCACGCTGGTCTCACCTTAAGGCCAACGCCAAGCGCCCCGAGATCGGCACCCTGATCGACGACGCCTTGCGCGCCATCGAGAAGGACAATGAATCGCTGAAAGGCGTGCTGCCCAAGGACTACGCCCGCCCGGCGCTGAACAAGGTGATGCTGGGCGAGCTGATCGACCTGATCTCGGGCATCGCCATGAACGAGGGCGGCGACAAGTCCAAGGATGTGCTTGGCCGCGTCTACGAATACTTCCTCAGCGAGTTCGCCGGTGCCGAAGGCAAACGCGGCGGCGAGTTCTACACGCCGCGCTCGGTGGTGCAGGTGCTGGTGCAGATGCTCGAACCCTACTCGGGTCGCGTCTACGACCCCTGCTGCGGGTCGGGCGGCATGTTCGTGCAGAGCGAGAAGTTCGTGCTGGAGCACGGCGGGCGTATCGGCGACATCGCCATCTACGGCCAGGAGAGCAACTACACCACCTGGCGCCTGGCCAAGATGAACCTGGCCGTGCGCGGCATCGACAGCGACATCCGCTGGAAC
>SLQV01000110.1 GCA_007131285.1 Myxococcales bacterium
CTATAGAGCAGTTTCAGCGGACGCACATCTACCAAAGCATTCCCGTGATCCTTGACTAAAAGCGCGGCAGCGGGCCACTGCGGAACGACCAACTCCATCGACATCGGACTGACTACATTTGCGATGCTTCGGTCTTTAGTTACGAGGGGTACCCTACATTTCTCTCTCGATCTCAATACCGTCTTGTTCCTACGCACTCGGTCCGCACTAGGACAGCGGCTGCTTTCGAACATCCCGCTCAAACCATTGCTTTTGTTAGCGATATTAACCCATGCTTCGGCCTTGGAGGTCTGGGTTATCTTTCGCAGGACATGCCTGTAACCATTGAGCTCACCAGGCTGTGCCCAACAGTGCACTTTCTTGGTATCGTTACCGCGAACGAAATCAGCGATTCCGTCTGTACTTTCCACCGCGATACTGTCGAAAAAAATTGGGGTCTCAATGTAGTCTCCTCTACACCGCGTTCGATAGACGGCGTCTCGAAGCTCTTTTCTGAGGGGATTGCCTGTTCATCCTGGCTCGTCTCTACGGCGCACGCCGGTGACAGGGCGATAAATAGAGGCCAGCCAAGAAGCTTCCGGAACAAAAAGAGCGTGTCTGCTTGTCGGTCCATGATGGCCCCTTGAAGCAAGTACTGTACCTGCCTGCCGGCATGTCTGGTATATGCAGCACTTTAAGCGCGTTGTACTTAGAGCGGCTCCGCACCAGGAGCGCATCCGCTGGTGCCATCTGCCATCCATGAGGTTCTCAGTCCTCACCGTGCGTGGCGTCAAAGAGGCGGATCACGCGGTCGAAAAAATCAGGGAGAAAGCCATCGATGCGGCGGTTCGCGCGGGTTGGGTGGATCGCATTGTCAAGAAGCGCAATGGCAAGCTGTCGCTCCGGGTCTAGCCACAGCGCCGAACCGGTGATGCTTGTCCGCCCGAAACTGTTGGGCGAAAGCACATCGCCGACCCGACTGTCCTCGTGCTTGAGGTGATACCAGCCATAACCGAGTCCCTTTCTCGCCACGAGCGCCCGCACTTCTTCCACTCGCTTGCGCGGCAGTTCGCTGTGTTTACCTGCCAACGCATCGAGCCAAAGCGCGCCCAACGCCGCCGCTGCGGACGCGGTACCGAAGAGCCCCGCGTGTCCGGCCACCCCGCCGAAAACCGTGGCATTTTCGTCGAGACTCTCGCTGACAACTATGCGACCGCGCCACTCACAGCGCTCGGTTGGTGCCATCTTGCGCACATCAAGCGTGCGGCGTCGGGGCTGGTTAGGCGGGTTAAAATTGAGTGCATCTTTGGACACGCCAAAAGGCCCTGCAATCCACTTCTGGAACAAGGTACCCAGATGTTCATCGCAGGCCCGCGCTAGCGCCTCGCCCGCGAGAAGGTACGCGAGCTCACTGAAGTGACTTGTATCCTCGTGTGGAGCATCCCCGCGACGGGCAGCTTCAACCAGCATCCAGCGCTTGGCAGCTGCCGAGGCAGGCGCATGCGGCAAGTCCAAAAATAGTGCGCCCCAGCGGGGCAATCGACCCGCACCCTCGAGCGCATCTCGAATAGTAGGCACCTGAAAGCCCTTACCCTGAATCTCCGGTAACAGTTCGTCTACCTTGCGCGCCAAGTCGACGATTTTGCCTTCCGCTGCCATCAATCCCAGCGTCGAGGTCCAAACCTGGGTCAAGTCATGTAGATCATAGAGCGTATCTGCCTCAACGGCGCCCGAATCTGAGGAAAGCCTGCCAGCAACGGCAGCCGCGTCTCGAACTTTCGTGCCTGCTTTCCAGACCATGCTGCAGCTTGCCCCGGGAAACACCCGGCCCGCCACACCAGAGCTCAGCAGCACATGCATAGCCTTTGATAGCTTCTTTTGTCTCAACGAGACCATATTGAAAGATTAGCGACTAAATGGGCCTACTTCCAGACATTTCTATTTAGCTCAATACATATAAAACCTTACTTCGTTCCCACATCTACCTTCACCGCCTCTTATGCCATTGCATGGCCAACTCAATTGCTTTTATTATCCGAAAACTACGTTAGACGAGACACTTTCGTCTGAGGCCAGCGCAAAGTTATATTTCGATCATGCTCTTTCACGCATTTGCTCTTGCGCCTTGCAATGTGCCGCAGGTCAGCGGTAATACGCGCATGGATAAATTGTTTTCGGGTGGCACGTCACACCCCCACATCGCGGAATGGTCCTTTCCCGAAGGCCTTGGCGCGCGCTGGCCGGCCTACTACGCACCCAACCTTTGCGCCTGGCTGCCGGAGCCCCCGAGCGTGGAAACCTTTGTGGTCGAGGAGGTGCGCTTCAGTGCGCATGCGAGCGATGCCAGTGCCGGCAGCGAAAGCGGGTCAGGCACACCTCAGCATGGACCAGAACCCACAGCGTTCACGCTAGTTCATATTGAGAAGCGCAACCTCACCACAACGCACGCGGCTTCACGCATTGCGCGGGCCGCTGGCATCCACCCGCGCGAGGTGAACTTTGCCGGACAGAAGGACAAAGCTAGCCGAGCACGGCAGTGGCTCTGCCTGCCGACCCCCGCCTGGCAACGCCTCGCCGCAATGCTCCCGACTGGCGCAGGGCCACTCGACCCAGACCTCGACATTCTTTGCACCACGCCAGCGCGCAAGCGGCTCAAGCTGGGCCAATTGGTTGGCAATCGCTTCGCCATCGCCCTGCGCCTGAACCGCGACACCGACCCCGAGACACACGCGCCGCCGGTCGCCAGGCTTTCCGCGTGGGAAGGCGAAGGCGGCGCGCTCTACGCTACGACGACGCGAGCGCAGCCTACGGCCGCTGCCGGATCCCCCCCCCACCCCCTAAGTGCCGCCAGCACGGAAAACCTGCGACACCGGCTGACCGCGCTGCAGCGACGCGGCTGCCCTAACTACTTCGGACCGCAGCGCTTCCGCGATGTATCAGACGCTGCGGCAGTGGAGGCCACGCTGCGCGGCGATCCACCCCAACGGGCAAGCGCGCTTGGTCCACGCGATGTGCGTTTCGATGTCTCACTCTGCCAGAGCATCGGCTTTAATGACACCCTGGCCAACCGGCTCCGCCATGGTCTTGGGCCGCACATTATCGAAGGGGATATCTTACGCTACGGCCAACGCAGCGACTGGCGCTGTTACGAAGCTGCATCCCTCGACTGGCAAGATGGCACACGCCAATGGCAGCCAACAGCTCCGCTGCCGGGCTACGACCTCGACCACAGCGCCGCAGCGGCCGGCCTGCTTGAGGCGAGCTCGCTCCACAACCGTACCAACTGGCTGACGCGCCGCAAACCACGGCGCAAACTCGCAACCGGCACACGTCGCCCCGTCTGGATCTACCCTGATGACCTTTCGCTGGAGATGCGCGACACGACACTGTGGCTCACCTTCGCACTCCCGCGGGGAAGCTACGCAAGCTGCGTCTTGCGTGAACTCTTCATGTCAACGGACACCCCCTCGGTGGGTATCCCGCTAGAATAGGGACCGAGAACCTGATGTGGGGGGCTCGATCTCTCTTACAGGATCAGCTGTACCAGGACGGTCTAAGCAGGTGCTCTTTCAATTGGGTAAGCCTGCCCAAATCAGCCTGTTGCGGCCATCTTGATGTAACTCAGCGACCGTCTGCACCCGATCTGCTTTCGGCTTAAGTGCCCGTTTTCGTGGCTAAGTGTCGGTGACCCCAGCGGAACTCGAATCCGCGTTCCCGGCGTGAGAGGCCGGTGTCCTAACCGCTAGACGATGGGGCCAAAGTTGTTTGTGCTTCGTCGACGGCCTGAGACTCGACCCATGTCGAGTGCGCGGGATCGGCGAGCGTGTGGTGCCTTATCTATCCGTAAGCCTTATCTATTCGCAAGCTTTGTCTGTCCGTAAAAAGCTTTGTCTGTCCGTAAACTTGCCTGTCCGTCAACTTGCCTGTCCGTAACTTTGTCGCTTTGCGGTTCCGTCAGCCCGGAAGGCCCGACCCGATAACCAGCTCGGGGACTAGGATTCGAACCTAGATAACCAGAACCAGAAACTGGTGTCCTGCCGTTAGACGATCCCCGAATCGCGGGCCGTGGTGTAGACCAGCACGCTTGGATGTCAAGTTCGAGCCCACACTCGGCCCCAATCCCTTGACCCCACGCACGGATGCGGAACAATGACACGCGTGGCGACTACTTGGCGAGAAACCCTAGGCGACCGCGTGAGCGACGTGCTCCGCGATGAGATCGATAGCTACGAAGACCACATGCACCTCGTGCACCGGGGCGAGCTAGACGAAAAGCTTTTCATGGAGCTGCGGCTACGGCGCGGTGTCTACGGGCAGCGCTACGACAACGGCAAACGCCACGACGGAGAAAAAACCCAGACTATTGCTTTTCCTTGCGGCGACGCGGTCAAAGGAACGCAGACGGTTTGGGACGCACCGGGCATGCAGCGCATCAAGGTCCCCTTCGGCAAACTGAGCGCTACACAGCTCGAAGAACTCGCCGCCTGTGCTGAGGAGTACTCGGATGGCGTGCTCCACGTGACCACGCGTCAGGATATCCAGCTACACTTTGTTCATATTTCCGACACGCCGGACATGATGCGGCGACTGGCGGCGGTCGGTATCACGACGAGGGAAGCCTGCGGCAACTCAATACGCAATGTCACGGCTTGCCCATACGCTGGCGTATGTCGCGACCAGGCGTTTGATGTCACCGGCTACGCCGATGCCGTGGCAACCTTCTTGCTCGGTCACCCGGATGTCCAAGATTTCGGCCGCAAGTTCAAAATCGCGCTCTCGGGTTGCGAAGACAATCCCTGCGCACTGGTGCGCTTTCACGACCTCGGCGCGATTGCGAAGACACGCGCAGGCGCCGACGGGGTGCTTGAGCGCGGCTTTGATATCTACGTCGGCGGTGGCCTCGGTTCAGTGCCCCAACAGGCGCGACTGCTCTACGCCTTCGCCAGCCCCTACGACATTCTTCCCATCTGCCAGGCAGTTAGTCGGGTGTTTGCGCGCCTCGGTGAAAAACAGAACCGAGCGAGAGCACGGGTTAAGTTCCTCGTTTCAAAACTCGGCATCGATGCATTTCGTGAACTGGTCGATGAAGAACGCAGGGCACTGCGCCCAGACCCACGCCATCGAGACCTTATCGATGCGCTCTCGGTTCACCACGAAGCACCATCAAGGCCGCCAGGAGAGCTGCCCGCGGTGCGCAGCGCCGCGTTCGACCGCTGGTATGCGGACAATGCGAAACCCCAGGCACAGGAGGGCTACGATACCTTCGTGGTAAAGCTGCCCCTCGGCGACTTTAGCGGCGACCAAGCGCGGGCACTCGCGGACCTTGTTCGCCGCTACGCGGGCGGGAGCCTGCGCACAACTGTCGAGCAAAATCTTGCGCTGCGGTGGATCTCTCGTGCCGATGCAGTGGAAGTCTTCGACGCACTAAGTGCCATGGGCCTGGCGGAAGCGGGGGCACTCACCATCACCGACATCACATCCTGCCCCGGCACCGACACCTGCAAACTTGGCATCTCTGCCTCGCGCGGATTGGCGGGGGCACTTCACACACACCTGCGCGTCATCGAAGAGAAGCTCGAGCCACCCATTCGGGCGCTCAACATCAAGGCAAGCGGCTGCTTCAATGCTTGCGGCCAACACCACGCCGCGGATATCGGCTTTCTCGGCGTTTCACGCAATATCGGTGGCCGGAGAGTGCCGCATTTTCAGCTTGTGCTCGGCGGCGAGTGGGCGGGCAACGCGCGCAGCTACGGCTTGGCTGTCGGCGCGATTCCCTCGAAACGCGTGCCGGAAGTCGTTGATCGACTCACCGTTGACTTTCTCGCAGCACGCGAGGGCGAGGAAACCTTCCAAGGTTACATCCGGCGCATCGGCAAAGCGGCGATTCGCGCGAGCCTTAAGGATCTGATGGAGGTTCCATCTTACGAGGCGGACCCAAGCTTTTACAGCGACTGGGGCGATCCGCGTGAATATTCGATCGGCGATTTGGGCGTGGGGGAATGCGCCGGCGCCATCGTGCCATTCGTGGAGTTCGGACTGAAGCAGGGCGAACGCCAGGTGTTTGAGGCCCAGGTGGCGCTAGACTCGGGTGCACTTCAGAATGCAGCGCACGAGGCGTTGCGCGGCATGTTGACGATCGCGCAGGCCTTAACACGCCATCTTGGCATTGAGGTCACGGATGAACCTTCAGACATTCAGGCGCAATTCCGGACGCACCTCTACGAGACGAAACGTTTCTTTGACCCCTTCGCCGGAGGCAAGTTCGCACACTACTTCTTCAAGGCCGTCCAGAGCGAGGCTCAGACGCTTGACCACGAAGCGGTCCATCAACGCGTTGAGGAGGCACAGCTTTTTGTGGAGGCGGGATACGCTTGCTACGATCGACTCGCCAGCGAGAGCGCTGCCGCTTGAGTGGCGGCGATCTGAGTTCTAACGTGCCACCACCCGACACGCGCCCTCGAAGCTTGCGCGCAATACGAATAGGCCGACCGCAATGATGTTGAAACTACAGCTCAAGGTGCCGTTTGCAACGGCACTCGAAGCACACACCTTCATCCCAATCTTTCACACATGGATACGGGAAAGCGCCGTGCCTAATGAAGTACTTATTGATGTCGCAGATTATATGCACATGGCCGAAGGACCGTTCGCGCTCCTAGTCGGACACTATCGGGACATCGCCTTCGATGTCGACAGCTTCGGCCACGGCCTGCAGATTGTGTGCAAGCGCGACCTTGAAGGCGAGCCAGTCACGCAGGTGCGCGGCCTCTTTGAACACATGCGCGCGGTCACTTCGCTGCTTGCAGAAGCCTTGCAGACGCCTCCGTCACGCCTGCTTGCCCCAGAGCGGGCACGCCTCAGGCTATGCGACCGGCTCTTGGGCGCCGACACAGGGGTCTGCGCGGCACTAGAGCGCGCGGTGGCTGAGGTGGCCGCTGCGGGAACCTCAGTCGAAGCCGAACGCGGCGATTCGCGGCGGATTCCATCCTGGCGGCTCGCGCACGCGGAGAGCGTGCTCGCTTGATACCCTTAGGTCTGCCTGCGCAAAACAGTCACGCTTTGTGCGCCCCCTGAGCTACGCTGGCAATTAATGATCTGGGGCACAGACAAAGCTTCAGCCGAGACTAGCAATATACGCCGCACAACGCGTAGCGCCAGTGCCTACGCTTGCGTTGCGCGGCTAGTGGCTGTCCTTGCCTGCGCAATGGCTGCCTGCGGCGGCGAACAAAGGCGGGAGAGCCCGTTGATGTCACGCAGCGCCACGCCGCGTCAGCGCGCCCTGCCCGTCTTCGAAGTCTTGGCACCCTACACCGCATCGATGCTCCACGGCGTTGAGCACGCGGACCCGGAACACGAAGAAAATCGGGTAGCCGAAGGCCTGCCCGCCATGCTCCGAGCCTTTCAGGCGCGTTCGCCGAACTGGCTACGGTCGCCCTATCATCAGCATATCGATGCCACCTTTGTCCCTCACCGAGCGTGCGCCTACCGCGATGTACCCTTTGAAACGTTTCTGGAGTGCGTGCGCCGGGTACTGCCTGCAAGAGATGCTGGCTTCGCCCTTGAAGCACTCCGGGCATACCACGTGCTCGCGGCCCAACAGTGGCGCCAGTGGTCCGGGTATTTAGGACCGATAGCGCGAGAGTTGAGCCGAAAAGTACAAGGACGCGAGGGGCAGGAACTGAGCGAAATCCTCTTCGGAGCAGCGGGCGTCGACCCATTCAAATTGCCACGCTTTCAGATCGTTCTCGTGCGGCAGCCGCCGGGCAGTCGACTGCTCGGTGCGCGCGAAGAGCGCACCTTGGTATTAGCGATTGGCGGCGACCGATCCGTCGCTTCCCTCGCTGAGACTGCGTTCCACGAGCTAGCTCACTACGCAGTACAGTATTCGAGCCGCGTTGAAAGGATCGAAATCGAATTTCAGAACTTTGGCGATATCGGCGCTATCGCGGCTAATCACTGGAATGAAGCTCTTGCGACGGCCTTTGGCCAGGGCCTCGCGGCATCACGTCTCAATCCGCGCTTCTGCTTCCAACGCTCCATGTACGGTAACGAAACGGTAGACGCGCTTGCGCACGCCCTCTACCTGGTCTGGCGCGGCGATCCTTATCTCGAACTTGGGCCCACGTTCGCGCGGCGCTTCGTCAACATTGCCAAGGAATCGTGGCCGCCGAACAAATGGCAACGCAGCGACTTTTTGGCACGCGCGGAGGTCTACGCCCCAAGCTCCGGAGCCCTCGACACCTTCCAGGACCGGATGCGCGCGCAACGCTTTTGGGGTCGTGCTCCGATACCTGCACACTTCTCCCGAGACCCACAAGCGCCGCCGATGGTTGCCCGCATTATTCTTGCGACGCCTGGCGATCTGAAAGCCGCGCCCTGGGTTACCCAAAGCCTTGGCATCACCGCAGACGACTTACGTCGTCAGCCAGGGCACACTGGGAAGGCGGAGCTTTGGCGCCGCCAGCCCAACGGCGCGCGCCTGATTCTTGTTCTCGGTCGCACACCGAATCTGCTCAATGAAGCGATTGTGCACTTCTGGGCCAAAGCCGACGCCAGACCCTCTGAAGGCTGGGCAGAGCTTTAGCGCCGCGCCCGCGGCTCACGCGCCAACTAAGCAAGCGTTCGGAGCAGGGGCAGCCAGGCACGATTGGCTTCGGGCATTTGCGCGGGTCCGAGTTCCGCCAGCGGCCAGAACGCCCACTCCCCAGACGCCAAAGCAACCTCTCTTGCGCCCGGTATGGCATCGCAGCTACCGATCTCCGGCACATGGGAGCCCGCGTTGCCACCACTAGGCACGGTCTCGGAAATAGCTGCGGTGATGCGGCGGCCGAGGCCGTGACGGGGCCCATTCGCGCGATACACATATAGGTAAAAGCGTAGAGATCGGTCGGGATAGCGGTGCACGGAAATCTGGACCGGCTCTAATCTGTCGCTCGGCACACATATGCGTGTCTCTTCTTCAAGCTCCCGGGACGCCGCACACGCTGGCGCTTCAAAAGGCCGAATTTTTCCTCCCGGCAACTCTAAAAGCCCCCCTAGCAACGCATCGCTTGTCGGCCGCGCATGCAGAAGCACGTCGCCCGCTCGCAATAGTGCCACAATAGCGATTGACCTTGCGCGCATCACTTACGTCTTGCCACGCCTGCCCGGGCATGAGCTAGTGGCGTTCAGTCAAGCGACAGATACGCAGCTCGGCTTGAGTGCAGGAGGTCGAACTATTGGCCAAAAGTGCAAAAAATGTAAGCCACACCTATATTCCACCAGTATAGTAAGTGTACACTTATACGATATGACCATCCTGGTGCGGCGGAAGTGGTGGGGCAGTTGGCTGGCAGCCTGTTTAGGCATTTCCGGATGCGGGCTGCTTTGGAATGACCCGATCGGGAAAAACGCGCCTTTTGTAAGCCTCACGGAGCCCGCAACCGACGGCGCCTCTCCGGACCTTGACTTATCAAGTGCCGACAACTCAAATATCAGTGACCCGGTTGCATCAAGTGAAGGGCCCCTATTGGGCGACGGCGAGACGCCTTCCTCACCCGAAACCTTCCTACAACAGCTCGCGGCATATTGCGATGAAGAAGTCCCGCTGCCGGGGAGCGACGGGTCTCCCGAGGCGGTGGTGCGCCAATACGGAGACGAAGTCGTCCTGGCCTGGTTTAGACCAGACGATACGTCGACAATCCAAGTGTCGTGGTACGAAGGGGCCTTCGCTGCTCCCCGGGACACATTCACGCTCCACCTTCCGGAGGGCGAGTCGGCCAGCCTCTTTGGCCTCCACATGCGGCCTTTTGACGACGGAGTTATCGTAGTCAGCGGCAGCACAAATATCCCGGGAGAGTCACAAGATGCCTTTGCGTGGTCACTCGCTCGCGACGGTACGGAGCGTGTTCCCGCTACGCGCCTACACGGATTGGGTCGCTTCGCCACTGACGTGGCGATCACGGCGAGCGGAGCGCTCTTGGTCGTTCGATCGTTCGAAAGTCCAGGAGACACCGGCAAGTTATGGGTGGGCGACGCACGCACCCTTGCTGCTGACGTCACACATGATCTTGTATCGAGCGGCTCAGACGGTATCACCACGGAGGCACGCATCGTGCCTCGCGGCAGCACCGCACTGATCACTTGGAGACAAAATGTATCGTCTGGGCTTGGATCTGACAAAACTTTGAACTTCGCGCGCTATGATATCGCCTCCAAGACCCTATACGACGCCGACGATGCCGGCCCCAGCGGATCACCTTGGCTACCTGCCTATCGACCTTTTTTTATCGAGGGTCCTGACGATACGATATGGGCGGCTTGGCACTCGGGGCTAGGCGGAGTGCGCGACCTGTGGATGACCGTCTTCGACGCGAACATGCACCGACCCGCAGATCCAGTGCGCATCAGCTCGACAGAGAGCATTCCTCACGGCGGACACGATATTCGCTGGTTGCGCGACGGCGACGCGATGATGCTTTATTTTGCGGGACGCCGAGGCATAGAGACAGGTACGGATACCGATGAGACCGGCACGCATCTGGTGCAGCTTGAGAGTGACGGCAGTCTTGTGGGCGAGGTACGGCGCATCTCCGATCTTGCACATCGAAAAGATCCTGTACTCGCTGGCGAGGGCATCCACTACACGATTTTAACCGATGAATCCGAAGGAGGGCCGCTTCGGCTAGCCGTCAACTGCCACTAGCGTGAACACGATTTGCTTCGTCCTATCCGACCCAAGGCGGGGTTACAGCGACACGTTCGCCTCTTGCAAACATAAGGTGCGCGTCTGGGTGGCAACAGAACGCAAGCATGTTTAGTCAAGGGTCAGCGAAACCAAATGTTTGTGTTCTCCTGGGCTCAGGCGATAGGTGTAACCATCACCCGTCGGTTTGCCCC
>SLQV01000066.1 GCA_007131285.1 Myxococcales bacterium
GACCCTTGTAAGTTAGAGAACAGCGATGGGGCTCGACGCTCACCGCGCGGAGCAGCCACAACCAAGGAACGAAGCCTGGCTTTGTGATTGGATATCAGAGCGTTAGCCTCACCGATGACAGCCCTAGATGACGCATGGAACGCGTGGATAGTCGGAGTGGAGAAATAGAACAGTGACTACGCTAAATGGACATATACCTGAGGGTTCCGTCGAGGAACTTTGGGACAAACACCGCTTCAATCTGAAACTTGTCAATCCAGCGAACCGTCGAAAACATAAAGTTATTATCGTAGGCAGCGGCCTCGCGGGTGCATCTGCGGCAGCGACCCTCGGCGAACAGGGTTACAACGTGGAGTGCATTTGCTTTCACGACAGCCCCCGCCGGGCACACAGCATCGCCGCCCAAGGAGGCGTCAACGCAGCCAAGAATTACCAGAACGACGGCGACTCGATTTACCGACTTTTTTACGACACGGTCAAAGGCGGGGATTTTCGCGCGCGCGAAGCGAACGTCTACAGACTGGCCCAGGTCAGCGTAAACATCATCGACCAGTGCGTCGCACAGGGTGTACCATTCGCCCGAGAGTACGGCGGCCTGCTCGCCAACCGCTCATTTGGTGGGGCACAGGTCTCGCGGACCTTCTATGCGCGCGGCCAAACCGGACAACAGCTTCTGTTGGGAGCCTATCAAGCGCTCTCGCGTCAGATAGAGGCCAAGTCCGTCGTGATGCGTAACCGCCTCGAAATGATGGATGTTATTGTCGTCGACGGCAAGGCTAGGGGCATTGTCGCTCGCGACTTGGTCACCGGAAAGCTCAGCACGCACCTAGCGGATGCGGTCGTGCTCGCTACCGGGGGCTACGGCAACGTTTACTACCTATCGACGAATGCTATCGGATCGAATGTGACGGCGGCATGGCGAGCCCACCGGCGCGGTGCGCTTTTCGCCAATCCCTGCTTCACGCAAATCCACCCAACGTGCATTCCCCAGGCCGGCGAAACGCAGTCGAAGTTAACTTTGATGAGCGAGTCGCTGCGCAACGATGGGCGCATTTGGGTTCCCAAAAACGCAGCCGACTCAACCAAGGATCCTGGCTCAATCCCCGAATCCGATCGAGATTACTACCTTGAGCGACGCTACCCCACCTTCGGCAATCTGGCGCCGCGCGACATTGCCTCGCGCGCCGCAAAAGTCGTGTGTGATGAGGGCCGAGGCGTCGGCCCCGAGGTCAATGGCCAACGGCGAGGCGTATACCTCGACTTTGCCGACGCCATTGGTCGACTGGGCAAGTCTGTCATTGAAGAGCGTTACGGCAATCTCTTCGAGATGTACGAGCGCATTACCGGCGAGAATCCTTACAGCGTACCGATGCGTATTTACCCAGCGAGCCACTATACGATGGGCGGCCTCTGGGTGGACTACAACTTGATGACTACTATTGAAGGGCTGTTCGGAACCGGCGAAGCGAACTTCTCGGATCACGGAGCCAACCGGCTCGGTGCAAGCGCACTCATGCAGGGGCTCGCAGACGGTTACTTTGTGCTTCCCTACACGCTAAGCAACTATCTGGCTACCAACAGACCTGCACCGGTGTCGGCAGATGCACCAGAGGTGAAGGCCACCCTGAAGGACGTGGAGGAAGTGATCGGCAAGCTGACGCAAGCCCCAGACCCCAAACACCATCCAGATTACTACCACCGCAAACTTGGTCAGATCATCTGGGACAAGTGTGGCATGTCTCGAAGTGAAGCGGGCCTCAAGGAGGCACTGCGCGAGATTCCTCAACTTCGCGATGAGTTCTGGCAGCACGTTAAGATTTCCGGGCCAGCGGAAGGCGTGAATCAAACACTTGAGAAGGCCGCACGGGTAGCGGACTTCTTCGAGTTAGGCGAACTCATGTGCCTCGATGCACTTGACCGTGATGAGTCATGCGGCAGCCACTTCCGGGAAGAGCACCAAACCGAGGATGGTGAAGCTAAGCGGAACGATGCAGACTACGCCTACGTTGCTGCTTGGGAGTACACCGGGAACGCTTCTGCCCCTACACTTCATAAGGAACCCCTCGAGTTTAAGGAAGTTATACCTTCCGTCAGGAGCTACAAGTGAGCGAAGAACACATGAACCTTACGCTGCACGTCTGGCGCCAATCCGGACCAGAGGCAGCCGGGCGTTTCGAAAAGCACCTTGTTTCGGATATCAGCCCGCACATGTCCTTTCTGGAGATGCTCGACCTACTCAACGAGCAACTTGTTGAATCGGGAAAGGATGCTGTTGCATTCGAACATGACTGCCGCGAGGGGATTTGCGGTAGCTGTGGAATGGTGGTCAACGGCATGGCACACGGGCCGCAGAATCTTACGACCACCTGCCAACTTCATATGCGGCAATACAAAGACGGTGATGAACTTTGGATTGAACCGTGGCGCGCATCCGCATTTCCGGTGCTGAAGGACCTGGTCGTGGAGCGCGCGGCGTTCGACAGAATTATTCAGGCCGGGGGCTACATTTCAGTGCGCACGGGCAGCGCCCCAGACGCCAACGAGACTGCCGTTCCGAAGCATTATGCTGACAGCGCAATGGATGCGGCCGCGTGTATCGGCTGCGGTGCATGCGTCGCGGCTTGCCCGAACGCTTCAGCAAGTCTTTTCACGGCCGCCAAAGTGGCCCATCTCGGCCTGCTTCCCCAGGGTCAACCAGAGCGTCTTTCGCGCGTGGCACAAATGGTTATGCAGCACGACCTAGAGGGGTTCGGCGCTTGCACGAACCACGGTGAGTGTGAAGCCGCCTGCCCCAAAGGCATATCCATCAACTTCATCGCACAGATGAACCGAGATTATCTAAAGTCACAACTACTTTCGGCGTCATCGTTGACGCGAAAATCCGCGGAGAAGCGGGCGTAGACTAGTGTTGGCAACACGCTATCGGGCGCACCTTCGAAGCGCGTGGCGCGCGAACGGTTCAGCCGCTTAACTTGCTTAGAGGCCATAGGCTCGCGCCACGCGCGGCTTGACACCGCGCTATGTCCGTGGTCGCGAACGGTGGGCCCGCGCACAGGTCCGCTTAACGCGGCGCGTGAGCATAAACACGAGACCGGCAGCGAGAACGATACCGACCAGCCACCACTGAAGCCGCAAAATCTCAGCAACAACCTCGGTCACATCGAGCGCCCTTAACGCCTGACCCGTGAACGAAGCCACGACCGCCAAAAGCCCCGCCCACACCACTCCGCCGACACACGCGAGCCCTAAAACACGGCCGAACGACATGCCATGGATCGCGCATGCGATGATAATCAGCCCGCGCAACCCGGGAACTAAACGGTGTAAAAGAAGCAGGGTGTCTCCGCGAGACATCACCATCGTCTGTAGGGACGGCGCAGTCACGTGGCTTTCGAGACGGGCCCGAAAGCGTGCCAGAACGCCGACGACCGGGACAGCAGCTCCGCCGGCCATGCGCGCGATTGCATTACTATTCGCGAGAGCGCGCGCGAGCATGCGGCCTAGGACCCAATTGCTCGCGACGCCAAGCGAAATACCCGCCAGCGCCGCGAGGCCAACGGCTATCGGCCAACGCGATTGAATGCTTGCCAGTGCAAGGGCACCAAAAACCAGGGCATCGCCCGGCAGCGGCGGAAGCACGTACTCGATGGCTGCGCCGAAAAATGCGCTGAGGCACAAAATCCATACCGGTGCTTCTACCAAGCTATCTACCCATGCCTGCCAATCCACCTACACCTCGCGCGCATTTATTGCTGGATACAGACTTTCCTAGAGCGGGAACCGAACCCAGAGACCGCAGATGGCGCATCAGGGTCGGTGCTGAGCCCGCGCGGAAATGTGAAAGAACCTAACTATGGAGATGTCCGCCTTGGCTGTGGTGCATGCCCTGAGGCACCAGGCGCGGCATTTCACTTCCCTCCCTCCCCTTTCCACGCCACACAATTCTAGATAAGTACCCGCCCGATGGACTATTGCTTTCCTAGCACACCGTCGCTTTCTTTCGGCTTTGGGTCTGTGGTGCAGCACGGCACACATCCACGCTTGCGAAACAGCCGCGACTCGGGTACTTTGGGGCGCTGTTCGGGGTGTAGCACAGCCTGGTAGTGCGCAAGCTTTGGGAGCTTGAAGTCGGGGGTTCGAATCCCTCCACCCCGACCCGTTAGAGCAGAGTCTCTTCTAGAGCGGCGTTCCTGGTGCCTGAAAGCCACGAAAGCCCGCTAACACGCCCCCACCAGCGGCCCTGTCAAACGAGGCGGGGCAACTTGGCCCGTCAAGCGGAAGGACTTTGCTGTGTCAACCTGCAACGCGTAATGTGAGCGACTATGACGTCTTCGCTCCCGCCTTCAGATGCAGTTCTTCCGGGCATTACGCTTGACCAGCACTTGCTACGCCGCCAGCGCTACATACCTGAGGCTACGGGAGATTTCACAGGTCTCTTTCAACAGCTCACCCTAGCCGCTAAAGTTATTGCGTCTCGCGTCAGACGTGCCGGGCTCACCAATCAACTCGGCGCAACAGGCGAAGTCAACGTGCAGGGTGAAGTCGTTCAAAAACTGGACGACCTTGCCAACGCAACTGTCCTGCAATCAATCGACAACGGACGTTTTGTTGGAATCGCTGCCAGTGAGGAGCTGCCGGATCCTGTCGTGTTTGATACAGTGCGAGGGCGAGGCAAGTATGCGTTGGTATTCGACCCTCTCGATGGGTCGGGCAACTTGGATGTCAACGGCACGACAGGTACTATCTTCGCCATATATAGGCGCCTACACCCGCTCGAAGCGCCATCGCTCAGGGACATTTTGCAGCCCGGATCCGCACTTGTCGCCGCAGGGTATGTGGTTTACGGCTCTTCAACGATTTTTGTATACTCCACGGGCAAAGGACTCTACGGCTTTACCTATGATCCTTCCCTCGGTGAGTTCTTTTTGTCGCACCCAGAGATTTCAATCCCCCAACACGGCAAGATTTACTCGCTCAACGAGGCCAACGCAGCAAAGTGGCATCCAGGCCTGCGCCGCTGGCTGAAAGATGCCAAGGGCCACACCGCAGACGGTTGGTCGCTCCGTTATTCCGGTGCAATGGTGGCCGACGTCCACAGGATCTTCCTGCAGGGTGGTATTTTTGCCTACCCGGCAGAGACTGAGCGGCCGCTTGGCAAACTACGTCTGCTCTGCGAAGCGGCACCTATTGCATTTTTGGCGCGTGCAGCGGGCGGCCTCGCAACGGATGGAAGGACTCCTATTCTGGAGGTGGAACCGCACACACTGCACCAGCGCACCCCTCTTTTTGTCGGCTCTACCGCACTTGTGGAGGAAGTCATGGCCGCCCTACGGCAAGACAGTTAGCCAAGACGCCTCCCGCGTGTAGGTTGGCAGAGGCGTGTAGGCGCACGCCCACCGCTGCGTACCCTAGACTTCCTACTGCACCCCGCGAGACCTGAATGCCTAGCGTATCCCCCCAGTTTACGCCTGCCGACTCGAAACGCCCTCTGACTTGCGAAACGCGCACTCGGACGTCAGTACGGAAGTGCAAGCAGGGCGTCTAACGCGCTCCTCAGTCGAGGGAGAAGCAAACATTCAGGTAGCCTGGGGGCACATCACCGCGTTTGGAACGGGCACTCGGGCGCGGCACCCTCTGCGCCGCTCTGGGTTATCGCGGCGGAACCTGGCTTCAGAGCAGACCCTGGGAAGCTTTTCTGACTACCCTCTTAACAGTTGCAAGGCAGGTATAAAGATGAAAGTTGGAGTCGTAGGTGCGGGCATGGTGGGAAGCGCGGCGGCAAACGCCATCGTGCTTACGGGACAGGCCAGCGAAGTCGTCCTCGTCGACGCCGATGCGGCGCGGGCGGAAGCGGAAGCGGCAGATATCAGACACGGTGCGCCTTTTTTTCACGCCACGCGGGTCCAGGCTGCGGGATTCGAGGGTCTGGAAGGATGCGACATCGTCATTATTGCGGCGGGCGTGAGTCAAAAACCTGGCGAGACACGCATCGACCTTTTGACGCGCAATGTCCGAGTATTCCAGGATATCGTCCCCAAAATTATCGGGGCTGCACCCAACGCTATTCTGCTGGTGGCCACAAACCCAGTCGATATCATGACGCAGGTCACCACCGTGCTGTCAGGCTTACCTGCAGCCCGGGTCTTCGGCTCAGGCACACTGCTAGATACGGCGCGCTTTCGATCCCTGCTTGCGGGACACTTCCGTATTTCTTCGAAGTCAGTACATGCCTACGTTCTGGGTGAACACGGCGATTCCGAGGTACTGGTTTGGTCATCAGCCACCGCGGGAGGGCTGCCCCTCGAGCTGCTAAGCGAGCAACTCTCTATTCCTCTAACTGCAACGAATAGAGACACCATCGATATTCGCGTTCGCAACGCCGCGTATGAGATTATCCGCGGCAAGGGGGCTACCTGGCACGGCATTGGAGCGGGCCTCGCCCGACTCGTGCGAGCCATCCGCTCGGATGAGCGTGTCGTGATGACCGTATGTGCCGTAGAAAACGCATTTTCCGGGCTTGGGCCCGTCGCTTTTTCGAGGCCTCGACTGCTTGGCAAGGCCGGCATCTTGGCGGACGTCGCCCCTACGCTCACCGACGAGGAGAGGACGGCCCTGCGCAACAGCGCCGCGCTACTCCATAATATCTGGCTCGACTTGAACCGCGAGGTTCAGCTTACCTCAGGCTAGCAAGCTGCTTCCTCAGACGCGGGGCATGCTGCGATTGAAGGCGTGGCAACCCTCGCGGACCACGCTGCCGTTTCGGCAAGCCCGCACCGTAGCTTACGCCCCTCGTCCGCAAAAACGTGCGCGAAGCGCAAGCTTCCTTACGGAGACGCCTCAAGCGACGCAGCAAGCGGAAAAAGCCTGTCTGAGAACGCAAGTGCCACCCTTCGCCGCGACCTTTTAAACTCAACAGTCAGCTCAAATGCTTGCGCGATGCAGACCCGCCGAGGACGCAATAATGCCGGTAGGGACGCAAGCGCTCTCAGTGCCGCGTTACAGGCGCTTCGACTTGCGGCGTTGCTCGCATCCGCGGTCTCGTCGGGTAGCGTAAAAACACATGCGGGGATCTGTCCCCACTGCCCGTCCGCTACGCCGAAAGCAACCGCAGCTGAGGCACCCGTTACACGGCACACCGCGTCCTCGATTGCAGCAGGGTCGAGATTCTCTCCCCCGCACAGGATCATGTCATCCAAACGCCCCATGACGCGAAAGCCCTCGCCAGAGAGCTTTATCATATCGCGTGTGTGTATTTGGGACCCGAGCAACTCGATGTGCCCGGTTGCCAGGTCCAAAGACCACGACGCTTGAGTCGGACTGGCATAACTGAGCGCGTAGTCATCCATATCCTGGGTCACGGTCACGCCGTCGTGAGGGAAAAAGATCAGAGCGCCTCCGGCATCGAGTCTGGCCCGCGGCGCCACGGCGATCCAACCGAGACTTTCCGTCTGACCGTAAGCAGGAACGACCGGCCACTTAAGGCCCCGCGCATCGTCGAGCAAACTCGCTGGAATCGTGTCACCCGAGAGCAAGACGCACTCCAGTGTCGGCCAGGGACGCAGCTGGGCATCCAGTATGCGACGCAACTGGGTAGGAACGAGCGAAAGGTGCGTCGCGCCCTTCAAAGCCCCGTAGCGACAAAATTCGTCGGCAACAAAAGGCCGAGCCAACCACGGCAGCCAGGTACCACCAACCGGCAGTGTGCGCAGCAACGGCGCAACCCCTCCTGCATGATGCCAGGGCAACGGCGAGAGCCAGCGCGCAACGCCCGCCGACGCGTCTCCGACATCACCGTTGGCTTTGGGGACAAGAGCACGCCAGCTAAGGCGACTGACCGCCGCTAGTGCGGCCGCAGAGAATCCAAGGGCGCGCGGCAACCCGGTAGTTCCTGAAGTCAAAAGAACCAACGCCGATTTCCCTACATGGCTTAAGGGCAGATCAACACCGGTCGGCGCTTCGGCAGACCCCCCGCATGGCTCCAAAAACCATTGGTTCTCCGGGTTACCGCGTAAGATCGCGCAAAGACCCAGGCGACGCACCAACGCCTGAGACGTCGCGCCATCAAGCCCCACGTCGGGCAAGAGCACCGGAACCAAACCTTGAGCCCACAGCATGAAGAGCCCCTGAAGACCGATATCAGCACGACCGCAGCACAAGCCTACGCGTCGCCCACACCGCGCATCAGCATCGGGCGGGACCAACGCACCCGCTACCTGAACGAGGTCTATCCACGTCTTCGCCTCAGAAAATGTAATGGTGCGCTGTGGTGTTTCTAAGAGGCAGCCCGCCTCGCGCCGCGACAGCCAATCCTTAAGCAGCGCATCCATCTGCATGACCCAAGCACACGCTAGCGCAACGAAACACTGCGTGTCTGCGACTCGCCAGGTTTAATGGATACCTTGATGCGCTTTTCTGGGCTTTCGCCGAAGGGTCTTAGAACGAGCACATGGTCTCCCGGTGCGAGCTGAAAGCGCGTCGGCGTCTGCCCCACGGACTTTCCATTAATGACGACATCCGCCCAGCCACCCGGGGTTGCCAAGCTTAGCCATCCAGGAACTTCGGCCGCTCTCGCGTTTCTAATCGCCTGAGCTTTCCGTCGCTCCGCTTCAACCTGAGCGACTCGCGCCGCCGCTTCCTGCTCCGCTTTCTCGTTAGCCGCGCGTACCGCGGCTTGCTTGGCTACTTCTTCCTTCTTGACTCGTGTAGCCTCAGCGCTCCGTGTCTCCTCTCGCTGGGCCCCCTCCTGCTCTTCCGTCGGTCGCGCCTCCGGCTCGTCTGCAGCAGAACCTGCCTCAACGCTATCGGGCGCGGTATCGACTGCCCCTTCAACTTCGTTACCTTGGGCCAGCAAAGCAGCCACTTCCTCGGCAGTGAAAGAAAGATCGGCCTTCGAAGGCTCCGTATCTCGCTGAGCAGGTCTCGTTTTACTGTCCGATTCAGAACGGACCTCGGGTCTCTCCTGGATGCCGACACCTACGTCGTCAGTGGCGTCTCGGTCTTCGTGAACGGAGCTGGATCCGCTGGATGCCGCCAGAACACTGAAAAGCGCCCACCCACCACCGGCAAGTCCGACAAGCGCGAGCGCCGCCACAATCCACGACCAAAGGTGCCGTCGAGCAGGCACTTTTAGCTGCGCTTGACTCTGCCCTACCGGAAGCAGCGAGGTGTAATCACGGGAGAGGACCGAGCCTGCACGGGTTGGCTTGAGCGCTTGCTGCACCAGTACGCGCTTCTCTAAAATATTGTCCGCAAAGAGCGACTGCATCCATTCGGCCAGCTCGCTCGCACCAATAGGATCCGCACGTTTTCCCAGAAACCGCGCCAAATCTCGTCCCATTTCGCGCACTGACTGGTACCGGGCATCCGGGTCGCGTGCGAGGGACTTCATGACAATAGCCTCAACCTCCGGCGGCACAGCCGAGTTAAACTCGGTAACGCTCGGCACACTCCCCTCGATAACCGCGAGAATAGTTGATCCCTCGGACTCTCGACGAAAGAGGCGGCGTAGGCACAGTGTCTCCCAAAGTGTCACGCCTAGGGCCCAGACATCGACACGTCGGTCGATAGATTCACCCCGTATCTGCTCCGGCGCCATATAGGAGAACTTCCCCTTGATCGACCCGGTCTTCGTGTGGTGTGTTCGGCTGCGCGCACGGGCGACACCAAAATCCAGCACGCGGACTCCGCCGTCGTAAGTGATGTAAAGATTCTGCGGCGAGATATCCCGATGAATAAGCTCCATCGGATTGCCCTCGTTATCTCTGAGTTCGTGTGCTGAATGTAGTCCCTCAGCCACATCATGGATAACTTTGCAGGCGTAACCTACGTAGTCATCGACGGACAAGTCAGCCGACCGGCGCGCCACACGGCGTTGAATCGCCGCGAGAGTCTCGCCTAGGAGGTATTCCATCGTGATGTAGTAGGAGCCATCGACTTCACCAAAATCGATCACTCCGCACACATTCGGATGATTGAGGCGCGCGGCGAGACGCGCTTCATCCATAAACATCTCTTGAAACTGTCGCTCTTTGGCGAGATGCGGGTGAATCTGCTTAACGGCAAATACTTTTCCGAACCCCGCGGGGCCCTCGACGCGTGCGAGATACACACTCGCCATTCCGCCGGAAGCGATCTCAAAGCACAGACGATAGCGGCCGAGCACTCTATCGACTGGCAAAATCTGTACGCCTGTCTTGGCGTCGTCGCGTTCCTGCTCTGCCTTCGCTTCCGCCACAGATGTACTCACGTTTTGTCCTCGGGATGGCGTGCCCGGAAAGACGCTCGGCTTCGAGCGGCGCACAGATAGTGCCACCAACACCGAACCCCACCCGAGGTTGGCCCTGCAAAGCTCGGGGAACGGCGACCGAGCTCATACACAACGATCCAGATAAGCCGGACCGTGACCCCCTCATCTGACACCGCCTCAACCAGGATAGCCTTTTTTGCCGTTCGAGATCCAAAGAAAGCCCGCAATCGGTGTTGGTCCTAGGGGATAATCATCGGAGGCGTCAGCTGCGTGGCATCGCTTCCCGAGTCTCGCATTAAGACGGCGATGGTCACGATTGCGGCGGCAAGCACCACAGCACTCCCAACGCCTAGCCCTACCCAAAGCAGCGTCCGGTCCGGCCCCCTATCGATAGCTGGCAGGAGAAAAGGGTCTTGACGCGTTCCCGCAAGAGCCAAAACATTGGTCTCCGCCGAGACAAGCGCTCCGTGGTATTCAACGCTAAGCGTTTCCGCGAGCCGCAGTTTAAGCGAAGGCCCTCCATGTTCCCGCCAGTCTGGCTCCCCCTCACGCTTATACCAGAGGCGAAACGCCTCGCCCCAGGAAGCATCTTGTTCTGGGGGCGTAGTCGCTGTCAGGACGACTTCGTCACCGAGCCTGCGGCCTTCGAGCCGAAGCTGAAGAGGCTGCTCATCTGCGGTGGCGCACGTAGCATCTAGTTTCTTGCGAAAGGCAGGAGGCGCTGCTCTCGGCATAGTTTCGCCGCGCACACCCAGCGCGCATAACCTCTCCAAGTCACGTTTAAGCGGCGCTGAGCGCTGCAACGCGAAAAGCACAAGGGCCCTTGTCTTGTACAATCTGAGGACGGACGCGCGCTCAAGCTTACCAGCCGCCTCCGCGGCGTTGAGAGCGCTGAGCGCTGCTTCAAAGTTAGCGTTCTCGGCAAGCGCCTCGCCTTCTTCAAGCGTGACAGCATGCGCACCACTCGTGCGCACAACGAAGCACAAGACGAGTGCCGCGACCAAAGCTGCTGGCAGCGAGCTTGCGCACCGCCAAAACATGCCGTGCATCACGAAAAGCACCCCTCTCACTTGTAAGAAGATAGCCTATATAGATCTTTGAACATAGACCAAAGAATCACATGCAACCCCCCCATTGCGACGCACTTAAGCCTGGGATTTGGCGTTAGGCGAGCGCGGCGCATATGCCGCGTTCACGAAGCCTCGGGGGTAAGAAGTGACTAGGAGAAGGCGAGCTCGCTACGTCTCGCTCATGGGTACCGGAGCTGCGTGAAGCCCCTAACTGCTCAGGGGGATTTCACGAAACACCCGGGATTTTCCGGTGTGAATCTCGAATTCTATCGCCACTGCCCCTAACTAAGGTGGCCTAAAGGTACGCGAGGAGAGCCGCACCCACTTGCACTGAACGACAGCGGTTTTGCGCGCCTGCGCCCCCCTGAATGCTCGCTGAAACGTTTGTGGTTTTTAGGAGATGGCTCGCTTCAAAGACGCCCCGCGGGCTTCGCTCGCGAAAAACCTAGCGCAGGTTGCTAACTTTCACGCTAAACGTCTAGAAGTATCGCTGTGGCACGTTCTTACATCCTTGGCATCGAGAGTTCTTGCGACGAGAGCGCGGCTGCTATTGTTGGGTTCGACGGGGAGGTGAAATCTTCGGTGATTTACAGCCAGCTCGCGGAACATGCTCCGTTCGGCGGCGTAGTCCCGGAGATTGCAGCACGAGCACACCTCGACAAGCTGCCCCATGTAATCCGCCAGTCGTTGGGCGAAAGCCATATCAACCGACAAGAACTGGCGGCCATCGCGGTGACTCAGGGGCCTGGTCTTGGTGGAGCCTTGTTGTGCGGCCTGCACATGGCTCAGGCTCTCGCCTTTGCCTGGGATTTACCAGTTATCGGCATCGACCACCTCCACGCGCATCTGCTTTCGCCCTGGCTAAAAACCGCGACGCATCGGCCTCATCGCCTTGCCTATCCCTACCTCGCGTTACTGGTGAGCGGAGGACATTCAGCGTTCTACCAGGTGACTAACCAAGCTGAAGCGAGGTTACTTGGTCAGACGCGAGATGACGCCGTTGGCGAAGCCTTTGATAAGGCAGCCAAGACACTGGGGCTACCCTACCCAGGCGGTCCGGCGATTGCTTCATTTGCGCAGCAAGATCCAGGCTGCTCCTTTAGATTTTCGCCGGTTCGCCTTAAATCTGGCGGCTTTGACCTTAGTTTTTCGGGACTGAAGACCGCACTTATTCAAGCACTCCCTACTGCAGGGCACGATGAGCAGGGGCGCCGCCACCTAGCTTGGGCGTTTCAGGAAGCGATTGTGCGGACCCTGCGCGACAAGCTCTCGGACATAGTCAACTCGCTGGAGCCGGCTTTCCGGCCGCAGCACGTCGCGCTCGTGGGGGGTGTTGCCGCCAACACGCGGCTACGTGAGGTATTGGGCGCGTGCTGTTCGGACTTTGGGATAGCGCTAACCATTCCTCCCGTTGATCTATGCACCGATAACGCCGCGATGATCGCTTACGCGGGCACGGGCATCTACCGGAGCGCAGCCGCAAACAGAGGCCTAACCCCCCAAAGGCCAACGACCGCCACAATGCTCGACGCCTACACGCGCGACAAAGAGCGCAGCCGCGGCCCGACCGGACCGCTCTCCGCTCAGACTGGAGCGAATACCGAACCCCGGGTTCGCTGATGACAACCTGGACCAAGCGCTGCTTGCATCCCTGCTTCAGAAGAGCATGCGTATCAGGTTAAATACGCCCGCCCGACGCGCGGCTTCGCCTAGAACACCGCGCATCCCTTAAGTACGCTGCGTTTCTTGGCGGTGGGCGCACTCGAGCACAGCCCCTCAACCGAGCAACCATGCTCAGAAGAGATACTTAGCCGTCACAACCTGCCATTGAAAGATGAAGTTATCGCCGGCAAGCGTGATGGGAATCATGAAATCCATTTCCGTGCCAAGGGAAAAGCCGCGCGTCAGGTAGTAGTCGAGTCCGCCCGCAAGCGCGATGGTAAACCCAGCATAGGTATTACCGCCTGTGTCCGCGATGTTTATGCCGAGGCCACCGCCAGCAAATGGCTTGAGCGCACGCAAACCGATGGGCCCGCTCTTAATATCGAAAACATAGTGAACATCTCCCATCAGGGTGAAGAGTGTCAGTCCGTCATCGAACCCAAGGCTCAAACGCGGCATCAGTCGCACGTTGTCCGTAAAGTAGTAGGCCCCGGTGAAGCCGAGCGAAACAGCGCTACGTCCGAGCGCGGACGAGTAAAAGCCTAATGACCCACCAATTTGCCAGTCCTGGGCTCGGTCGCGACGATCATACTGTGCTGATGCGGCCGAGGTCGCCACCGTACCCAACATGCCCAGCGCGAGCGACGTCACCAAACATACCTTAAGCCCGAAATGCTTCAACATCGTGTTATTCCCCCACTTAAATGAGCACCTATCCTCGCACTTGGCACCCGCCATGCCTCAGACGCGCGTGATGTAGACCGAAGCGCTAAGCCACCGTAAGCTGCTCAAGCGCAATGCGCTACCTGTTGATTTTTTCAATGCCGCCCGGTGTCAAGTGCGACTTCTCTTTAAGCTCACGAGGCTAAGCGCTGATCCCTGAGAGGCTTGGGGAAAGTGGCGCGAAGCGCTTAGCGCGTCTAGCTTTCATAGCTTGCAGCAACTTACGTATCTGGCGCTGGCCGCCCGACCGAAAACACTGCCTGCGGCCTTGGTCCCATTGGCCGTAGGCACGGGCGTCGCCAGTGAGTGCGCCTCTCTCGACTGGCCCTCCATCGCCCTCGGCACACTCACGCTGATACTTCTCCAGGTTTTGTCGAACTTTGCGAACGATCTCGGCGATGCCTCTAAAGGTGCTGACACCGCTCAGCGCACGGGCCCCGTGCGCATGGTGCAGGCCGGGCATGTCTCGGTGCCGGTCATGAAACGCGCCATCGCAGCCACTGCGGCGCTCGCTCTCATCGGTGGGGCCTGGCTCGGTGCACGCGAGGGCGTATGGGTCGTGGGAGTTGGCCTGATCGGTCTAAGCGCTGCGCTCGGTTACACCCTGGGACGCCGCCCCCTTGCCTACCGCGGGCTCGGCGACGCCACCGTGTTTCTTCTACTCGGGCCGGTTGCAGTAGCCGGCGCAACGGCTTTGTCTGCGCCGGCGCTCGCGGGTCGCGGCGCCTTCGCGGGAATTGCGGTGGGCGCACTCGCTGCCGCACTTTTGATGGTCAATAATATTCGCGATGCCGCTGGAGACGCAGAGGCCGGCAAGCGTACCCTCGTGGTGCGTCTCGGCCGAAGGTGGGGAGAAATTGGCTACGTCGGCTGGCTAGCCCTCGCCTACGCGGTCGTCGGAACTGGCGCTTTGACTGGGGTTTTCCCATCTACCTCAGCAGCTGTCTTCAGCTTGCTTCCCTTTACGGGTTATCTGATTCGGCACTTGCTCCGCGGTGAAGGCAGCACGCTCAATGGTGTGCTCGAACTCACGGCGCTCCATCTACTCCTCTTTGGGGGGCTCTTAAGCGCAGGCCTATTTTTCGCCTAAAGCCCGGCACGGCGCTGCGCATCAGGCATAATAGCAAGAGCCCCCACCAGTTGCCTAAGGCGTCACCGCCAACGCCGCAGCCGGCGCTCATCGCGTTGGGCAGTGTACACATGCGGGTGCCCGCTTCGTCGACATCGCGGCAAAAGAACCCCGGAGGGCAAGGCTCCTGCTCAGGGCATGGCAACGTGCAAAGTCCCTTGGCGCAAAATATCGATGTGCAGTCAAGGTCCGCCTGGCAGCGCGCTCCCAGCGGCAAGCCCTCCGCGAGACAAAAATCGCCCTCGGCCAGTCTGCGGCACGGCACGCCAGTTGGGCAGGGATTATCCCGGTCACAGTTGCGGCTGCATAAGCCCAACCCAAGACCCTCGCGCGTTACCGGCCACAAACATTCCAAGTTAGCCGTGCAATCCTGCGTACGCCGGCAACTTCCGCCAAGCCCCTGCCGCTCACCGGGCTCACAGAGGCCCTGGACACAGCGAAACCCTGCCCCACAAGCGTTGTCCGACGTGCAGCGCAGGCTGCAAAAACGTCTCCGTCCGTCGGCATGACAAGGCCGACCTTCACGGCAATCTTCGTCGCGCTGACAGCCCTCGCCGAGTCCGGCCGCGGCGAGGTCACTTAAGGGCGCGCAAAAGGCGCATGTTGACGTTTCGTGACAACCCTCGCCCTCGCTACACAGCCCCGCATCAACCTGGCACGGTTGGCGACAACGCCCTTCCATGCAAAGCCCCGAGGCACACGCTTCTGATACTAAGCATATTTCGCCTACCGCAGCGCTTGGTTCCACCCCCGTTGCAACGCACGCCCGCTCGCAGCTTGGTGATGCCAGCGACAAGCACCGCGTTCCTTCGGGGCATACGTCGTCGCGCCGTGCACAAGACGCAAGACAGGTTTTTTGTTCGGAAGCGCGCGCCGAGCCGCACACCCCCGACCGACACGCCTCTGACGCCGCACAAGCCGTTCCGTCGCCTTGACAGCCCCCGATTTGACAGGGCTCACACATGCGCTGCGCGCGCTCGATAAGCTCTCGAAAGGGCGCAATTAAGGTGTAACCACTGAGCCCCTCGCCGCAAAACGTCTGGCCGAAAGAAGCAACGGCAAACAGAGCGCCCTCCGGAGAAAAAAGAGGCCCCCCCGAATCACCTTCGCAAATCGCACTCTCCGTAAACGCGACAGACGACAGGCGACGCAGCAAACGTCGGCGCGCCGCCCGCCGTTCGCCAGCCAGCCCCTCGGGCACGAATCCGTAGCCAGCCGCTATCACCACCTGCCCAAGCCACTCTGGTGAAAAAGATCCGGCGAGCGAAACTGGGGTACTTTCCGCGTTGTCAGCGAGCACCAGTGCAGCCACGTCCCCACCCACAATACCTGAAAACCGCAAAGGTTCGGTGGTATAGGCGCCGGGAGGCGTCAGCACCGAACGCACACGTAACTGCCTGCGTATGGTGCTTTCGCTTTCCTGCGATGTCTCCGGCTCCTCGATAACGAAGAGTTCACCCACCGCATCGGCATCGGCCGCGCCCGGTGCCTGAACACAGTGCTTAGCGGTCACGACAACACACGGGCTTACCACGGTGCCTGAGCACACGCCCCGTGGTCCAACGACTTGAACAAGCGCGCCTAGCTCTGGCGCAGGTCGGCCGCCCACAATCGCAGCTAGGCTTGGGTCGTAATCTACTATGGCCGGCGTCACATCAGCACCAGCCGGGCACCCCGCTAGGGTAAATACAAGTGCCCCAACGCATAGGAACCCTAAACTGAAGGCTAAGCGCATCGCGGATCCGACCAGAGCTGATACGCGAGCGCGCCGGCGACGCCAAGCACTTGGAAACGCAATCAAACCCCGCCTGCTAGACCGAGTATCGAAATGCCGGGCAATGCCTGGCACCCCGAGATACGGACCCCGATCGAGCGCACAACCTCGAAACCCGACGGAACTTTCTTCGCTTCTCCCCACGCACGCCGCACCGCCCCCGAGACACCCTCGACGCTCTGCGTTCTCGGTCCCCGCTCGAGGCGGGCATGTGACGCATGCCTGGCACGCCCTGGCACCCCCGCGCCCGCGAAGTCGACGCACGCTGTAGCTAGTCATTGTCGAGAAGGAGGAGGTCGGGTTTCACTCGCGCCCGGCACATCTAGCGCTTCCGCGAGCGTCGTGCGCTTCATATCGGCTGACCTTGCCACACTTGGCTCCGCTTCCGCATGCTCTAAAGGCACTTCTATCGAGGGCGGCAACGAAGAAGACGCCGTTGGACAGTCTGAACGCTCCTCCTGCCCCCACGCTAAACCTACATCGGGAATGGTTCGGTGCCTGTTCCGCTCCCCCTCGTGCTCCGAAGTTACCGAAGGGGCCCTTCGATCGGCGGCGCTCACGGAACTCAACCGGACGCCGTTCGCGGCGCGCCCCGCCAGAGCGTGCGCTGCCCCGGACGGAGCTAAGCCGCGCTTTGGCGCGCGACCTTTCACTTCGTCCGCAAGATCCCCCTGAAAGGACCGAAAATCGCTTAGACGCCGTCTGATACGCCGTACTGCACCCAGCTCACCTAAACGTAATGCATGGTTCATAGCCTGACGCCAAATGCGCCCCGCTTCGTCGAGATCGCCCGCGGCAAAGGACCAATCACCCAGCACCTTTAACGCATAAATGGCAGCTTGCGTGGGTTGTCGCAGGTCAAACACGGCGGAAAGCAGGGCTTTTGCGGCGCGCACCCCTTGGCTCTTGGCGATCCCACCGGCCACCTCAAAGAGCGCGCGCAGCGCTTCGTTCGGCGCGTTGTCGACACCTTCGCCACCGAGATCAAGCGCAACTTCGAGGCATCGCGCGGCCCGTTCCAACTGCCCCTGACGGGCGAACACACGCGCCTCGAGCGCTTGCGCCAGAACTATTGAGGAAGAGTCGGCGCCGGAGTCGCCTTTCTCGTGAACTAAAAACCGTACACGTTCTCCCGCCTGCTCTACATCACCGCGGAGAAGTGCAAGCTGCGCTTGAGCGAGCCTAACACTGAAGTGCCCGCTCGCGCGCTGAGGTAAAAAGTGAAGCGTTTCGATCAGCACCGCATCGGCCTCGGTACGCAAGCCCAGCCGACCAAGCGCGCACGCGAGCGCAGCACTAAAGCGGCCGACTGCGCGATCCCACATCGCTTCACCGGTCTCAAGCGCTTGAGCTCGTACGAAGTCTAGGAAGAATCTGGCGAAGCTAACCTCAAGCTCTGCCGAGCCTGCACCTAACACACGCAGCGAGAGGCGCTCCGCAAGCGTGACCGCAAGCGCGGCTTCCTTCGCCGCTACCGCGTGGATCATCACTTCGGTGCTGCTCAAGCCCAAAGCCTTCGCCTGATCGACGACAGCCTGATGCATGAGCCTGCGGCGTTCTTTAGGGATTAGATCATACACGACATCACGCAACCAGCGGCCTGCAAGCGATAAGTGCTTAGACTCCCGAGCCTCTTCCCCTAGCCATGCACCGTTGACTAGGGCGTCAATATCGACCTCCGTAGCGACTTCTGGCGCAAGCAGGGCTAGCTGACCAGCCAGCAGACCGTCGGGGACCACCGCCAACCATTGCAGCACTTCGCGCGTGGGGATGTTGAGATGCCCGAAGCGCGCAACGATTGAATCCGAAAGGGTTAGCGCCGTAAATGAATCGGTTTCATCGCGATAGCCGAGCGCCTTGAGCTGGCGGAGCATTGCCGGCTGCCGCAACTCCCCCAGCTTGATCGCAGAGGGTAGCGTTTGCGGCGCTCTCGTCGCGCCGTCGTCGGTCAGAAATGACTCCGCCGCAGCCAGCGAAAGCGGCTCCAGGACCATGCTTTCGCACGGCCAATCGGCCGCAAGCGGTTGACGTGAGGCAAAGAGCAGCGCAAGCGGCACTCCAGGCGGTAGGACGGCACCGTCTTCATCTGCGCGGGGCATAACTTCCAAAGAAGAAGCCTGATGTCCGCTTTCCGCCGATGCGACGCGCAAATCGCGGCTTAGTCGGCGCAGCACGAGCAGCGACAACGGATCAGCGAGATCCACGTCGTCGACGAAAATGCGCAGCGGCCCCGTACGCCCGACGAGTTTAGCAAGCAGGAGCGCTACCACGTGCGCCACCACCTCAGTGGCATCGCTCGCTTCAGGAAAAAGCTCACCACAAGGCGCCTCAAGTTCCGAGATGGCTCGGTCGAAAACGGCAGGGTCGCAGGCGATATCTAGCGCAAGCGGCGTCAGGTTTTTGCGCAGGTCAGCGCGCCAGCGTTGGCTACCCAAACGCCGACACCAGGGATACATGCTCCCACGATCAGCGAGGACGCGGGGCGTGCTCGCTTGAGCCAGCAGCGATGAAAGCAGCGCATACGGCTCAAAGCGCTCCGACTCCTGCGCCACCAGATGCAGAACTCGTACCCCGCTACGCGCGCCTGCCTCACCCTTCACAGGCTTACGGCTGGCACTTGAGTCAGCAGCAAGCGCGTGAGCCGCCGCGTGCAACAGCGCACTTTTTCCGCTACCCGCAGCACCGGAAAGCCACAGCACAGCAGGATGCCCCTCGCGGAGATTGCGCAGTAATCGGCGCAAGATGTCGGGTCTGCCAAGGGAGAGGGACTCGGCGCGGCGGGCACGAGTGCCGGACAAAACCAGGGGCACATTCAACCCGGTCGCAGGCAGAACAGCGCGCTCGAGCACAGCCTCCCCATGGCGCACGGCGCCGCAATGCACGCAGCCAAGGGCCGTAGGCGCATTTGGCCCCTGGCACTGATGACAACGCCAGCTCATGACATTGCCTTCGACCACCGAAAGGTACTCACTTATGTCCCGGAGCGCCTCCTGCATCGCGTGCGCCGAGGCGAAGCGGTCTGCGGGTGCCTTCGCCAGCGACCTGTGGACGAACTTAACTAGAGGCTCCGGAATCGCCTGGGGCGCGACGCGACCGAGCGGGGGCACCGGAGCGTGCTGATGGGCGTGGGCCAGCTCGGCGGGTGTCTTACCCTCAAAGGGCAAGCGGTCCGCAATCATCTCGTAGAGCAACACGCCCAAGCCGTAGAGATCGGAGCGGCCATCGAGCTCCCGGCCCGCAGCCTGCTCGGGCGACATGTACTCCGGTGTCCCGCAGATTACGCCGGGCAGCGTCATGCGCCGCTTGGTCTCGAGGATGGTGGCGAGACCGAAGTCGAGCACTTTCACCACTTCAAGACCTGACTGCATCCTCGCCAAGACAATATTTTCTGGCTTCAGGTCACGATGAATGACGCCAAGTGCGTGGGCCTCGGCGAGCGCTCCCAGAACCTGGTCGCAAATCGAAAGCATGCGCGTGAGGGTGAGCCGCTCATGGTCGAACGCCACCGTCGCAAGATCTCTCCCGGCGAGCAGCTCCATCACCAGGTAAAGCATTCCGTCGGGTTCGTCTCGTCCGAAATCGAAAATACTTACGCTGTTGGGATGATTGAGCCGCGAGGCCGCACGCGCCTCCGTATTGAAGCGGGAGGCCGTCGAGCTGTCACCTAGAAGGTGGGGATGAATAACTTTGACTGCCACCGTGCGACCAAGCACGGTTTGCTCGGCGCGGTAGACCCGCCCCATTCCGCCGACGCCGACGAGCTGTTCAAGGCGATATTTCCCCGCAACCACGCGGCCGAGCAATGTATCGCTCTCAGGAGGCGGCTGCAGTTGCTTGCACAGCGGGCATTGAACCGCGAGACCGCCACGCGCTTCAGGCACTTGAGCGCCGCAGAAATAGCAAGCTGCCACCTAACTAGGCTAACTGATTGCGGCTGCCGCCCCCAAGCCCCCCAGCAGACTAGGTCACGTTTTGGTATGGTGGCTATCGACATACACGCCCGATGTGCGTAACACCGCACCCCCCCCCCGAAGGGCTTAGAATTGGGACAACTTCCGCGCCCAAGGACGCGCGCCCACCTTCACTTCGTGAAACGAGTGCAGCGAAACCGACCCGTTTGGCATCTAGGGTGGTAGACAAATCATGCGGCGCGTGAAAGCTTGCGAGGCTGTTGAGATGCGTGGCCACTTCCAGCACCCGCCCGCAGCGGAGACCGACCAGAAACGCTTTGCGCTTCGTCAACATTTTGGGGGTGCTGTTGCGCTGATCGCGACTGCGGTCATCTGGTGCGCTGGCGGGTGCGGAGGGTCGTCCTGTCCGCGGTCGCTACCCGCGGCACCAGAAACGGGTCTGCAGGCACAGCATCAGCAGCTGCTCTCGCTTAGCGCCTTCGATGGCGAGGCACGTCTCGAAGTACGCTCTGAGGCACGCCGCCTTAAAGCACGTGTTCTTTTCTTTGTGCGACCGCCCAACAAGGTCCGGATCGATGTCATGACCCAGTTTGGACCCGTGCTCTCCTTTGCTAGCGACGGCGAGCACATCACACTTCTTGATCTCGAACAAAACCGATTCGTCCAGGGGCCTGCATGTCCAGAGAACATCGCCCGATTTATAGGCATTGCCTTAAACCCCGAAGCGCTTGTTCTACTTCTCGGCGGGTCAGTGCCCCTGCTCGACGCAGCAGCGACCGAAGCCACCTACTGTGAGGGAGATGGCCTTGCCGCGCGGCGTTTCACAGCGGGCGCGGTGCGGCAAGAACTCGGCTTTGCTGCGGAGCGGGGTGCACCGGCAACCTGGCTTCCTCGGACCGCTTCGCTCTATGAGCATGACCAACCAGTGTGGCGCGCGACGCTTGAAAGATACAACCGCTATCCCCTCCCTGATGGGACCGGGCTTTGGCTACCAGAAACTATCGAGATAAACTCACCCGCGTACGCCGCTCGCTTACGTTTGCAGACACGCGAGCGACGCTTTGGGAAAAGCGTTCCTGACAGCACGTTTAGTCTCAGGAGCCGGCCAGCACTGGAGCATTTTGATGCGCACTGCGACCTTCCCGATCTCGTCGAGGCGGCCCTCGCGCCGCCTGCAAGCCGCAGGCCCCGGCACGCAGCAGCGCTTGGGCCCCTAGGCGCAATCCAGTAATCTTCCTGACGGCGCTTCCAACGCCTCGGTTTCGCGATGAGCACGTTACCAAGAAAGCGAAAGAAGGATCCGCTCGACGGAAAACCGGTGACTGCGCCACAGCAGATGACGCGTAGTCTGCAGAACGACCCAATCTGTATCGAAGCGACGAATGTATCCGTGCAATACGCCGTAAAGCGTACTGCGTTTTGGACGTTGCGCCGCGACACACTGCATGCGCTGCGCTCGGTGAGCGTTTCTCTTAAACGCGGTGAGATTCTAGGTATCGTAGGCGAGTCGGGCTCAGGAAAGAGCACGCTCGGGCGCGTCCTCGCAGGCATTGAACGCCCCCACTCCGGCAGCGTTCGCTTCGCGCCGCACTGTCACGTGCAGACTATTTACCAGGATGCCAGTAGCGCGCTCAACCCATTTATGACCGTACGCGCAAGCCTCCTTGAAGGAATCAATGCGCGTCGACGCGCACCGCTCAGCTACCAGGGCACCGCGCTCGATAGCGAGCGAGCCCTACTGACCTGCGTCGGGCTTGATGAAGCAATTGCCACCAGAAAACCGCACGCCCTGTCGGGGGGCCAAAAGCAACGCGTCGCAATCGCGCGGGCGCTCGCGGCTGCGCCGGATGCGCTTATCGCCGATGAGCCTATTTCCGCACTTGATGTATCGATCCAAGCGCAAATCATTAATTTGCTTGGGAATATCAGCGAACACCTCGGCATCGCAGTCGCATTCATCGCGCACGACTTGGGAGTGGTTCGGCACCTATGTGAACGCACAATAGTCCTTTACATGGGCGATATTATTGAAGAAGGACCCACATCCGAACTTTTTAGGGCGCCCGCTCATCCCTACAGCCGCGCGCTCATCGCTGCGGCGCCCGACGTGAATCAGAAGATACCCGCAGCATCACCGCTACACACACCGAGAGGTGCCCCGCCAGCGCCGCTAGAATCACCGAGTGCGCTTAGACAGCTTCCCGGCTGCACCTACCTTGGTCGCTGTCCGGTGGCTGATACTGAACGCTGCCGTGACCACGCGCCTACGTTAAGAAACACTGAAGAACCACCGGTATCGGCAAGCTACACAGCTCACGCTTACCGTTGCCATTTCACCCCTGCGGAGCAAAGAGAGCGTGCCGCGAATGCTACCGACGTAGCTTCATGACACCTGTTCGCGCTAGACTCGAGGTTAGTGGTGCATCGGGAGTCGAAAGACGAAGGCAGCGTACTCTTCGACCAGGGGGAACCCTGTGGTCACGTATATCAAATCCTGGCGGGCAAGATTCGTTTGGCTCGGCGCGTACGCGAAAGCGACCATGCGTTCGGCGTGCTCACAAGCGGCGACTTGTTAGGCCTTGAACCGCTCTACGGTCAGCGTCTGAGATCGAATCGCGCGGTAGCGCTGAGTCGTGTAGAGGTCGAGATCTGGTCGATTGCAGAGGCACGCGAGCGCATCGAGGCCGATAGTAACCTGCGCTGGAAACTGATTATGCGGCTCGGCGAACGCCTCGCCGAAGCCGAAGACCAGACTGAGAATGCCGTGCTCAAAGATGCACCATCGCGGGTGGTTAAAGCGGTGCTGCGCCGCGCGGCGGCGGTCGAGCCCTCAAGCAGCGATCAAACGGTGCTGCCAATGACCCCCCTGGAACTCGCGAGCCGCGTCGACCTTAACGTTGACACGGTTAAGCGAACCATTCGGCAGTTGAGCTCGGCCGGCTACCTCACCCTGGACGATGAGGCCCTACACATTCACAGCCTCGCAAACCTTAAACGCTTGTACCACCTGCTGGGTGTGAAGGAGGAGATTCGTGCCGGTTTTCCGTGATGTAACGGACGCAGGAGAGAACACCAGCAACGCAACGCACAGCGGAAAGAATGGGCGAACCCCGCAAACACATGTGGACTGGTTGGAGTGGCTTGATCCAGCACAGCTCGAGAGCTTGGGTCGCTTCTGGTTGGCGCATACACAATCGGCACCCTCACCGATTACGGATAGAGCGACCACTGGGCAGATTGCGCCAGGCACCGACGCTCGAACGCTGAGGCCCTTAGAGGAGAGCACCCCCTATTGGCTACTGGGACGGGTTTGCGGCGACCTCGGCATGGAATATCGCGTTCGGCTGTCGCGGGAAACCCGGCTCGCGCGCTTCACCGGAACATTCACGTCCGATGAGCGTCCTACCATTGGCGACTTTGTTTTGGTTGCCGAAAGCGGCGTAAAGGCGGCCCGTTCGGCAGAAATATCAAACCCACCACGAGAACAGAGCGAAGCGTGCCTGCCGATATTTTCCCACGTGCTTCCCCGCAGCAATCGCATCACGCGCACACTTCCTTACCGCCGCTCGCCGCAGCCCCTGGCAAGCAACGTGACCCATGTGATGCTCGTGGTCGGCAGCGATGATAATCGTCACCTCCTGCTCGCTGAGCAAGTCTTGCAGGTTGCCGAGGCGGCCGCGCTGCCTGCCCTGGCGCTGGTTACCAAGACCGACGTCGGATCGAGTGATTACTGGAAAACGCACTTGCCAAGGCTGGGTTTCGCTCAGGTGCTCGAGGGCGTGAACTCGCCAGAAGGCAGAAAAGCGCTCCTACAAGCCGTGCTGCAGCCGCGGACAAGCCTGCTGCTAATAGGCCCGTCGGGCGCAGGCAAATCCACCCTCACTAACCAGCTCATTGGGCGGGAAGAACGTGCGACCAGCTCGGTAGGCAGACGCGGACTGGGCCGACACCAGAGCACCACCCGCGAAGGGTTCCTCGTCGCCGGAGCACACTTCATCATCGACTCCCCAGGCGTGCGAACCCTGGCAAGCTAGGGGACACGCCGATACGTTCGCTGATGCTAAGCCAGCTCACTAGGGGAGACGACGCTCAGTCTTCCGCTTCGCACTCTTCTTCGCAGCTAATGCTGGGCGCACCCATCAGCCCAAAACCCCTGCTGGATTCGTACTCGTCGATCGCCGAGACTGCATCAATCATCGCGCGAATGAAATTATCTGCGTGCTCCATATTCTAAGTGTCGCCATAGCGTTTTCGAGCGTCAATAAAGATCAGCGATCGGCATCATTGACGCAGCACTTTGGTGGGTGATCAGGGTCCATAAGCGCACATCTCCGGACGTACTCGACAACGCGATCATTGATGCTGCGGGGAGCTAACGTAGACCGGCGCGTTCATCACCCCGCCACGAGGTCCACTAACTGCGTCCGGGGGGCTGGTTCAGGCCATTGGCAAAAAACGCATGGTGGAGTTCGGAGTCAACAACCCACGCGCAGCAGCCACTCATGCTAAGTCGAACACCCGTGTCGCCGTCGTTCACAGCAGGGCTCGCCAGCGAAGTCTTCGATGAAACGCACGCGACGTCTGCCTCGATAGAAGGCTTCTCCGTCGGCGGCTGGCAAACGGCACTAACGCTCAAGCCGTGGAGCATTTCTCTCGACGCGGGCCTGGCATTTCGCGCACACGCACGCGCCCAGACGCTGCTCATCAGTCATGCTCATTTCGACCATATCGGCGCACTAGGCACGATGCTCTCGATGCGCTTCATGTCTCAGATTAAGCAGCCGCTCTACGCGGTGGTGCCCGAACCCATCTTTGAAGACTTCAAACAGCTCCTCGCCGCGCTAACAGGCCTCATTAAGCTCCCGCTCCCGGTCGAGGCCACGGCGATCGCGGCCGGCCAACGATTGACGCTACCGGGGGACCGATGGGTTCAGGCATATCCGCTTGCGCACAGGGTGCCGTGTTTCGGTTACGTCGTCGGGCGCGAAGTCAACAAGCTAAAGCCCGAGCTTCAAGGCGTCGACCGAGCGAAGCTAAACATGTTGCGGACGGCTGGGCATTCGCTAACGGTCTCACAGGATTGTATCGAGTTCGCCTACGCGACGGACACTGCCTTCGCAGGGCTCAACCAGCACAACGCATTCAGCGAGGCACCTCTGCTGATATGCGAATGCACTTTCTGGGATCAGAGAGTGTCACCACAGCAAGCAGCCGATGCGGGACACGTGCACCTAGATGAGCTGCAACCATGGCTCAATGCTTTCCGTGGACGCTCCGCGCTTCTTACCCACCCCAGCCAACGCCACCCCCCTAGGTGGCTCCGTGAGCGCTGTGCTCAGGTCGCCGAGAAGGCGCAGCGCGATGTTCGCGTGCTGACTCCGGCATCCGCGCACTGGTGCTTTTAGCTTCCAGATCAATGCTCGACCCCGCTGGAGCCTTTTGTAAACCTGCACAACTTTTCCTGGGTCCCCGGACGGACGAGCTGATGTTGCGCAGCTCGCAAGCCACGATGGTATGCCTAGCCTGTCAAACGATAGGCTGTTGACCACTGCGAGCGAGGCACCCGGCCACTATATCGGCAAATGTTCACGCAGCGACAGCTTGCCGTCACCCTTTGTTGACACCAATGACACACAATCGGGTTGTGTTTCTTTTGCTCGACATTTAAGCTGTGGCGACACCGCTTTGGGTTTGGCCCAAAGGGCGTCTCGGGGAGGCATCCAGGGTGAAGATCTATGAACACTTTAGCGGAATCTCTTGCTTAGTGAGACCTCGGGCATTTCAAAGTTTTGTTTCAACCCGGTTAAGTTTCGGAGCAGCACTGGCCCCCATGTTGATGGGTGCTGGCCTGACACAGGTATCGGGATCGGTTAAGGCCCAGGTTCCCGCGCCGGACAAGGCCATCAAACCGGCTTGTGCCGGGAGAGCTTGCGCCGAAGAGGGCCATGGGGTGTACATATCGCGCTCAAGCGGATTGCCTGTGTTTCGCGCAGAGGATCGTTTTGGTGGCGATGAAGTAGCGATCGCATTTGTCAGGCCGATAAACCGCGCGCACCTCGCTGAACGCCCCGAGGACGACATCCGAGGAGAGTTCGACACCGTAGGGCTTTTCGACGCGCACTCTGGCAAACGTATCGGTACGGTTGCTCACGATGGAACGCCACCTTTTGGCAAGCGTTACTTGGTACAGCGGCATCAGATCACTTGGATGAGCGTCGATGCGGAGGGTCGCGTGGAGGGCCAAACGGCGCCCGCGCCGCTTGGCCGCGCCGTATTCGCTTCGCGATGCGCATGGTCTCACGAGGGCCAGCTAGGCCAACTTCGGGGCGTGAAAGTCACGTCCAAGGGCTATCACCGGTCGCAAGCACGCAGCCTTTCGGCAAGCCCCAGCGATGCAGACGATACGCTCCGTTGCGTGGAGGTCATTTACGACCCCGCGGTGGTGACCTACAGCGATGTGGCTGACAGATTCTTGAAACTCGAGGAAGCCCGACGGAACGGTGCTGTGAGCAGCGACCGGCCAGTGCTTTTCGTGAGCGATGCCGAACAGACGCGGGCCGCTCAAGCACTGAAGGAACGGACAAGCATGCGGCGTGAAGCAGAGCCCTCCGCTCACGGCACCAGCCCGGCGCCGAGTGCGTGGTGGGCCGAGGTGCGCGCCGCAGGCGACTTTGAGTCTGTCAGTAGTCTCCACGCGCCCGGAGATGACGGCCGGTGCCCAACGAACACGACGAACTGACGAGACAGCGCCGCTGGATGGAAGCGGTGAAGGCCAAGAACCGTGTGCGTTTTCGGCTGGCAGGCTCGGGTATAGTGGACTTGTTTCCAGGCTGGGGCGCTGAACTTCCTTGGCAGGACCTCGTAGGCCTAGAGCTTCTTAGGCCCGAGACGTTGCGTATTTTCGGCAGGTCGGTCGTGACGCCCCGACTGAGCGCTTGGGTGGGTGATCCAGAAGCGCGCTATCGTTATTCTGGGCGCAGCTGGCAGCCTGCCCACTGGACGCCCGCTCTAGACGCGCTTCGGCAGACCGTACAAAACACGTGCGGCGTATCTTTCCATGGCGTGTTGCTGAATCTGTACCGAGACGGCCGAGACAGCATGGGCTTTCACGCGGACAACGAACCTGAACTCGGACCTACACCTGAAAATATAGTCGTTGCCTCGCTTTCATTCGGAGAACGGCGCGACTTTGTTCTAAGACCGGCCAAACATGCGCCTCTGCCCTACGGTGCCAGGCTCACGCTACGTCTCGGCGAGGGTGACCTGCTGATCATGCGCGGCACCACGCAGCAGCTTTGGGTACATGGAGTGCCGAAGCGCCGTCAGGCGGGCCTAAGGCTCAACTTGACCTTCAGACATCTGAATGCTTGCGAGCCTTAGCCCAGAAGTGCCGAGAATGCGCGACGCCAGCGCTACCGCAGCATCTCGTTTCTTCGTAAAGGAGCATGGCGAGTTGTCGTGACGGCGAAAGTAGGCCAAGGCTGCCGGTCATGGGGCACGCATCTGCTGACACCGGACTTCCCAAATTGCTTTTTGAACTGGCGCAACAAGCCCAAGCGTTCGGCATTGCGGGCTTGAACCAGGCAGAGCCTACGCGGGCAACCGAGCTACGCTTCGACTTACCTGGCCTGCACATTGATGCGACGCGCCACCTGATCCCGCTCACCGCATTGCGAAGCCTTGCCGACGAGCTCGAAGCCAGGGGCTTTTTCGCAAAAAGAGAGGCTATGTTTCGAGGCGATCGCATCAACGAAACAGAGAACCGAGCGGTGCTACATACGGCGCTTCGTGCCGGAAAGCATGAGACGGCTCCTCTAATGGTAGGCACAGAGAATGTCCGCGCGAACATACAGGCCGCTCAGTTGGCCGTTCGCCGCTTTGCCGACAGCTTTAGCGCCGGAAAACTCCTCGGTGACACAGGCAAACCACTCCGCCAAGTACTTAACCTAGGTATTGGAGGCTCAGACTTGGGACCGAGGCTCGTTATCCGATCCCTCGCCAACTACCGAACACCGGGCATCGATATCGAGTGCGTGTCGAATGTCGACGGCTCGGCCATCGAGGCAGCGCTCAAACGCCTGGATCCTGAAACCACGCTGGTCTGCATCGCCTCTAAAACGTTCACCACGGCTGAAACCCTAGCGAACGCGCGTATCGCGCGCGACTGGATCGTGCGCGGCACAGGTTCCGAGGGGGCGGTCGCAGCGCATTTCGCTGCCATGACTTCAAATGCCGACGCCGCCGCGCGCTTCGGCATCCCGAGCGACCGCCTCTTCCCGTTCGGCGACTGGGTGGGCGGCCGCTTTAGTCTCTGGTCATCGATTGGCCTGCCGATTGTCCTTACACTGGGGTACAGTAACTTTATGCGCTTGCTTGAGGGCGCGCATTGCGCAGACCTTCATTTCAGAACGGCCCCTCTGCTGAAGAATGTGCCGGTGATTATGGGGCTGCTCGGCATTTGGTATCGCAATGTACTCGATTGGCCGACGCATGCGGTACTCCCCTACGATCAGCGCCTGGAGTATCTTGTCGACCACCTGCAGCAGCTAGAAATGGAAAGCAACGGGAAACAGGTTACTCTGAATGGCACGCCCACGCTGACCAAGACGTGTCCCATTCTATGGGGCAACGTCGGCACGGACGCTCAGCACGCTTTCTTTCAGCTCCTGCACCAAGGCACGGAACCCACTCCCTGTGACTTTATCGTAGCCGCCCAGCCCGATCATGCGCATCACACGCTCCACACTATGCTCCTCGCCAACTGCTTCGCTCAAAGCGATGCACTCGCGCGCGGTCGCAGCGAAGCAGAGGCCTACGCTCAACTCCGCGGGAATGGCGCAACCGAAGCGGATGCGGCGCGCCTAGCGCCCCACAAGACCTTCCCAGGCAATCGTCCTTCCACAACCTTTCTACTGGAGCGTCTGACTCCTGAAACGCTAGGCACGCTACTCGCGCTCTACGAACATAAAGTGCTGACTCAGTCGGTTTTTTGGCAGGTCAACGCCTTCGATCAGTGGGGCGTTGAGTTGGGTAAAGAGTTGGCAGGTGCCATTCAGCGCGCCCTCGACTCCGATGACCTTTCATCGTTACCGCCTGCCACGCGAACGCTCCTCGAGAAATCACGGAGCTTCGCCACTGAGTCCGCATTGCCATAACCACACGCCCCGGCAAGTCAGTCCGCTCATTTCCCAGAACGCTCGCCTCCCCCTGCTTCCAACCTTTCCAGCGCAAAGCCGGCTACCGGTCGATACCGACGACGGAACAACGGTAGCGCGTGTCATTGGCACCGTGCACTTGAGGCGGCCCCAACTGGATGCGTCCATGTTGGGCAGGGCGCCAAAAGCAAAAAGGGCCCGACCGCACAATGCGACCGGGCCCTTTTTCAATGTCCACGCGAGTTGGGCAACGTTAAGCTAACCAACTCGCGCGCGGCGCAAGTCCGAGTAGTTTAGCTACCCGAAACGATACCGGAGCTTACCGTGGCTACAGCGGATACGCTGCTTTCAACGCGCGCCGTGGCTTGCTGAGTCGCAGTGCCGACGTTGCCAAGTTCTGACAGCGCGCAGCCTACGCCGATGGTTGCCTTCAGGCTCGGATCAGCGCCAAAAATCGCGTTGAAGGACTGCTCCACCGCGCCCTGTGCTGCAATGCCGAGGTTCGCGGAAGCCGAACCCAATGCCTGCAAGCGAGCCTGGACTGCGAGAAGCGCCGCAAATCGGCCTTTGAATCCCCGCAAGAATGCGCGGAATTCAGCCTGCGCATCAGCATTAACGTCGCCGCGGAACTGAAACTGAACGTCGAGCTCAGGGGGCCGGCATACGAGCTCAGCTTTCGCCTTCGCGTCGACCGATGCCTTGCACTCGGCACTTACTTCCGGCGGAACAACTTCGCCTTCGCACTTGCCTGAGCAGCTCGCCTCAGCGTTGGCGTCGAACTCACAGCTAGCCTGCGCACTGGCTTCGCAGGTGCCGCTCGGCGGTGTGTACGTGCATTCGCCTTCGCATTTACCAGAACAGCTTCCGCCCGCGCTGAGCTCACACGAACCCTCGCAGGTGCCGTCACAGCTTCCATTGCACTGGCCATTGAGATTTTCGCTTGAGCAGTTACCGTTACACGTACCATTACATACGCCTTCGCACGTTGCTGCAACCGCTAGCTGACAGGTACCCGAGCAAGCGCCGGAGCACTCAAGATTCGGGGCTTGACCGCGGCACTCAAGTGTGCCGTTCGCTTGGCATTCGGCCTGCGCTTCGACCGAAATCTCACAGCGTCCCGAGCAGGACGCCCTTACCGAACCGGGATCGACGTTAACGTCGCACTGTGCTGCGGCGTTCGCCGTGACTTCGAGATCAGCCTCGCAGCGCGGCGGCTGAAACCGAACGTTAAGGTCACCCTGCACGTTGGCGGCAATCTTGGCGTCAAGCCCTGCCTTGACCGCAGCAGCGAGTTCACCTGTTGACAGTTCTGCCGTGCCATCGAGCCCTAGCAGTCCCGCAATGCCCCGGAGCTCGGCAACCACGGAGTTTTCCAACTCAACGGATGCCTGGTTGACACTCA
>SLQV01000071.1 GCA_007131285.1 Myxococcales bacterium
CGCGTGCATCCACTTCTGTTTCTGCGCATGCTCGCCGAAGCGGAGAACCACGATTTGAGTGGCAGGCTCGGTAACCTCACCGCCCCTACGCTGATATTGTCGGGCACTCACGACCGCTTCGTGCCGCCGGAGCGTGCCCGGGCCCTCGCCGAATCTCTGCCTAACGCGCAATTGCGACTCTATCCGAAAGCCACCCACGCGCTGCCCGCCGAGTTCCCCAAACAAACCCGCGACGACATCATCACGTTTTTGGACAACGTGGTCGCCGGCCCTCGGCCGGCCACCCATCTTTAGCGCGCGGCCACTGCAGGCCCGCGACGGCAGCCGTCGAGACCGTTCATTGTTGGGCTACGGGGAAGGGCCCGCGAACGCTCTCGCCCGAATCGCCCACAACGCTGCGTTGCGATGCACGCGTGTCTTCAACCGGCACGTCCTCTGCCGCGTAGATCGCATGCGATACGATCTCCATGCTCGGCGATTCACCATCGTGCAGACCACGGTTGACACGCAGAATCTCCGAGCGCTCCGGCCGCAGAACACCCTGAAGATACAAATGTGCCTGCCAAGGCTCAGCATCACCACAGGTATAGAAGTCGATCGCGGCGTAACCCCGTTCGGGCCAGGTGTGAATCGATAGATGGGACTCTTCGATCACCACGACCCCACTTGAACCCTGGGGACAAAAGCGGTGGAAGAGCGTGTCAACCACTGTCGCGCCAGCAGCCTGAGCCGCCTCGGTCAGCGCGTTTTTCAGCGCATCGAGGTTGTTAAGCAGTGCGTTATCGCAGCCGTGGTACTCAACGAGGAGGTGTGTTCCGAGTGTGTCCATACGTTCACTTCCCTACGCGCCAGCGTCTCACCCGCACTTCCGGGGAACAAACGCCTGCTCCGCGCTCCAGCTCATGCCGCACGCTAACCCAATGCCAAGCCCAGAGGCCCCAAGCCCCGGCGTAAGCGCCAAAGGCTAGCATTGTACGCCGCACACTCAACTCACTGGCTACGATCTCGCAACGCTTGACAAGCCAGAGGTCATTTTGCAGGTCAACCTCCTGGCGCAAGAGCCCCAACGCGGCTCCCAGAGATCCCTAAGCTAACGAGTTTTTACGTAGACACTCGCTGCGCCGTTTGTGCTCGATTGTTGACCGCGGGGCGCTACCCCCTCAACCTGGCAGGGTATGTGCTGCGTGCAGGTGGTGACTCTCTTAGTGACAGGATTCAGCCGATTATTTTGGCTAACGTTGAGCATAGTTGGTGCGTTGGAGCTGCTGGGCTGCGGTCATGGCGGCGGAGCTCGGCCACGCGAAGAAAGGTCGGCCTTAGAGGTGGTCCACCAGCCTATTCCTAAGCCCATGGTCGGCGCGCGCCCCACCAAGCCCGACAGCACCATGACGTCGGGGGCGATGCCCGCAGATGGAGACCGACTGATTCCGCCTGTTGGCATCGGCGTTCCACCGCGAGGGCAGCGTCAACTGCCTCACAAATCGGTCGACGCCCGCAGTCTCGCTGCAACGGAACTGCCGACAGCTCCGGAAGTGGAAGATGCGAGCCCCTACCCGGTGGTTCCTCTGGCAGAGGATGATGGTCAGCTTGGCCTGCCGCTCGTGCTTGGCGGCGCTGGCGAAACGGCCCTGACGGCTTTCCGGAAAGCACTGGCCCGAACCGAACGCAAAGAACAGCAAACGCGCCTCCTTTTTTTCGGGGCTTCCCACGTCGCGAGCGACTGGTTTACCGGGGAGGTGCGCGATCAAATGCAAAGGCGCTTCGGCGACGCAGGACACGGCTTTGTTTTGCCGGCGCGCCCTTGGCGTACCTACCGACATCTCAACGTATGGAGCCGCGATAACTGGAGGAAATGGACCTCGGATAAGGTCTACGTCGCTGACACCGAAATTAAACGCCTCGGTCTCATGGGCACCTACGTAGAAAGCGAGGACCCCGAAGCATTCGCAGCGGTTGGCAGCTACCGGGGCCGCGGTATCGGTCGCAGAGTCAGCCGCTTTCAGGTCTTTTACGAACAACGGCCTGACGGAGGCAGCCTGCGCGTGCGCATCAATGGAACATTGCGAGAAATACTGTCGACCCAAGCAGATGATTTTCGCCCGGCGATCGCGGAATACACGGTTCCCGATGGCGCAAACCAACTTCGCCTCGAGGTGGTAGGCGACGGCCCCGTACGGATTTTCGGAACCACGCTTGAGCGCGACGAGCCCGGCATCATTGTCGATACAGCCGGCATCAATGGTGCACGCGTTCGCTACCAAATGCTTTGGGACCGCGCTTACTTCGAAGCGTTTATGACCGCGCGCAAGCCCGATCTCATCGTCCTGGCGTACGGCACCAACGAAAGCGGCGATGACACGCCCATCGAAAACTATGCAGAGGAGCTCGGGGCGGTGATCGAGCGCGCGCAGGAGATTGTGCCCGACGCATCCTGCTTGCTCATCGGCCCCACCGACCGGCCCATCCGCACCCCTGAAGGCACCTACGTCGATCGCCCGCGCACACGGCAAGTCGCCCAGACTCAGGACAGCGTGGCCGCCGCCTACGGTTGCGCGTTTATCGATATGGTGGCCTTCCAGGGCGGTCCGCTCTCGATGCCCACCTGGGCAAGTCACGACCCACCGCTCGCCGCACCGGACCACATTCACCTTACACGCAAGGGCTACCAGCGCTTCGCCGGACGTCTCGTCGACGCTCTTCTTGGCGAAACCCGTGCTTTCACA
>SLQV01000185.1 GCA_007131285.1 Myxococcales bacterium
CGCACGCTTGTGCCTGCGGATGAGGCTGCCGCACTCCAAGTTGCAACACGGTTCCGCGGAGCACTATCAGCGATGCCTGGTATCTCGGGTTGCGCAAACAGAGGCGTTCTATTTACCCTAGAGTTGTCTCGTTTAGGCGCGTACTTGTGGATTCGGGTTGAGAATCGCCATGAATCAGGATGCCAGTTTTGATGATAGCAAGCGTGATGTGCCGGGTGCGGCCGCACCTGAGACGCATGGTCGAGAGGCCTCTGGGCCGGCGCTGGCGGCTCAAGGGAAAACCTCTATCGAGACGGATGCAATTGTTCGTCGTTTTGGGGCACTGATCGATGCGCATGATGCGGAGGTCACCGCCTTGCGGTGGGAGACGCTTTCAGACCTGCATGCCGCCTTAAAAGGAGCCCCGGGCCTGCTCTTACCGAGTGTCGTTAACCCGAATGGCTATCGCTTTGACTTTGAGGCCGTGGGCATACTTGCGGATCTTCGCGGCCTAGCTTGGTCTATCGACCGACGATTGCAGCTATTTCGGCAGCTAGCGCAGGCAGTGGAGGCCATGCATGCGGTTGGGCTGGTACACGGGGGGTTGACGCCGAGTCATGTTTTTCTCGACCGAGACCTACGGCCGCATATCGACGTATTTGGAGCCCCTTCCTTCAAGCTTCGCGCCGACCTGGACGAGCACGCGTTGCTCTACTACCCGCTAACTCAGGTGGGAGCCGGATCCCCTAGCGTTATCGATGATGTTTACGCACTCGGACGCATGCTGCATTTCATTCTGTTAGAACGCCATCCAGGTGTGGAAGAGCACAGCGGCATGGTGCTGAGGCTTGATGAGTTGCGTGGATTTCCGGCGGTGCTGACGCGCATCATCCGCCGAGCGACATCGCACTTGCCGTCGATGCGTTACCAGTCTGTAGAGCAGCTTGTCGACGAGCTGTACTCCCACAACGATAGCCAGGAGATAGGTGTATTTCATCCCCTTGTGCGGGACTCTGTGCCTTCCCGGTCTAAACCAGAACCGCGCGCCGAAACGCAATCTAGACCCGTCTCACAGCGCGTCACGGCGACCTGGTTTAAATCTTTGCTTGCCTTGGGCCTCCATCATGCATTCGCGTTCACCTGCATTTATGCGCTTGCGTTGCTTATGTTCGAGCATCGTTGGATGGGGACTTGGCTTTTCGTCTCTGCGGTCATGACGTCCGCTTCGGCAACATTTTGGATGACGCGTGGCTGGTGGCCCTGGAGCCACGCCAGCCGTCTATGTCTCTGCTTGTGTATGTTAGGTGTTTCTTTCCTCACACTGCCCGAGCCACAAGATGTGGCCATGCAACTACGCGGGATGTCCGTACTCCGTAGCTACGGCAAGCGTCATGCAAAGCGCGCCGTGGTGAAGTGGATGACGCACAATGGTCGCTGGGACCTTGCTGAATCAGTCTTGATAGAAGCTGACCTATCGCGGCTGGATCTCAGCCGTATTAGCTTCGTTGCAGCCAATTTGGAACTCGCTGACCTAAGAGATTCGGACTTACACTTTGCGGACTTGCGCGCATCTTCCCTACTAGGAGCGCGTCTCGAAGGTGTCGATTTAATTGAGGCGAAGGTGAACCACGGTACCGCCCTTGTGGGCGCGAGCTGTGATTCGTTCACGCTCCTTCCCGATGGATTCGTGTGTCAAGACGGAAGTGTTACTAGCAGCGTCCCAGAGCATAGCTAGCGCGGGGTTCGGCGTTCACGGCCGCTCTCCGTGGAACCTGCCTGCTGCACGCAAAGAGGCGCGCAGACTCGTTGGCGCGTCATATCACTGGATGGGAAATATCTGGCTATGTTACGCTTAAGAATGTGAGCAAAGATCGGTGGCGACAGGTTGGATTCTCCCTGGTGGAGCTCATGATTGTTATTGCCACTGTGGGCGTGTTAAGCGCGGTCGCCGCCCCAACCTTTAGCCGCTACGTAAATATTGCTAAAAGCTCCGAAGCATCCGAGAACTTAACTCAGCTATTTCGAGGCGCTGCTGCTTACGGACAGCGCGCATTCTATCACGAAGGGCCGGCCCAGGGCGGCGGCGGGGGCGGCGGCAATGGCAACGGCAATGGCAATGGCAATGGCAACGGCAACGGCAACGGAAATGGCGGTGGCGGTGGCGGTGGCGGTGGAAGCTCGAACGGTTTAGCAAACGGCGTCGCCTGGGGCTTCTCACAATGGGTCAAGTGTCGTGTGCCCTCGTCTGCTCGCCTGCCTAGTCAACCGTCGCCCCGCAAACAAACGGTAGACTTCAGCCAGGATGAGACATTTCGCGCTCTTGAGTTTAGCGTCGTCGATCCAGTGTACTTTAGCTACCAGGTGCGGACTCAGGGAGGGCAGGGCGGGCCGGCGCTGTGCCGTTCACCCAAAGGTCATGCTTACACCTTCCAGGCTATGGGGGATCTCGATGGAGACGGCGTTCAAAGTCGCTTCCAGCTAAGCGCTGCGTTCGGCGACGACGACATCTTGATTCGCGGGCCCGGCATCGTTGCCCAAAACCCCCACGAGTAGCAGCACTGCCGTTAGGAGCTGGTAAACCTCTAGATTGCGAACAGAGCACGGCTCAAGGAAGGGGCGTCAGGTAGGGTAGGTCGCTTGGCCGCGGCGATTAATGCGGTAGCGGAGCGCGATCACGATTGCGAGGCAAAAAGCGGCAAGAGCGCTGCATACGAGCAGTACGGGATTGTAGTTCGTCCCCATGCGCCGAGCGAGTGCAAAGGCAGGCGGGGCCAGCGCCGAAGCGAGCGCGATGAGCAGGAAATAGGTCCCTTGAATGGCACCCAGATGCAGTCGCCCGAAGGCTCGCGGCAAGAGCACCATGCTGAATGGCGAAAAGGTGGCGCCTGCGAGTCCTAGTCCGGCGATCATCCAAACCGGTGAGTACCCGTAGGCGCCGAGGGCGGTGCCGATGGTACCGAGCCCAATCGCTACGAAGAAAAAACCCAGGGTCAGCGCTATGGGGAGGCGTGCGGCTAATACACTCACGCCTATGCCACCGACGGTGCTCGTGATCGCAACGGGAATGAAGAGCGCCGTGCTTGGCCCCGGGGCTAGACCAAGGGTGGCTCCGACATCTATCAGATGGAAGGATAATCCAGTCATCACAAGGACATAAAGGGCGCCACCGCAGCCGATGAGCCAGAACGTGGCTGTTTTGAGCACCGCGTTTCGCTCGAGGCCGCGCATGCCGGGGTTCGGCTGATCGGCGCCGGTTGCGGGCGTGGCGTCCTCAAGGGCGAGCCCGCAGGCTTCTGGCGCATTGCGGACGAAGGCCCAGAAGAGCCCTGCCACAGCGAGAATACCCAGAGCAAGTAGCAATAAGGAATTGCGCCACCCCTGCTGCTGGACGAGCGGTAACAAAACGGCCGGCGATGCGGCAAATATAACCGAAGTCAACGCGCTAAAGAGCCCGCTCACGATGCCTCGTCGTCGCCCAAACCAGCGGCCAATGAGGGTTGAAGCGAGTAACATTAGCCAGCCTGCGCCACCAAAGCGTGTGAGTGAAAAGGCTACCACAAGCGCTGCGATCAGCGCTGATGGGGGCAAGGCGGCGTTCAGCATCGGTACGGTGGAGAGCAGCACCAGACCGAGCGCCAGCGCTAAGACCGCCAGCACCGCAGCAAGGCGCGCACCGATGCGGTCGCTCAAGCTGCCCGCTCGAGGCAGCGCTAACGCTGAAATGGCGGTTCCCAGCGCATACGCCGTGCTCAAGCTCATCCGATTCAAACCCGAATCCATCACGATCGACTCGGTAAAGACGGCAAAGCCGGCGGTTTGGCCGGGAATGCTTGCCAGCAACATCAGGCACGCGAGGCCGGCGATAACCCAGCCGTAATAGATGGGGAAAGCCGCAGGTGAGAACGGCCAGTCTGGACGCAGGGCGCGCGCCGTGCACGCCCGTCCAGCCCAAGCCAGCCGTGCCAGTGTTCCGGTATTCCGCCCGTCTTGTCGCGCTGTCACTAACCCAACTCCTCCTCTAAAAATGCGTGTCCGGTTAAGGGGCTCTGTCTAGCGTCGACCGTGGGCTAAACCCTGCGCCCTCTTTGGCCGGGGGCGCCGCGGCTGTGTTCGTGTGCCCCCGTGCGTGGTTCTACGTGCCAACGCCTTCGCCGACGCATCCGCAGGCGCCGGGGACCGCGGGCACGCGTGCTAGGAGACGGGCGTTAGATGCACCGTACACCGTAGGTTTCGCGAGCGGCCCGGGCGACAGGGTCAGCCCAGCCACAGAACGCTGCGGCTTAAGACGCGCCTGCGGCCAATCCTAGGCGCCGATCCCGTTACGGGCTAGGGCTGTAGTCACGAGTTCGTGCGCAGCGCTTGCCAAAGGGGCCAGCGTATTCGCTTCGACTAAGGGACCACGTCGTTCGAGGTGATAACGGAGAGCGTATCGCTCGAGGGGGCCGAGATCGAGGCGGCCACCGCCGCACTCGCGGCAGCGGAGTGCCTCCAGTGCTGGCTCAAAGCTGACGCGCTGTTCCGTACGCGGCGCGCGTCCACAACTGCCGCAACGACCGAGTTCCGGCGCCAGACCAAGGTGTCCGAGTAGTCGAGCCCTAAAGGCGGTGGTGAGAGAGCGCATCGGATCTATCGATCGCCCGTGTGCGCGGCGTTCTTCCGATTCTAAGCGAGGGCCCGTATCCTCGGAAGGTGTGCCTTGGGGCGCCTTGATCGGGGCAGATGCCGTCGATTGCGCCTTGGATTTTGCGAAGCTGTCGAGCGCGCTGAGGTACTGGCACAGGCAATTGAAAAGCCCTGGCTCGGCGAGGCCTTCGCGCGCCGCGGCGCGCACAAGTCTGAGTGCCGCGCCAGCGGCAGCGAGACTTGCATAATCCTGAGTGACGCTGCCAAGCACCTGCTGCGGCGTCACTTCGCGCAAATGCCACAGATCGCCGCGACCGCGACGAATCAGAATATCGAGCCGAGCCAAGGTTAGCAGCGCTGGACCGCTCTGTTTTCTGCTCTTGCGCGCGCCCGCAGCGAAGGCTGCCAAAAGCCCGTCTTCTTCGGTGAAGAATTCGATGATGAGGTCCGCATCCCGGTAGGGCGTGCGTCGAACTACCCAAGCGGTGTGCCTTACCTCCCGCGCGTTACGCTTTGTGTCGCCTTGTTTCGACATCACGACTGTCAAAAAAGGGCACAAAAAAGGGTATTGGTGCCCGCATATCCCGGGCATGTCCGGGGCGAGCGAAGCCACGCGGCCCTAGCTACGCTTCGGTGATGGTCCACCGCTGCACATGCTAGCGTCCCGCTCAACACGGGTCACGGGTCCGCGCGATGTGTAGCGGGACGCGCTACGGGAGCGTGGGCGTGCGCCGAAGTAGCGCTTGCGGGGATGAGCGAGACCTGCATTAGGGCATCGAGATGCACTTGACACTTCTTTCCTAAAATATTGCGGGGAGATATCTCGATGCAGCGCTCGAGATCACCAAGCGCGAGGGTGCGGCGTTTGAGCGCTTTGCGCACGAGCCCACGTTCCAGCCATGCCTCCTGAAAAAAAGCCTTGCAGCGGTTGTCGACCTCGAGTGCGAGCGAAAGGTTTTCCTCTGCCTTGAGCCATTCTTGTGCTTGCGCGTGGACCCGGCCGATGCGGTAATAGCCCACACAGAATCCCGGCTGAATCTCTACAGACTTCTGCAGCGCGCTTAAAGCCGACTCCCGCCGACCCTCCAGGTGGTAGGCCCAGCCCAGATTTGCGAAGGCCAGGTGCGGCGACGCATTCAGCGGCGAATGCGCGCTTTCCTCGAAGACCACAATGGCTTGCTTGACCTTGTTCTGGCTGAGGTAAAGCGAGCCCAGGAGGTTCTGCGCCTCCGCCGCCAGCGTAGCCTGTCCTTTTTGCTTCAGCCGTGCGATGGCCCGCACAACGGACCGCTCGGCCAGTCCAAAATCGCCGCGTTCTCCGGCCATGTAGCCTTGTAGCAGGTGCGCGCGCGGATTGTCGGGATCTAGTTCCAGTGCGCGCCGTAGGTGGTTGAGCGCCGCCGCCGAGTGCCCCTCTTCGCGCAGCGATGCCGCGAGCTCAACCTCACGGCTCGACCGCTCTTCGGCGGGCATCTGCGAACTCTGCGCCGCACCGCATCCGTACGCCGCGAGCGCGAATAGAGCCAACATCTGCCACCGGTGGTTCCCAACCCCGGCGCCTGCCTTCGACAAGGCCTTTCTAGGCGGTTGCAAGTAATCGTTCGCGGCCGCAGCGTTCGCCAAGCTCACTTTCGGCCTGGTCCACGTCTGGCTGGTCAGAGATCTGAAGCTGCCGCTAAGCACTGTGAAAAATCGTCGGCATACCGAAATGCGCGTCCCGGTTTCTGGCTGCGAGCGCACGCGCTTCAGCCCCTGAGTGCAACACTTAGCTCGCTCAACTACACCCCCACGCACGTTAGAACCATTACCCACGCCGCTAGGCTATACCACGCGCGCCGCGACCGAGAACTTTTGCGGTGGGGCGCCGACAGGACTGAGAGCCATCTTGGATGGATCTTTAGGTCTTGGCACGTGCCGGCCTTTTGAGTAAGAGCATGCGCATGCAGCGCTATCTTGCCGCGTTTGACCAGGGCACGACCGGGTCCACCGTATTGCTTTGCGCCCTTGACGGGCGAATCTTGGCGAAGGTGAACGTCGAAATTCCTGCTTACTACCCACAGCCGGGATGGGTGGAGCACGAACCCGAGAGCTGGTGGTCAAGCTCCTTGGAGGCGCTGAAGCAGGCTCAGGCTGAGGCAAATGTGCAGCCCGAAGGCTGTTGCGCAGTGGGCGTTACCAACCAGCGTGAGACGACGGCGCTTTGGTCACGCGCCGACGGCAAGCCACTTGGGCGGGCCATCGTCTGGCAGGATCGGCGGACGGCTCCCCAATGTGAAGCACTGCGGTCTCGCGGCTTCGAGGCGCTACTGCGTGAGCGCGCTGGCCTGGTGGTGGACCCTTACTTTAGCGGCACCAAGCTAGCGTGGTTGCTGCGAGAAAATGGCCTGCATGCCCGCGCTGCTGCGGGCGAAATCGCATTCGGTACGGTGGATGCTTTCATGGTCCACAAGCTCACGGCAGGCGCGCGCCACGTAACCGATCCTTCCAACGCCTCGCGCACGATGCTTTACAATATTCATACGCGGTCCTGGGACAGCGACCTCGCTGCTGCCCTCGATGTGCCGATGGCGCTGCTGCCAGACGTCGTCCCTTCGTCAGGGTCTATGGGTGTCACGAAGGGCGTGCCTGGATTGCCGGATGGCACCCCCATCACGGGTATGGCGGGTGACCAGAACGCAGCGCTTTTTGGCCAAGGCTGCTTCGACCCTGGCGCAGCGAAATGCACCTATGGCACCGGAGCATTTCTGCTTAAGAATGTAGGTCCCCAGCCGAAGCCTTCAGAACACCGTCTCCTCTCTACTATCGCCTGGCAGGTGGGTGATGAAGTCACGTACGCGCTTGAGGGCAGCGCGTTTGTTGCGGGTGCGGCGGTACAGTGGCTGCGCGACGCTCTAGGTATCATCAGCGAATCCGCAGAGGTTGAGGCGCTTGCGCGTGAGGTCGAGTCCAGTGACGGGGTGGTATTTGTGCCTGCGCTCGCAGGGCTCGGTTCGCCTCACTGGCAGCCGGATGCACGTGGAATTATTGCCGGGCTGACGCGGGGTTCGACGAAAGCGCATATCGCACGGGCTACCCTCGAGGGTATTGCTTGGCAGATCGTCGATCTTTGCTCAGCAATTGAGGCCGATGCAGGCGTCCCGCTCGCGACCTTGCGCGTCGATGGTGGTGCGTCTGAAAACAACCTGCTGCTACAGATACAAGCGGATTGCCTGGGAAAAGTCGTCGAACGTCCGCGTAATATCGAGACGACGGCACTGGGTGCGGTCTATCTTGCGGGTCTCGGTGCGGGCGTGTGGAGCCACGTCGACGAATTGCGCGCCCTCAATCCCGTGGACACGACGTTCGAACCCACAGGCGATGCCGCACCGCGACGCGCGGCTCTGGAACGCTGGCACGAAGCGGTCAGCCGAACGGCACCGCTCTAGGCCCGCGGTGCCCTGAATATCCCGTCGGTCTAGCGGGCAGCGCCGGTGGCAGATCGACCTATTCAAGACCTCGGCGAACATGCTCCCCATTTTCTCGGTCCCTGCGCGGTCGACCTGGCATTCGGGCGCGCGTCGCTGCCGGCGAAGGCGTGACCGCCGGCCATCTTACACAATGAAAAAATGGGTGAAGCTTGGCTGGCTGCCAAGTTCCAGCAGGCGTGTGCGGCACAGTTCCGTGCGGGGGCACGGGCATCCGGACAGTGTCTCGATGAACGCGAGCTGGTCTGGCTAAGCATCTGCAGCGCCTGTGAAGGATCACGCTTTGGCCGTGGCGGAGGTGGCCGCTGTAACTCGGGATCGTCAGCGGCGTCACTTTGCGTTAGACTCAGGAGAGCGTGATTGAAGAAGTGACATCGCCGCGGCGCGTGCCGGTGGCTTGGGAGGCACTCGAAGACGCCTTCGAGAACAACGCAGCCAACGTCAAGTCCTACCTGCACATCGAGACAGGAGAGGTGCTGCGTGCTGTCGACGGGCTCGCAGACCCAGTGATGTTGCAGAAGGTAGTCGCTGATCCGCTTTACCTCCATATCGAACCGGTCTCATCGCGCCAACAGTACCGTTGGATGGAGAGCTTCATCGAAGCGATCGAGGAGGAGCCGCTGCGACGCAAGCTCGCTGCCTGTATTGATGGCAAGGGCGCCTTTCGCCGCTTTAAAGACGCGTTGATGCAGCAGCCCTTGGCGCGTGAGCGTTGGTTCGCGTACCGCTCGGAGCGCATCCAGACCTGCATTCAAGCCTGGCTCAAGGCGCATGATATTGAAACCAAGCCCCGTGAAGCTGTACTAGAGCGCTTCGCCGCCCGCGCCGCCGAAGCCCGCGCGGCCCAGGCGCCGCCGCTGAAGCTCGCGCCGCGTCCTGTCGACGACGGGCCTGCCCTCGAAGCGCCCGGGTCAGATCCGGTGGGCGTAGGCACGGCGGCTGTGACGCAGGAAGCGACGGTCGCCGCAGGTCTGCGAGCGGGGTCGGGCCTCGACCAAAGCACACCTGGAACGGGGATGCGCGCGGAAGACATGGTTCTGCGCCATCGCCTGCACCAACTCGTCGATCTACTGCGCGCCTCTCAGATTCCCGGTGCCATCACGTATCTGGAGTTTCTGACCTCGCGGGCATCGCTGCCCGCGGCTCCCACCCTACCACCCGGGCCATTGCGCGCTCGCGCGAGGCCAGATTCGCTAACCGCCGATGATGAAGACTAGCGTCCTGATCTGCGGCGCGTGCCCTTAGTGCCTCCGGGTCTAGCGTCCCGCACCAAATGCTTTGGCAGACGCCGTGCGAGCGCCGCGAGTCGAGGCTATGTCTCCCGGCCAACTTGAAGCCCTTCGGGCAGGAGCCTGAGTTGGGAAGGCAGCGCAACCGTTGAAGATTCGCAAGCTCGAAATTATTGGGTTTAAGTCTTTTGTGGACCGCACGGTGCTGCATTTCGATAGGGATGTGGTGGGTGTGGTGGGGCCGAATGGTTGCGGAAAATCCAATGTAATCGATGCGTTGCGCTGGGTGATGGGGGAGCAGTCTCCCGGACGGTTGCGGGCGCGTCAGATGGAAGACGTTATCTTTGGCGGCTCTCAGGTCCGCGGTCCGCACGCCTTTGCCGAGGTCACCGCCACCTTCGATAATAGTCAGGGCTTGGCCCCGCCGGATTTCGCCGATTACGCGGAAATATCCGTGGCGCGGCGCCTCGATCGCAGCGGGCGCAGCGACTACTACATCAATAAAACGCCGGTTCGGCTGCTTGATATCACTAACCTTTTCCTTGGGACGGGCGTTGGCAAACGCGCGTACTCCGTCATCGAGCAGGGGCGCATTGGTCTTATCGTATCTTCGAAATCCGAGGACCGACGCCAGATGATTGAGGAGGCGGCCGGCATCACCAAGTTCAAGGCGCGCAAGCAAGCGGCTGAGCGCAAAATGGCGCAGACCACAGCGAATCTACAGCGCGTTGGAGATATCATCAGCGAGATCGAGCGCGGCCTCGGTCACCTTAAGCGCCAAGCTCAGAAAGCCGAGCGCTACCGAGCCCTCAAGGCCGAGCTGCGTGATCTTGAGCTGTGGGTCGGTACGACGCGTTTCTTCGAGCTTGAAACCCGCGGTAGGTTTCTGCATACGCAGTCAAATGCGCTGCGGCAGCAGGTAGAGGATGGCGAACGCAGTCTCGTGCAGGTGGAGGCGCATCTCGAAGCTCTACGCACCCGTCTCACCGAGCAAGAAGTCGCCGTCGATGGCTTGGCGCGTCAGCTTTTCGAGAGCGAGAGCCAGGCCCGTATGGCGGAAACCGAGGCGCTTCAGAGTCAAGAGCGCCTTGCGGGCCTGGGCGAAAAAGAAGCCCTGGCGACCCGGGAGCTGACCACGCTAAGCGCAGAGCGAGGGGCGCTTATCGAGGAGTTGAAGCGGCTTGATGGTGCGGCGGAGGCGCTCATCCTGGAAGCGGAGACGCTGGAGCGCGCGGTGGCGAGCGGCGCGCAGGCAACGGAGGATGCGACGCGCAGCGCGCGTCAGTCCGAGCATGAAGTGCGTCAGCTTCGTGTCGCCCTTGCCCAGGCAGAGGCCCAGAAGGCACGGCTAGAATCAAGTTTAGCAGGGATGGATCAACGCGCTCTGGATGCCGCCGGTCGTCTCGAGACATTGTTCCAGGCCGAGAAGGAGGCGCAG
>SLQV01000113.1 GCA_007131285.1 Myxococcales bacterium
CGCCGCAGGGCGCGCCATCGTCAACCTGCGCACCTGGAGCCGCTCAGCTCACCTCCAGCGCGCAGGAATCTCCCGCGAACCACTCCTGCTCTTCGGCTTCGCAAGCTTGCCGCCTTTTTTCCTGCGGGTCCTGGAGGCCGAAGCCGAACGCCGACCGGTACACCTCTTCGTACTCGCGCCCTCTCCCGAATACGTCGCGGATCTCAGGCCCCGCACTCAGACGCTTTCTGCAAGCGAGCGCCTAGCTTTGGCGCGGCTCGCGGCAGGGCTGCTACCTGAAACGCTGTCGGGCGCCTCGGACAACGCCAGTGATCCAGGCGAACCCACGGCGGCCCCTGACACCGAGTTGCGTCAAGCCATGGGCGAGCTCGCACGCTTCGCCGATGACGATGTCCCGGAATTGCTGCTCTACGCCGGCACCCTAGGACGGCAATTCCAGGGACTGCTCGAAGAGCTCACTTACCAGCAAGCCGACCACTTCGCCGAACCGCCTGCGGAACATCTACTGGGCGCGCTACAGCGGAGCCTTTTTGACGCGAGCGTCTCGCGGCTGGCACCTTGCGCAGCGTACGCGGGAGATGGAAGCGTTGAGATTCACGGCTGTGGCGGTCCGTTGCGCGAGATTGAGGCACTGTTTGACCGCCTCGCGGCGCGGTTCGCAAGTGACGACACGCTCACGCCCGAGGACGTCCTGGTACTTGTGCCGAGACTCGACGACTACACCGCCGCCATCGCTAGCACCTTTGCGCTAGTCGACGACGAACCAGATGATGAGGCGGGCCCAGCGCCGCGAAGCTTGCGCCTGCCCGCGACCTTGGCGGACCGCAGTCGGCTCTATTCGGATCCAGCCCTTGTCTTCTGTCGTCAGCTCTTCTCGCTCTTGACCGAGGCCGCTACCCCCGAAGCCTTCCTCGACCTTTTGTTGCTACCGGGGCTCAGCGAGCCCTACGCCCTGACCGGCACCGAGGCCGAAGGGCTTTTCGAACTGCTCGAAGGGGCGGGGATGCGCGTCGGTCTCGATGCCTCACAGCGCGCGGCAAGCCTGGGCGTACCGCGGACGGAGGGTACGCTGCTAGCCACTCTTGACCGCCTGATACTGGGCTGGATGGCCCCTGGGGCACGCCTGGGCTGGGAGCGCCCGGACGCCTACGCAGGGGACCCATTCGCAGCAGACGCGTTCACCCAAGCCTGTGACGCCGTCGAGGGCGAGAGCGCAACGTGGGTTCTGCGGCTGGCGCAAGCCCATGCCGACGTGCGCGCGCTCTCCAGCGCTGGACCGCGGCCCTTGACGCGGTGGTGTGAGGACTGGGCAACGCTGCTCCGAGCATGGCTGCTGCCGACCGCCGCACGGGAGCGCCTGCTCCGTGCGCTTGCTGCGGCGCAGTCTGAGGGAGACATGCCAACCGGCAACGCACCGCCACCGCACACGCCCGGACAACCGCTCAGCCTTGCGGCGTTCCGCGCCTGGTTCGAGCACATGTTGGGCAACGAGCGCGACTTGGGCGGCCTCTTGCGCGGCGGCATCACGTTCTGCGAGCCCGTGCCCATGCGCTCGCTACCCTTTCGCGTCGTGGCTTTTCTCGGTCTTGGCGAGGGCTCGTTTCCGCGGATAGGTCAACGACCGGCCTACGACCTTGCCGCCGCTCAGCCGCGCGCCGGCGATAGGTCCACTCGCCTCGAAGACCAGCACGTCTTCCTGGAGTCCGTCCTCTCCGCCCGCGACGCCTTCTGGGTTTTCTACACCGCCCAAGACCCGAGCACCGCTCAGCCACAGAACCCCTCGCCGCTAACCGTCTCCCTTGGCCACACCTTATACCAAATCACCGGCTTCGACGGTGGAGTACCGGCCGCGCCCCGTCTTGAACCCACCGCGGATGACAGCACGAGTCGGGCGCCCGCTTTGCCAGGCGCGGCACCTCCCTGGGAGTTTCTGCACCCGCTGCAACCCACTGCTGTCGCCTACGCGACGGGCGCAAAGTGCACCTTTAGTCTGGCACATGCCGCACTGGCGCAATCGTTTCATTATCCCACCGCAGCGGCTGCGCTGCCCCCGCGAGAGCACGCGGCGGCCGCAACCACTCCCGCCCTCACGCATCGGAACCGCACCCTCGACCTCGAAGCGCTCCAACGTTCGGTGTTGGCGCCCTGGCGAACCACGCTGCGCTACGTACATGGGGCCGCCGCTGCGCCACGATTGGGCCGCAGCACACTCGACGAAAGCGCCCTCGCCCAAGGCCTCGCCCGCTACAAAGTGCGGGCGGCGCTCCTCGAAGCATTGGTCACCGATAGCGCCATCGAGTCAGCGCTCTTTGAGTTGCGAGCCGCCGGTGAACTGCCACCGGGAGCACTTGGCCGCTGGCATGTCACGGCGGCATTGCAGCAGTGCCGCGCACTGCTTGATGCCGCGCGGACCGATGGCTTCACTCAGCCCGAGTTCCACACGCTCAACCTGGCTTACTGGCACGCGCCCCAGGGAGTGGCCGGCCCCGTCACTGCCTCACTAGCTAGCGGTCAAACCGTGGCGCAACCGGGCACAGGGCGCGTACGCCTCTGGCGTCGCCGCGGTCAGACTTGCCAGCTAGTATTCGCCTTCAGAAGCAAGGCAGGCCCGAATGCTTGTCTTCGCGCGGCGACGCAGCATGCTTGGGCGAAGGCCGCTCTGGAAGCGCCCGTCGAGACATGGATAGTAAGTCTCACAGATGCGGGGGAGCCCCGTCTAACCTGCATCGACGATGTCCCAGACCTAAGCGTCTTCTGGTCACTAGACGCCGCGGCGCGCAGCGGCGACGCCCTCTTTATCCCCGACATATCCTTTAAATTTGCAACCGATCGCGCGAAAGGCGCCCCCGCTCGCGACGCCCTCGAGCGTGCTCAACCCAGTGACGCCGGCGCGAGCAGCCCAAGTTCGCTCGACGACCCCGACTTTCGCTTAGTCTACGGCGCCAAACCCTGGATTGAGGACCTGAGACGCCTCGTGGAACACCCCGCGGACTGGAAAAGCTTCGAGCACTGGACCACCGCCCTAGCGGCTCCTCTCGTCGCTAGCTTCGGCACGCACACAAACCGCTAATGCGAGCAATCCAAACCTGCGCCGCAGCACGGATGTATCGACCTACACCGCGACGCCTCGCGGCGGCCGCGCGACAGTCAGGCGCCGTGCCAAAGTGCGGCTAGTTTGCGCGGTTGTAGCGCGCAGCGGTAGCGACGACAGTGCGGCGAGGTAGGACCCGATTGAGAAGCGCGGTGGCCTTATTAAGGGTGCCCGCAACCACGGAGGCATCACCCGCGAAGAGGGCCGCTATCCCGGCTTCTGCCACAGGGCGGCTCTTCATCATGACACGCTCTAGCCACTTGGTTAGGTTGTGGCCGGAAACGTCGAAGAATTCGGTTTCGGTAATCCCGGGGTTCAGTACGGCCACCTTGATACCGGCATCCCTTAGCTCAAAGTTGAGCGCCTCACCCAAACTGAGAACGTACGCTTTGGTCGCGGCGTAAGCCGCACTGTAGGGACATGCCTGAAAGGCGGCGAGGCTGCCTACCTGAAGCACGTACCCCTCGCCCGCGGCGCGCATCACCGGCAGCAAGGCGTGGGTGAGCTCGGTTAACGTGACGATATTAAGCTGCAGCATGGCGTGGACACGCGCCCACTCCGAGTCGGCAAAGGCGCCGTGAGCACCCACCCCGGCATTATTGATGAGCACCGTGGGGCTCACGCCAGCGGCATCTAGCTGCCCAAGCAGCGCCGGCACCGCTCCCGGCGCGCCGAGGTCAAGTGCGATCACATTGACCTCCACACCGTGGCGCTGCCGCAAACCTTCGGCCACGGCTTCGAGTTTATGTGCACGCCGAGCGATCAGAACGACATTCGCACCGCGACCTGCAAGTATATCCGCGAAATCCACGCCCAAACCGCTACTTGCTCCGGTAACAAGCGCCCATTTATTCCGCAAATTAACGTTACCCATATGGCGCACGTTGAGACGCGAGCGACACGGAGGCAAGCACTGTAATAAATAGTTCGTCTGCGCCTCCAAGGCGAGAGTCGTTGACAGCGGTAAAGCCGGAAGTCTACCGTGATAGTGTGATGGGGTTACCAGCGTGCACCGCGCCGGTGGACTCCATGCGTTAGGTGGCGCGCGCCCGAAGCGGGCCGCAGCGGTCGAGGAAAAAGTAAATGAGCCAAACGATCTTGGTCTTCGAGAGCGACCCTGCGTTCGCCAAAGAAGTGCAGTACGGCTTTGGACGCATTGGCGCCACGGTACATATTGTAACCGAGGGCCACAATGCGCTCGAAAAGGCGAAAGGTATCGCCCCGGACCTTATCTTTCTGTCGGCTGAACTCAAGGAAGCAAACGGTTTTCTTCTCTGCAAAGAGTTTAAGCGAGACACGCGTCTCAGCGCTGTACCTCTGGTGCTGACTTCATCTGATGCGGACGCTGATACCGTCTTCGCACAACACCAAAAATTGCGGACTCGCGCCGAAGCTTATATCAGGAAGCCCTCTCCCTTTGATTCAATTATGGCTCAAATCGGCCACCTGGTAAACTTACAGGCCGCTAGCGAGGAGAGCCTCTTTCCCATAGAAGACGAATGCCTCAACCTCGATTTGACAGGCAGCGACGACGATGAGTTCGCCGAAGAGTTGCGCACGGTTGACATCGAAGAGATCGCTGGTCAGCGGCGTAGCTCGGAAAGCGAGGCCGTTGATATCTCCCTCGATGGCGATGATGCCGTCGACGATGCAATTCAGACCGACCGCCCCGCCGCCTCAGCAGCACCACTCGTCGATGCGGAGGAAAGCACCGTTCGTGCGAACGCTCAGAATCCCACGGGAACAAGCGGCAGCAAGCGCAACGTGACACGCGACCCCTTGCCGTTACCTGCGCGCGAGGCCCGCGCCCAAGCGGACAGTCGCGAAGACGCGCGGCGCAGTAGCACCCGCGAGGAACCCGTCGTGATACCGCAGGACGCCCCCCTACCTACAGATCTCGAATCTGGCGGCGCATCCGCTTCTGGGGCGACGTCAGCCCACCCTGACGCGCCGCGCGCATTCAAGACACCGGGGTCAGCCGCAGAGAAGCAAGAGCAGGCCGCGCCGGTTGCAGAGGTGCCGGTGCACATCTCAAGTGTGCCAGCCGCTCATCCAGACGTCATGGCGCTTGAAGAACGACTGCACGAAGTGCTTGCGGAGCGCGATGCGCTGCAAGCGGCGGTGGCCAAAGAGCGCGAGCTGCTCGCCCGCGAACGAAGCGCAAGCGCAGAAAAGATACGTGCTCTGGAAGAAGGGCTTGAGACTGTGCGGTCCGCTCAAGCGAGTGAAGCAAGTGAGACCCAGCAGGTCGTTGATCTACGAACCAAGCTTCACGAAAAAACCAAGGAAACACTTGCATTTCACCAGGCAATATCCGAACGCGACCGTGAGCTCATCGAGCAGCAAGAACGCTTGCTCGTGCTTGAAAAAGCCAAAGGGAGTTGGGAGGAACAGCAGCGCTCCCTCAACGAGCGCACCGAGGCACTGCTGGCAGAGGGTGCGCGGCTGAGCGCAGCTCTTGAAGCCAAGACGCAGAGCGAAAGCGAGCTGCAAAACAACGTTGCCACACTCATGCAGCGCGTGGGTGAACTCGACGCACAAAACACCGAACTCTCGAGTACAGTCGAACAACTCACGAAAGAGCATGACACCCTGCGAGACGCGAACGCCACGTTGGAGCGAACACGCTCGGAACAGGACCAGGTCCTCGCAGAACGCGCGACCGCGCTCGGCAAGGCGAACGAGGAACTGACTTCGCTCAAGGAGGCCCTCAAGCGCGTCGACCAAGTGTACCGCGACGCCCACGCTCAAGTCGCCGAACTCATGCGAGCAGGCGGGCGCGACACCGGAGCGAGCGACGCAAACGCCACAAGCGACGGCAGCCGGCCATCGCGTGCAGCACAGCATGCACGAGCTTAGGTGCCCAGCATTGAACGGCTTCGACGACATCGTGGAGGCAACCCGCTGCTAGGCCGGCCTGCCGCGCACCCCGCCCGCAAAACCGATGACGCATTTAACGCCCCCGCGGGGTTTCGGAGCGCGGATCTCGTTGTCTCAAGGACCAGCGAACCGAGACACGGTGGGGCAAGTCCGCGCGCAAAACGGCGCCCCAGACGGCGGCGTCCCGTCGGAAATCACGAAGATAAGCCGTGAGCACCAGGCTCCTAGAAATGAAGGGCCGCGCCAAGCGTCTCAGCGTGGGCATCCAGTTGAGCATGCCTGCCCATCGTGTAGGGTCCCGAAACAGTGAGCATTCCGGAAGAGCCCCAAATGCGCGCGTTGCGCTGGCTGCGCGGGCAGCCCACCGCGCTGCGCAGCCAAACGTGGCTGAACTGGGTACGGAGCACGTTCCTGCTCTTCGCTGCATGCGTCGCGGCCGTGATCACTCGACACGCCTGGTTCGGTCTGATGGAAGCGTCGCTCGCGCTGAGGGCGCCTGAGGGCATCCACTGTGTGCAGGTAGCGCTCGGACTGCTAACGCTAGGCCTGCTAGGCGCATGGCTCAGTCGACGTCGCGTGGGTACTGGCTGGCAACGACTCAGCGATACCCGCCTAAAGGCAGCGATCGCTCGCATCGTTAGGGCCCACTCGGTGCGTGTCGCTCGCATGCATCGCGCTGTCGATATCGTGCTCGCCGCGGCGGTAGTCGTGACCGGCAGCGCATTGCTAGGTGCCCGCAATGCCACCGTGGTCGAGTGGTTTGCTGCACTAGCCGGACTGCTCCTGGTGTCTGGCGTCTGCCGTTATGTGAGCGAGCGCTACAGCGCCGCCCACATGTTCACCCCACTCAACCGCAGCGCCCCACGCGTCCGACGCAAACGCCGCGCCTAGGAGTCTGGCACCTAAAGTCTCCCAGGTGGCGTGAGCTACAGGTGGCTGCTCATTCAAGGCGCCGGCGTTCACGCGCACCGCTTCCTTTGTCCACGCGCTAGCACGCGTCACTCCCGACGTGTTCTATCGGCCAACCACGGAGCGAGCCCCGCCGCTAGCGGCAGTGGCGCGGGGGTTCCTGCATCAGCGCGCGTCGCTTCAAATGCCAGCCTGTCGGCGGGCCCCAACCACTGGTCATCGACCCGAGACGCGGTCGCTTGGTAGCTTTCCGTCTGCGTTGGGATCGCCGCGTTGTTGAGGCCATGCCAGGCAGATACAGCGAGTCCGAGGAGCGCTGCCAAGCCGACCATGAGCGGGCCCCAGGGGCTCACGCATTCAGGCAAGCTAGCGCTGTCCTCGGCGACGGCCGAGTTTCTAGCGCAGTCGCGCACACCCAGCGGCGCACGCGCGTCAGGAGGCGGTCTTTCGCCACGCGGGCACACACCCGTACTTGGATATGCGTGGTCTGCAGGCAGATCCGCGCGCGGCGCACGTTCCGCCTCGGTCGGAACCGGCAATCGCTCTAAAACCCCTTCCACCTGATTAGAATGACTGATCTTGCGCCTGCTGAAAAGGCAGGTACCAGGAAGAAGCCGGCGCCCCGCCGGTGCTTGGAACGGCCAGCGGCGCAGGGGACATCAACACCCTCCGGCTGCGGCTCGCTCGCGCAGGACAGCGCGTCCCGGTCACCCAGACGCTTATGGTTGTACTATCGAGCGAGCAGCGTTTTGCTGGAATAGTGGAGGCGTGCGCGCCCACAGCCACGCACTTTGTGAGCGCGCGGGATGTTCGGCTATGCCGCACGGCTGGCTCAGGTTCAAGCGCCAGACACGCCTACTCATCTGCCAGCTCGATGCACAGCGCTCAGCTCGCCTAGGGCGCGTGATCCGTCTAGCGGCACCTGGCCGTGCCCACGTGGTAGGCTCACGTTGCGTGCACTTCGTCGACGTCGCGGTTCCCTTGCCACTGAGGCATCCTCTGACCTACAGCCTGACGGTCGATGAGCGGACTCGCCCCGACACACTCTTAGGCAGGCGCGTGGTGGTGCCTCTGCGGCGCAACTTTGCCGTGGGCACCATCATTGGAACGCCAACTGCGCCGCCAAAATCCGGTAAAACGCGCGAGATCATCGGCCTCTTAGATGAGACCCCGGCCTTCGACCGGATCACGCTACAGTGGCTGCTGACCGCTGCCGACTATTATCTACACCCTATCGGCGAAGTGCTCGCGACAGCGGCACCCGTAGTCTGTCGCGAAGCCCTCGAACACTTGTCTCCGCCGCTGCCCCCTACTTGGATCAGCCGCCATGCCGAGCCCGCGCTATCCGGCCGCGAGACGCTCTGGGCGCTCGCCGACGCGGCACGACTCGAGCAACGAGGTTCCGCCGCTATTTCAAGTGAGATTCCCTCAACCGAACATGACGCGCAAGCCATCAAAGCGCTTGCACTCGATGTGGCAGCGCTGCCCGTGAAGGAATCGGTGACGAACCCAACGCGTGCACCGGTACGGCGGCATGCTGAAACGCTAAGGCTACTGGAACTGCTAGGTCGGCTGGGGCCCCTGCCGACCTCAACGCTGGTCAACGAACACGGCATCAAGGCAACCGCGCTCGCACGGCTGCGGCGCGAAGGCCTGCTTACCGCCGCCACACCTCGGCCGGATGAGTGGGAAGTTAGCGCAGCCGAACAAGCTATCTCCTCGCCCAGTCTGTACCCACCCCACCCCGGTACCCCTTCGGTCACCCAAGCGTTCGCCGACGAGTCAGTCGCGCGCGATACCCACAGGCATATCCCTGGCCGAGGTGAACACGAAGCCCATCGCCTGACCGGGGAACAACGGGCAGCGGTCACGAAGATACTGAAAGCGGATGCACCCGGAGGCACCTTGCTCGAAGGCGTCACAGGCTCGGGTAAGACGGAGGTCTACCTGACCCTCGCACGCGAGGCACTGGCCAAAAAACGAAGCGTTCTGGTGTTGGTCCCGGAAATCGCCCTCACCCCCCAACTCCTTGAACGATTCCGTCAGGGACTCGGTGAGCCCATTGCCGTATTCCATTCCGAAGTGACCGCACGCGAAAGGCTGCTGCACCAACTCGCCTTGCGCAGGGAACATTGCCGCGTAGCGCTGGGCGCGCGCAGCGCGTTGTTCGCGCCCCTGCGCAACCTCGGCCTGATTGTCGTCGATGAAGAGCACGACAGCTCCTACAAACAGGAGGAAGGCTTTCGCTACCATGCGCGCGACCTCGCGCTGCTCCGCGCGGCACGCCACGGTGCGCTTTGTGTGCTCGGCAGCGCTACGCCATCCCTCGAAAGCTTAGAGCTCGCCCGTAAAGGCAGCCTCTCCCACCTGCACCTGACGCGGCGCATCAGTGGCCTGCTGCCGCCCTCCATCGAAGTGATCGATCGTAGAACCGGTTCCACCGGTCCCGCGCGCATCGAATGGCTCTCCCCCGAGCTCGAACGCGCGCTGAAAGACACCGTCGGTCGTGGCGAGCAGGCTATTCTCTTCCTGAACCGGCGGGGCACCGCCAGCGCCGCGCAATGCCTCGCCTGCGGAACACTGCGCGAGTGCCCAGCATGCTCAGTCGCACTGACCTGGCACGGGCAAGAGCAAGTACTGCTATGCCATTACTGCGGCTATCGGGAGAGCGGCCTTGGCGCCTGCCCAAAGTGCCAGCACCCGGAGCTCTCCACCAAGGGACTAGGAACCGAACGCGTAAGTGCCGACCTGCAGCGTGCCTTCCCGGACTGGCGCTTGCTGCGCCTCGACCGCGACGCAACCAGCACCCGTGGCGCAAGCGAGCGCATCCTTAAAGCCTTTCGCAATCGCGAAGCGGACGTGCTCGTCGGCACCCAAATGGTTGCCAAAGGACACGACATACCCACGGTCACTTTGGTGGGTATTATCCACGCAGATCTCGCATTCCACCAGCCGGATTTTCGGGCCGGCGAGCGCGCACTCCAAACCATCTTTCAGGTAGCTGGCAGAGCCGGTCGCGCCGAGAGCCCGGGGCGCGTCTTGCTGCAAACCTACCAGCCCGAACATCCCGTGGTGCAAACCTGCATTAGCGGTGCCGTCGAGCGCTTTCGATCGCTCGAGCGCGAAGCACGCACGGTCCTTGGCTACCCTCCTTTCGCCCGCGCAGCCACCTTGGGCGTTTCAAGTCCAGATGCTGAGGAAGCCGAGCACTTCGCTGAAGCACTCGCGGCGCTTATCCGCAGGCACCCCGCGACACACCAGGGCAAATGCCTGCTGCGCGGCCCTGCACCAGCCGCCATCTTTCGCCTACGCGCCCGCTTTCGCTTCCGACTACTCCTAAGTGCGCCAGAGCGAACGGTACTACGCCAGGTGCTGAAATCGGCTCTGACGCATATGCCTGCAGTCCGTCCTCCCTTGCGGCTCAGTCTGGATATCGACCCGATGAATAGCCTCTAGCCAACGCGTGACCGACCACAGACCTACGTTAACCGCTTGCAACCCACCGCACGCGTCAACGCGGTGTCCGGAGGCGACCGGGAAGGGCCCTTGGCCGCGGAGGAGGGCGCGCTGGAGGCGCGCCCTCCCGCAGTTGAGGGGTTCGGCAGCTTGGGCGCTGCGTCTGGGGAGGCGCCAAGGGGCATGCCTGCATGCCCCTTGGCCCGCAACGGCCGTATCCCCGGTACAACTCGGGACGCTCCAACTCACGTCCGCGCGAACGCGGCGGCCAGACTCGCTCAACCTATTTCTTCATCGTTTTTAGGATGCCTGAGTGCTGACGCGGCACGCGCGCAGAAACCTTTGCCTGAAGAGATTCGAGTGAGACTTGGCTGCGCTAAGGCGGCGGGCTAAAGTACCTTCGTGACTGTACTGGAAATCTTGCGTTATCCCGACCCGCGCCTACGGAATCCCGGCCGGACCGTTACCGCGTTTGACTCCGCGCTTGCCAAGCTTGTCGATGACATGGCGGAGACGATGTACGCGGCACCAGGCGTCGGCTTGGCAGCTCCGCAGGTCGGTGTCTCGCACCGCCTTTATATCATCGATGTCGCCGCGGGAGAGAACACACCGAGCCAATTACGCGTGTTCGTGAACCCAGAGATTATCGAGAGCCGCGGTGAAATCGACTGGGACGAAGGATGCCTCAGCTTTCCAGGCGCGCGGGAAGAGATCAAGCGCGCCGAGTGGGTTCGGGTCCGCGCTCAGGACGCAAGCGGCGAGCCTTTCGAGCTTGAAGCCGACGGATTGCTCGCGATCGCCATCCAACACGAAGGCGATCACCTCGACGGCAAGCTGATGATCGACCGTATCGGCGTCTTGCGCAAACGCATGCTCCATCGACGCATGGAAAAGGCTGCACAAACTGGTCGACGTGCTCTCGAGGGATGTCGCTGATGCCCCCTGTGCGCTCATGCCGACGCGCCCAGGAGCGGGCTGCGCACTTAAACGGGTCACTTGGGCCACTGCGCTCAAGCACCCACGCCCGAAAGCGCCTTGGGGCAGGCTTAGGGCATATGCCTGCGCCACAGCCCGCGGCGCGACACGCGGGTGGGCACTCGGATCTAGGCGTCTGGTGTTTTAAACGCCTGAGGGAGTTTGGAGGGCAACCTCACCGTCTCGGTCGCCATCGCACCGATAAAATAGGGAACATCTTTGAGCGTCATCTGGTGCTCGAGACGGCAGCCTCCCGACTTAACGCCGAGGAGCGACCGTGAACACCAGACGCCGAGAGTGGGAATCGATATTCGCGATCGCAGATGACACCTCATGGTGCGTGCAGCGATCGCGCGGAAAAGCGAATAACTTCCAGCCAGACTCCCAGTGTCTGGGCGTGGTCTCGGCCGAAGCATGACGATACGTGTTGTCTTCATGGGCACGCCGTCTTTCGCCGTGCCGACGCTGGAAGCTCTAGTGGCAGACGGGACCTTCGCGCTGCAGGGGATCCTGACCCAACCGGACAGGCCCGCGGGGCGCGGACAGCGCCTGACACCCTCGCCAGTCAAGATCGCTGCAAGCACCCATGGGCTGCCCGTACTTCAGCCGGAAAACATCAACACACCCGAGACATGGCACGCCCTCGAGGCGCTTGGGCCCATCGACCTCGCGGTCGTTGCGGCGTTTGGTCAGATTCTGCGCCCGCACCTGCTGGCATGGCCCAAGGCAGGCTGCCTAAACGTGCACGCTTCGCTTCTGCCTCGCTGGCGCGGGGCGGCCCCCGTTCCCCACGCCATCCTTGCGGGTGATGCGGAGCTTGGCGTATCGCTGATGCAGATGGAAGCCGGCATGGATACGGGCCCTGTCCTCGCTCAACGCGCTCTGCCCGCGCATCCACCGACCGACCTCGGATCAGTGCCACAACGCGGCGCAACGCCTGGAGACACGGCCGGTTGGGATACGGGGACTGCCCTCGACGCGCTGGCGCGGCTCGGTGCTGCACTCACCGTAGAGGTGGCACCGCAATGGGTGGCTGGCCGCTGGCAGGCACAGGCGCAGGACGACGCGCGCGCCACCTACGCACCCAAGTTCGATAAGTCGTTAGGCTACATCGAACGACAGCGCGATGGCGCTATCATCGAACGCCTGATTCGTGCCCTGAGCCCGATTCCCGGGGCATCACTGCCTTGGCAGGGGCAGCGCCTCAAAGTGCTAGCAGCAGTACCTTGCCCGCAGCGGCTACCCGAGCCGCCACCGAACGCTACGTTGCGACGGCAACAAAAACGGCTGTATCTCGATACGCCCGACGGCAAAGTACTGCGTCTCGAGCGTGTCCAAGTTCCCGGCAAAAGCAGCATGGACGCTGCCACGTTTCTCGCGGGCTACGGAGACCGCCTTTGAAGATTTACACCAAAGCCGGAGACGACGGCACCACGCGCGATTTTCGCGGCAAGCGTAAACGCAAGAACGCGGGCATCTTTGCGGCGCTGGGCGACCTTGACGAGAGCAATGCAGCCATCGGACTAGCCCTCGCCACGCTGACTACGCAGACGCCCGGCGCACCGAACGACGCCACAGGCCAACATGCCGACATGATGGGTGAATCGAGCTCATTTTCCCAGGCGTACCGCTCGGCTACATTCCTTGAAACCGAGGCGATGCACCGCCTTGTTGTAGACATTCGGGAGCTGCTGCGCACGGCCCAGTCCGCGCTTTTTAGCTGCGGCGCGCGGCTCGCCGGCGCAACCCGTGACCAGGTCGGTTCCCTTGACGCAACCACCGCTGAACTTGAGCGCACAATCGATAGCCTAGACACCCATCTCCCACCGCTGCGCAACTTCATCCTTCCAGGCGGCTCTACGGCTGCCGCCCAGCTACAACTTGCACGCACGATCGTGCGGCGAGCCGAACGCACTTTGAGCCGTCTCACGCTGACGACGGAAGACGCTGACCTGCAACGCTTCATCAACCGGCTCAGCGACGCACTCTTCGTGGCCGCTCGGGCCACAAACGCCGCATACGCGACACCAGACACCCCCTGGCACGCATCCAGCAAATCGGCTTGAGTGGGTTGAGATTATCCGACCAGACACGCCAATAGGAACGTTGCCAGCGCTTCACTGTTCGCTGCGGTCCCAGCGCTGGAAGGGAATAGAGCCTGGTTGATCTCTACCTCAATGCCGAGATACTCCGTTGCGGAAAAATGGCGACGGAAGTACGTGGTCAGCCCATCGCTGGTGCCGCGATAAGGGTAGTTGCGCCTGATGCGCAGCGTGGTGCTTCTTGCCAGTGCGCGTGCCCAGCGCCGGCACAGGCCCGCTTCCGGCTTTCGCCTTGGGTCGTAGAGAAGCGCAATGTCTGCTCGCCGTTCTTGCCGATTTAGATGGGGCGTGAAGGAATGAATGGCGAGGTGAAGCACCGGCATGTCGCCTTCCCTGCGCCCCGTGTTGGCAATCGGTCGCGCCTCATACCGAAACACTTCCGCGTGGGCCGCTTCGGTTTGTCTGCGCGGTGCCCATGGCCCCGCGCTACTTGTCGTGCTAATTTCAGCGAATGCACTTCCGACGGGCGCTGGCGCTACGCGCTCTCGAATCAGCGACGCGAGTCTCTCGCAGTGAGGCTCCCAGTAGCGTGCGATCAGTTGCTGCCGCAGGGCCACCGGAAGGCGCCGGCTCTCGCTTGAGAACCGCGCAAGACCACGCGTTCGATTGAGGTCCACGACCAAACGGTTGACGCCACCTGCAACCAGCGGCGCGCCCGTCAACCGGGCGAGCATGCGTGCAACGTCAAGCGCCCCCGGATCCCAACCGAAGTGAGACCGCGCGCGCTCCTGGTCGATGACCAGATCACGTGCGAGTTCTGAGGGAATATGGTCGGTTGCATGCTCGCAGGAAAGCACAAGGCTGAACCTTGTCTCACACCTTCGAGGCGGCGCTGCCCTTTCGTTCAAGCAGTGTCCCCGCACATCTCGCTCGACAATCGCTGTCACGCCTCGCTAACCCCGCTGCCAAAGTCCCCCGGTAGCCACGAGCGACCCTCAGCCTGAGCCTGAACCAACGCTGCCGCCTGCTCCGCGAGCCTTGCTCGACTTGGCTGCGCGCCGAGTTGACGCAGTTGGCGACGCGCAAGCGGGCCTTCCCGCAGAATCAAGTCTAATGGCGCCGCCGCGAAACTCGGCACTTCCAAGTGCGGTAACGTCCCGACATCGCGCTCGAACATCGAGCGCCACAGCGCACCGAGTGCGACCGGTTCCCGGCGGCCGAAGAGCGCAAGCAGGTCACCACCCTCCATGTACGCCCGATCGCCATCCCGAAGCGCGCGGCGATAGAGCCCCGCGAGCGCCGCGGTGCACACCTCTTCTTGCGCGGACAACGACGCGAAGCGCTCCTCAACAAGTGCCCGCAACAACGCCACCGTTGCCGCCAGTATGGCCATCGCTGCCAACGGACACTCCTGAGTATCGATGATGCGAATCTCAATGGCGTTGCGGTCGAAGCGCGCAATCGCACCGCGGGCATTCAACCACTCTTCTTGCAAAATACCCTCGGGATCAAAAGGAGCGATCTCCGCGTACATCGGTGCCAGCACGGCTTCACGATAACTCGCCTCGCACGTACTGACGTCGGGAATGATGGCACCTGCGATCGTCGGCAATCGAGCTGCATTAGTACCATACACCTCAAGTCGCTGGTCGAGATTACCCAGGTGAACGCCTTCACAGTAGGGCGACGCCGCCGCGAGTGCCGGCAGTAGCGGCAACACAATGCGGATGGCGGAGTGCAACCGGCGGAAACTCTCATCGCTCGCGAACGGCAGGTTTAAGTGCACGCTTTGCAGATTGCACCAGCCGTGCCCTTCCGAGCCAAAGATACGGTCAAACGCCTGATAAATCTCGCGCTGACCGTGCGGCCACAGCACGCGTTCTTGGGGTCGCATCCACGGGTGCATGCCGCCGGGGAGCAGGGTCGCGCCGAAAGGCGCGACGAGCTGACGAATGGACTGAATACCCGCATCGAAGTAGCCCGCCAAAGGCTCGAGGCTAGGCGCTGGGCCGTTCGTTTTCAGTTCAATCACATGGCAGACGAGTTCATTCGACCAGGCCAGTGGCCCCCGCTCAACCTCTAAGACGATCTCCCCCGTTGGGCGTTGCAGCAGCTTTTCCGCGAGGGGCACGACGTCTAAGCTTGCAGCGTCTACGATCATAACCTCAAGCTCAACGCCGAACGCTTCAAAGAGGTCGAGGGTGCGCGGCGGTTGCTGAGGCGCTGGCGCTTCACTCATGCGCGCTCCGGCAGTCCGCGCAGTGCCGTGATGCGCGCAATAAACTTTTCCAAAATACGGTCGTATAAGGCATCACCAAGCACGTGGTCCTCAATTCCACCATCTATATTTGGGTTATCGTTGACTTCAATCACAATTGCCTGACCATTTACTTCCTTCAAATCCACCCCGTACAAACCATTTCCAATGAGACTCGTCGCGGCCAATGCAGTGCGTTTCACATCATCTGGTGCCGAATCCACGGGCAACGTTTCAAACAAACCATCACGCAGCTTCTTTCCCGACGCATCCCGCTGAACTATTTGCCAATGACTGCGTGCCATATGGTAGCGACATACAAATAGAACTTCGCCCTCCATGACTCCAACACGCCAATCAAAGGGCGTTGGCACGAAAGCTTGCGCAACCACAAGCTCAGAGGTCTTCAGTAGCTGGCGAGCACGCTCCGTCAACTCGTCACGCGTGGACACTTTGAATACGCCTGCGGAGAAGCTCGAGTCAGGCATCTTCAATACGCACGGCAATGGAAGCTGCTCAAGTAACGCACCAAGCTTGGGCTTGGAGAGCACCCAGGTTTGGGGGATCGGCACCTTATGTTTTCGAAAGAGTTCAGCCTGGTAAACCTTGTTCGAACAGCGAACGATATCTTCAGGTGCATCGATGACAAAAAGACCAGCGCCTTTAGCCGCTTGAGCAAAACGGTAAGTATAGTGGTGCACAGAGGTTGTCTGGCGAATCAAGAGCGCATCGAACGAAGGAATGCGCGGCAAATCACTTGAGCCTATCATCTCGACACCGAGGCCTAGACGCTCTCCGGCCCGCACGAAAGATTTGAGTGCGCGTTCATTCGAAGGCGACTCCCGCTCCCGGGGGTCACGGAGAATCGCCAGATCAAAGCGCGTGGCACCTCGGCCACTCGACGGCCCCGCTCCGGGGCTGCGCGGCGCGCCGAGCCACTCAGCTACCCGCTCTCTCGCGACGGGCAACACTTCGCGCAGCTCGGGACTCAGGCGCCAGAGGCTCCACGACTCCGAGCTTGGTACGTAGCGAAAGGTCGCAACTAGAAAAGGCGCAGGGAACGTGCGAAAGAGCAGCCGCGCCAGCCCCGCCGCCTTAGCGTCGTCGCTTTGGCCGAAAGTCACCTCTAGACTATGCACATCGCCGCGGGCGGCCTTGCCCCATACACGACTGGCCAATCGCTCAACCTGGGCGCGGGCCGAACGCGAAAGCGTGGTGTGCTTGATATCCTGCAGCGTGCCAAGCGTTGGCAGCGGCTTAAAACCCCGCGCCTCGGCTAGCAGCGAAACGTAGTAACCGATACGCTGGTAGCGGTAGGACCGGCACAAGTTGACTACGCGACTTGAGCCGCGCCCAAGGCTTTCGTCTTCCAAGAAAGCACGAGCCGTCACCATCTGACACCGTGGACTAAGCGCGGGCCATAGAGCGGCATCTTCCACAACGATGAGGCTCGCGCGTTTTTCTGGCTTGCTTAGTAGGCTCGACGGCAAAACGCCTTCGTTGCGCAGAAAAGGATGGTCGGGAATGGTATTGTCCGAAGGACACATGGTTTATTTCCAAATACCTTGATTGACTTCATGAGCGCGCGGAAATATTTCAGAAAGCATGTCTACGTGTATATCTCCGGATTTTTATCACGCATCACCTAATGATTCTTGTCATACTCAACCGCAAGCACGTTGCCGTCATACGTTAAGACACCGAGGTAAATGGCTCCTATCACACGGTGAATATCGACCTGATACGTTTGATTGAGCGAAGCCATCGGGTTGGGCCGCAGAGGATCGGCTACCGTGACCGTACCTTGGACTTCATCAAAGCCCGTCAAAACGACGAAGTGCCCCGAAGGCTCACCACGCAAGTCATCGTAATCACAATTTGGACCAAACTCTCGTGCTGTTCTGTAGAGAAAGGTTGCCGACAAACCCACCAACAGCGGCTTGCCGCGGGCCAAGTAGCGTCGAAACAACTCGGGCGTAAGCTCTCCCAGCCGAAGCTCGCCACCAAGACGACAGAACTCGGCGTAGGCGCGCGTTGCGACCTTTATTTTGGAGCCGCCCTTGTAGCGCATTTGCGATTCTAGTTTTTGAATGAGGAAAGAGGAAACACCTTGTTCGAACCAAGTCGGGTCGAAAATCTGCAAGTTACAGGTATGCAGGGTCGCTTTGAAGCCAGCGCGGAGTGCGTGCTGACCAAGCAGCGGCCCAAGGGTTCCACCACCAGCCACCATGGGAACATGCCCAATCACCTCATCAAGCGAGACCTGGTGGCCATAGTAGCGATACACCGCGTGCAAAGCCGTAGGCCCACACGTGAGTTCGTCTGGCTGGGCCTCGATAACTAAACGCCGCACGCACGCCCTCTCCCATACCGGCGACCAGAAAACCCACCGGCCCGATGCTGCGCAACGACAACAGGTCCACAGGCTGCCTTGTAGCTAACGACACGCTCCGCGGGTCTAGCCACAGATACACTTGCAACAGACATAACGGCTCGGATCTACTTAGTCGCCCTCTAAAGGCTAGAGGCGTTAAAAAAGATCAGAGCACGCCCCCCTGCGTGTGCCATCCGCGACCCCTCCTTTTGGTTCCTACTTCAGTAATACGTGGTCGGATTCCGCGTCAGCGTAGCCTAGCAAAGGCGCGCGAATGTTAGCCAATATTCTTAACTTAAGCGCGATCCTACGGCGCGTCTTCGGGGGCCGCGCCGTGGCTTTTGTCTTGTGCTGGAGCGCTTGGCTTGACACGACCGTGCGGCTGATTCAGCGCCCAGCGATCGCGTTGCAAACCTAAGAGGGTCCGAGGCCCTAACGAACATCAGCACCGAACACGTCGCCCTTAGCCCTTTGAATAGGACGTTGTTCGAATGCGCACACGCTGCGCTATGCGAGCACCTCAACCCACCGAAGTCGCGGGCAAGCGGAGAAGAGCGCGGCCGTGGACGTACGTGTCCGAGTACGCTCATGGCCTATGTTCGTTCTTGCAGCGCCACGACGACTGAGCCTTTCCGGCAGCGCGGCACACCCTCAGTTGCACTTAGGCAACGTTTCAAAACGTACGGGCACGGCTTCCTTGCCCAGGAGATCAGATGCGCCGCCACTTGAACAGGAAGACGGTGCCCTAGCGCGACGACCGGCTATCTCATCGAGAGCAAGTGTTCCCCCGGCCGAGCGGCACCGTATCCGGCGACTAGGCTGGAGCGCCGCGGCCGTTCTTGGTGCAGCCATGGCGGGCCATACGTTACTGGAGACCGCACGGGACGCCCTCTTTTTGCGGTCTTTGCCCGCAACGCGCCTGCCCTGGGCTTATCTCGTGATTGCGGCGTTAACTGGGCTGTGTATACGTAAACGGCGGGACGGCCGGGCCTTCGCGCTGCGTGGCGGCCAACAGGAGCGCCTGATGTCAACGCTACTGGTCGTAGCGGTTGGCACAGTCGTGGCGGGCTTGACGCTGGAAAGTCGGTCTGCGTCCGCTGCGTTCGGCTTCTACGTCTGGACGGGCATCGCAGCGACGCTGACAGCGCTGCGTTTCTGGGTTCTACTCGGAACGTCGGTGAATCGCTGCAGCGCGGAACGGCTCTATGGCCCCATCGCCGTCGGGGGATCGATCGGGGCTACGCTAGGTGCCGTATTGGCCGGGGGCCTTTTGCGGCACTTCGCACCAGAAGCACTCATTATATTCGCGAGTGCGTTTTTCGCCGCGGCGACCGCGCTGGCAGTGTTTTTACCCACTGACCGACCGCCTCACGCACTCGGCGAGACTAAGGCACCGCGTCTCCCTGAGCTACCTGCAGCAACGCACACGCTGGCGCGAGGGCTCGGAGCAAGCATACCTTGGGCAAGCACGCTTGGCCCGCAAGCATCCAGCCAAACATCGGGAGACGCAGGCGCACCTGGTGGGAGCCACCATCAACCACAAAGAGCGGCGCCGACGCGGCTGAACGCCCAAGCACTGCTCCGAGATCCGCTCGTGCTGGCCCTTGCTACGCTAGGCTTCTGCGCCACCCTAACCCTTACTTCCGCAGACTATCTCGTGAAGGCCACCGTCGCCTCAGAGATCAGCGGCGATGCCCTTGGCCGGTTCTTTGCCAAGTTTTATGCCGCGCTAAATCTCGCATGCCTTGGGGTGCAAGTGGTTGTAGCACCCTGGTTCTTGCGGGTGATGGGCGTGACGCGCTCCTTGGCAGCGCTTCCACTCTTTATGCTATCGGCCACACTAGGACTGGTGTGCCTCGGGGGTTTGGTACCGGTGTTACTGTTGAAGGCCGCCGACGGCACCCTGCGCGGCCCGGTGTACCGTACAGCTTCGGAGGTGCTCTACGTGCACTTGCCCGCAGAAACACTGGAACGCGTCAAAGCGCTTATCGATAGCGCCGGTCACCGCCTTGCCCAGGCCGTCGCTTCACTAGTTTTACTCGTAGCCGCGTCACTCGGTCTCGGACTGCACCAAATGGCCCTTGCCCTATTCGCGCTAGGTCTCGCTTGGCTTGGCTGCGTGCTCTGGCTCATACCCCGCCAAGCCCACGGGCGCGACGCTGTCTATGCTTAGGCGTCCGCTCAACCGATGCGCCCGAGAGACCAGTCACGCATCAGCCCCATGCGAAACATAGGTTGAGCCTAGCCGGCTGTTTAATACGCCGAAGAAAGAGGTTGAGCCTAGCCGGCAGTGGGGTTCGCGTGTGTGGGCGCACGGCGGGCGCGTCCAGGTGGGCCGGGGTCCCGGCCTGCATGCGTGAGCGATTGAAAGCGCGCGGCAAACACAGCAGCGAACCCAGGGCTGTAGAGGCTCAACCTTAAGCTGAAGCGTATTAAGTGCGAGTGGGCCTGGCCGAGCGTGTAGAGACACGTTCAGGCCGGTGAAAGATTAAGCGCGGGCGTCGTAGCCTCTACGATGCGCTCTGGAGGCGCGGCTAAGTATCAGGAAGCCTTTCCGACTTTCCGCCGGATTCGCCTTCACATATGCTCAAGGCGCCACAGGTCGGCGGGAGTACCCCGGTCGCGGATAATACGCGCCTTGTCACCCTCCACCAAGACTTCTGCTGCGAGCGGTCTTGCGTTGTAATGCATGCCCATTGACGCGCAGTAGGCCCCGCAGCCGAGCACCGCGAGCAGATCACCTGAGCCTAGTGCGGGCAAGCGTCTACCCAGAGCAAGGAAATCACCCGTCTCACAGACCGGACCCACCACATCAACGAGCACTTTGTTCGCCTCATCAACCTCCGAAGACACCACGGGGACAATATGATGATAAGCGTCGTAGAGCGCCGGCCGCAGTGCCTCTGTCATCCCCGCATCAACGATGACAAAGTGCTTGTGAGGCCGCTCTTTGACGTAGAGCACCTCAGTCAACAGTACGCCGGCGCGTCCGACAAGCGACCGCCCCGGTTCAACCAACACGGTTAAATCGCTGAGGTCAAGGCCACTTCGGCGCAAACCACTGAGCGCAGCGGCGCCATACACCGCTGGTTCTGGGTAAGTGCGCGCCTCATCGCCGTAGGCAATGGGCCATCCACCCCCGATATCTACGCTTGTCAATGCGTGTCCTGCCGCCTGGCAGCGGAGCGCAAACGTGCCAACCGCAAGACAAGCCTCCTCCAGCGCATCTGGCTTGCCGAGCTGAGAACCAATGTGGCAGCCGACACTCTCAAGCACCAGGTGCTCACTGGACCCTATCCGCCCAAGCAATGCCTCGGCCGCTTCAAGTTCGAGGCCGAATTTAGAATCGTGCAGTCCAGTTGCGATGTAGGGATGCGTCGCAGCGTCCACGTTCGGATTGATGCGCAGACCGATATGGGCACGAATGCGGCGCGCTTTGGCGAGGCGTTCAATCACATCAAGCTCACCAACGCTCTCGATATTTAAACTACGAATACCCTCACTGAGTGCGTAATCTATTTCATCACTACGTTTGCCCACGCCGCTAAAGACGATGCGCTCGGGGTGCATGCCTGCTTTGAGCGCCCGCGCCAGCTCGCCACCCGAGACGACATCCGCCCCGGCACCTAGGTGCTGAAAGCGCTTGAGCAGAGCGAGGTTGCCATTGGCCTTCACGGCGTAAGCAATGAGATGCGACACCGAGCTGAGCGCTGCACGAATATCTGCAAAAGACGCCGAAATATCCTCTACGCCGTAGACGTAAAGCGGCGTTCCATAGCGCTTGGCCAGCGCGCTAAGCGCCTGCCCTTCTAACATCAACTCGCCACGCTTGCGACGCATGCCTCTCGGAAAGACCGCGTGATCACCCATCGAATCCATTTCCCCCATTTTCCAGTTCTAGAGACGATGCTTCAGCCCAGTCGCTTCTGCATTCGCCAGCTCCAACGCCTCCTGAACGCGAGCGCTCGCAGGTCCCCCGAGAATGTCGCGACGCTCAACCATCGCTTCCGCGGCCAAGCTCTCGAAAACGTCCGCTTCAAACGCAGGACTGACAGACTGGTACACTGCCAATGGCACCTCGAGCAGGGTGCAACCTGCTTGCACTGCCGCAGCAACGAGCTTGCCCGAACAGGCATGCGCCTCGCGAAAGGGGACGCCTTTCGCTGCGAGATAGTCGGCGATATCTGTCGCCTCAATGAAGCCATCGCGGAGCGCCGCATTCATGCGACTTGGCTTGAAGTGCAGCGATCCAATCATGCCACGCATCACCACAATCGAGTCTAGGGCCGTGTCAAACGCGCGAAACACAGGCTCCTTATCCTCCTGCATATCGCGGTTGTAGGTTAGTGGAAGCGCCTTGAGCATCATGGCCACCTGAAGAAAGGCCGCTGGCGCCACCGAACTCTTACCGCGGATGAGCTCGGCCATATCCGGATTCTTCTTCTGCGGCATCATCGACGAGCCTGTCGCGAAGGCGTCACTGATTTCGATGAATGCAAACTCCTGCGAACTCCAAAGGACAAGCTCCTCTGCTACCCGTGACAAATGCACCTGTAGAATCGATAACGATCCGAGCACCTCTAGGAGAAAATCTCGCGAACTCACGGCATCGAGCGAGTTCCACATCGGCGCGCGAAACCCGAGCGCCGCCGCACTATCCGAACGGTCGATGGGAAACGTCGTGGTTGCGAGAGCCCCCGCGCCAAGCGGTGAAAAGTTAAGGCGCTCCCGCGCATCGAGCAGTCGGTCCGCGTCCCGAAGCCACATCGCCACCCAGGCCAACAAGTGGTGACCGAGCCTTGTCGGCTGAGCGCGCTGCAGATGTGTGTAGGCCGGAAGCAAGTGGTCGCCATCTTGACGCACGCGGTCAAGCACTGTGTCAACCAGCGCAAGCAGCTCTGAAGCCAAGCGCGTTACCGCCTTTCGAGACCACAGTCGCATATCCGTGGCAACCTGGTCGTTGCGCGAACGCGCGGTATGCAGCCGCTTGCCGGCGTCACCGATGCGATCCGTCAACGCACGCTCTAGATTGAGATGAACATCTTCATACTCTGGGTCCCATTCAAACGTTTCCGCTTCGATTTCACTGCGGATTTGGGCGAAACCACATTCGATAGCAGCAAGATCCTCACCGGAGATAATCGCCTGCTTCGCCAACATACGCGCGTGAGCCAAAGAACCGTCGATGTCTTCCGCCGCAAGGCGGGAGTCGATGGCAACACTCGCGGAAAAACGCGAGGCTACTTTATCTGGCGCGGTGGAAAATCTGCCTCCCCAGAGCGATTGACTGGACACTGGGCGGTTTGACACTGGACGGCTCGACATGGACGGTGGCGACCGTAGCGCAATCGCGCCGGCAATGCCTCCCGATCACGGCAGATGAGAGCATCTGCCAGCGCGTTTAGCGCCGCAAACCCGCCCTATTATTCGGCTGAAGAAGATGCCACACCGGCAACGCGTTAGATCACGATCCGCACGCAGACTTAGCGTTCGGAGGACTTGACAACGCGTCAATGATGGCTCTTGTTGAAACTATGTCCAGTCAACCCGAAACCCACGCTGACAACAACTCTAATGCGCAAACCGAAGGCAGCGGCACGCACGCCCTCCCAGGAAGCTTGAAGGATATTGGTAAGCGGCTCGAGCAGATGCGCGACCAACTCCGCGTTAACGTGAACCTTTTGGGCAAAGATGCGGCACGTCTTTGGACCGAGACCATCGAGCCCGAAGTGCGCGACTTCGAAAAATCTGTACGCGAAACCGGGCACCAAGTTCAGGACGAACTGAAATCCCGCGGTCTCAAGCTTGAGGCTCAGTTGCGCGAACTAAAGGATAAAGTGCTGGGTCATGCCAAAGAAGAAGCCACCCCAAAGCCTTCACCTGCCACTAGCAAGGACGAATAAAGGCTGCGGCGGTGTGGATAAAGGCGTGAGACATAGGCCCGCCACGACTGCCACGACTGCCACAACTGCGGGGCGGGGGGAATCCTACGGACGCCCCCGGAATCTTCGGGCGAGGATCCCACTCGGTCTTACGAGAAGGACGCTTCTCTACTCCATCGCTACCAGAGACCGGACCCCGCCGTGTGCCGGGCCTCAGCACCCGCTTGCTCTTCGCTCCAGACAGATAGAAGTCCCGCGTCGGTTTTAGATGTGTACGGGCGCAAGCGCGGTTAGTCTTCAAAGATGCCCGGAAAAACTCAGAAACGCTGCATGTTGGACCGGAAGCGTTCAGAGGGAGTCGGCCAGGCAACAAGTCTGCCTTAGAGGCACGCGGGAGCTTGGGCGCCGCGCGCGCTTTAAGTATCTAGGAGAGAACGGTTCGGGATTCACTCCCGATAATGCGGGGAGTATGAGCCAACATCCCCCTTAACTGTCACAGGCTCTCAGGCCGAATTTTACGCGCAAGGGCAAGCAGAAAAACGCGTTCGGAGTCATGTTCCAGCACGTGTCGGCCTTCCTTTCGTCTCGATCTCTTGCACAGCCAAGGGCGGGCAAGCAACGCGCTGAGCCGGTGCCGGCTGTGCTGATTCGTATCGGCCTCGCCTCCGCGATGCTATGCGCCCACCTCAGCGCCCGCGCTGACGACTCAGCGCGGACTGAGGCACGTGCCGAGGGGGCGTCTGCAGCGAGCAAACCTGAAGCGCGACACGCCGACTTGGAACCACCACGGACTTCTGCCCCGGAGCGCAGCGCGTCAACCGTTGAACTGCCTCCACTCAAACGCCCGCTGGCGTCGAAGGCCTGGTATACCGACAGCCAGGTTCTGTCCGCACAGAGCGCCACGACCTCCGACCCGGAGGGCAGCGGGGTTCATGAACCCCGGGAGTCCACGCAAGTGCGCGCTGGTATCGGCGAGGGCCTGACCGTGATCGCGCCGAAGCGGCGCGCGAGCCTCACAGTGCGCGCGCGCGTTCAGCTTCGGGCAACCGGACGCGCGGGTGGCGAGCCCGAAGGTGGCGTGGGTTTTATGGTGCGGCGCGCCCGCCTGCTCTTGCGCGGGTTCCTCCTCAGCGCGAGGTGGGAGTACTATATCCAACTTGGTTTTTCAAACCTGGATATGGAACCCGATCTGCGTATTCCCCTACGCGATGCCTACGTCACGTGGCTAGGCCTACGCGACCTTAACGTGCGCTTCGGCCAAATGAAGGTGCCTTTCAACCGCCAGCGGGTCATCTCTTCCGGCGCCATGAGCTTTGCCGACCGGACGCTTGTGGTCAGCGAACTTAATCTCGACCGTGACGTGGGCATTCAGTTGATGTCCACAGATTTCCTCGGCTTGAATAGGCGCCTCAGCTACAGCGTTGGCCTATTCAGCGGAGAAGGCCGAAACCGCATTACAATCGCCCCTGGACTATTGTGGGTCGGCCGGGTGCAAGTCGCGCCCTTTGGCGGTGCATTCGCCGACTACGACGAAGTTGCCCACCAGCACGAGACGTCACCGAAGTTAGCGATCGGCCTCGCAGGGGCCTACAATCAAAACTCCAGGCGCGAACTAAGCACATTCGGCAACTCTTTTTCGACGGAGCGAACAGGCTACACCCACGGTGCCATCGACGTAATTTTTCGATACGCAGGCTTAACCCTCATGAGCGAAGCCCTCTTGCGCCGCGCAAACGACGCATGGCTTGCACCGGAAGGCGCGCCCGCCTTCTTCACGCGCTCCGGATGGGGTTACTTCTTTCAATCCGGCTACCTCTTTCCCAAGGGAATCGAAATCGTCGGACGCTATGGTGATCTCTATCCTCTGGCGGGCGGTTCGGCGGTGGATTCAATCCGGGAAATGGGCCCGGGGATCAGCTACTATTTTACGCGACATGATCTGAAGATTCAGGCCGACTATGCCTACCGAGATACGGCCAATCCTTTGCTTGCCACCCACGAAGCTCGACTCCAGGTTCAACTTTTCTTGTAGCACGGCGCGTCCGAACTCAGCGAGCCACGGCAGGCAACGCGTTGATGTAGGCACCGAACGCTGCAACAATCGCTCTATCGCTTTGGATGAAAGGCAGAGGTGGCATGCGGGGAAGCAGGTCGCGTCCACCGTTCATACTGACCCAAATGGCACTGCGGTCCGCAGACCCAGGTTCGATAAGATTGGGCGATCCCCTATGACCACCACGTGTGCGCACCGAGACCAGCGCTTCGACCAGAGATGCGCCATCGAGACCTAAGCCGCCGGTGGGCACATGACCTCGGTGACAAAACGTGCAGTTACCGCGAATGTACTCAGCTACGTCTCGAGGCAAGCCATCAGCGGGCTCTGCTGGGTACGCTAGGCGCCCAAGCACGGGTGATTGAGTGCCACGCTGGTGACACGTCAGACAATCTTGCTGTGACGGGATGGTATGCGCGGTGTCGGCGTAACTCACTTGCGTCCGCTGTTCCTCAGGAGCCAATTCCGCTTCCCACGCTTCGGCATTCCAACGATACGTCGCGTATTCCGGTGCTTTTTGGTCAAAAACACGAAAGACTCTGCTTTCCAACGGTACCAAGCGGCCGTCCTCCGCAACGAACGCGAAGGTCTTAACGAAAATCGTCCCGGATGGGTCATTGAACGTTTGGCCAGGGATCGCCGCCGCTGTATTTCCCGAAGCCGCGTTCTTCGGCAAAATCCGATGTCGTATCTTGATGAGGTCTCCCGCATCGAGCTCATGCTTGGGCTCGTGAACTTCTACACCTCGCGCCGGAGCGAGCCAGCCGGGCTCTGGAAAGATGCCCATAGCACTCAAACGCCGCGGCAGCGCCGCCTCTTGCGCCACCCCGCGCACCTCGGCTTGAACGTCAATCGCAGCCTCAAGAGCACCCGGGACAAACATCGCTACACCTGCTTGGTCTTGCCAAGATTCAGGATTTTCATCGTGAATAGCCGCGCAACCGACTACCAAGACCGCCACCAGACTTGAAGCGGCGATTCGCCTGGCGAGCGCCGCAGCGCATCGGCGCCTCTTACCGGCGCGTTGCCCATTCCACACATTAAGGTTGGCACCAGCGTTTCGGACTAAGGCCCCTACTTCAATCCCCATGCAGCAGACTGTTCCAAGACACGTGCCAGACACAGACCATCCTACCTGTGCCAAGCAACTAGGCGACGAGCCCAAACACAACACGACCGGCCGCGTGGGCGCCGCAAAGCCGGTTCGCCCCATTTAACAACACCGGTGCCCGTGCACCCTCTTTTACTCAGCGCTCGACCCACCGACCTGCCATCGGGGCGCACGACGACCCCGGCGGAGTGCTCGCACCCCTATCGCCTAAGTCTGAGTCTGGCGGACGAGCGTACGATGGGTTGCCTGCATGAGTGCGCGCTCGATTGCGGGCTCGGCGGTACTGTGCCCGGCACCTTCGATGATCTGCATCTCGCTGTCTGGCCATTTTTTATGCAGCAGCCAAGCGTTTTCCAAGGGCGTCACCACGTCATGGCGTCCATGGATTAGAGTGCCCGGAATACCTTTCAATCGATGCGCTCGCTCAAGCAAGCCGCCTTCATCGCCAAAAAATCCCCCATTTATAAAATAGTGGCACTCGATACGGGCAAAAGCCTCCGCAAAGGTGTCTTCGGCAAAGCTCTGCTGCATCGCGCTGTCTGGGAGCAAGCGGATGCAGGTCGCTTCCCACACCGACCAGGCGCGGGCCGCGTTCAAACGGACAGCCGGGTCCGTCGAGCATAGCAACCGGTAGTACGCCGAAACGGGGTCCGCGTAATCTGCAGGGCTCAGCGGCGCTAGGAACGCCTCGAAGGCGTCGGGGTACATCCGCGAAGTACCACCAGGCGCATAAAACCATCGAATCTCTTCGGGACGCAGCAGGAAAATGCCCCGCAGGATCAACTCGAGAACGCGCTCGGGGTGCTTGGTAGCGTAGGCAAGCGCCAACGTGCTGCCCCAAGAACCACCAAAAACGACCCAGCGCTCGATCCCTAAATGTTCTCGGATACGCTCCATATCCCCCACGAGCTCCCACGTGGTGTTGGCTTCGAGCGAAGCATGCGGCGCTGAGCGCCCGCACCCGCGTTGATCGAAGAGCACCGCACGGTAGCCCTGTGGATCGAAAAAGCCTCGGTCCGATGCACGCGACCCGCCACCGGGTCCGCCGTGAAGAAACACAACCGGCAACCCCTTGGCATTGCCACACTCCTCTACATAAAGGGTATGGCCCGCCCCAACCGGAAGGGCGTGCACGCGAAATGGCTCGATATCGGAAAAACGTGTGGTCACAGGATGAGCACTAGAGGAGGGTACCGACTCCCGCAAGACAAACGGTTAGCGCGCGCGCCCAGCCGAGCTGGCCACCCGAACGAACACGACCTGTCCACGTCGACATGACAGCATGCATGCCACCCCGTCCGGGTCCCGACAGGAAGGTTCAGATAAGCCCCAACCGCTGATTACGCACATAAAGCGAGCGGCAGAAGCCGTGCCGACGCGCAGGTCACAAACTTGACGCTGATCGGGGACTCGTAGCCCCGCCTAACGTCCAAACACACGCGAGCCGCTTAACTTACACAAGACTACAAGCCTCTGGCCTGGTGGGCATCGCCTCCACCCGAGCGGAAGTCGCATCCATGTGTATCTTTACGCTTAATGGGTACACTAACTCAGGCCTCTTGCCTCCAAACCGCGCCCGAAGCGCAGCCGTTTCCCCAAGCTAGTGGGTAATGGTACGACCTTTGCTCAAACTAGGGTTACCGATATGCCGTTCCAACTCGCTGCCTCCCACGCCCACACCAGAAGCCGAAAACCGTTCTTGACGCTCAAGGCGCTCGCGATCGGGCTTTCACTGGCCGGTGTGCTCTGCCTCGCACTATCAGGCTGCGCGCGCGGCCGAAGCACCTGCGGCGGCTTAGGGGATCCTTGCTGCCCTACGGAGCCAAACGCAACCAACAATGGTTGCTTTCTTCCGGATGGCGCGGAATCCAACCCAAGCATTCTCCAATGCGAACCTAGAGAGCAGGGCGCCCAAGTTTGTTGTCTCAGTCCGGGAATAGCGAATGCGGCGGCTTTAGGTCTAAGCTGCAGCGCTGATACGGACTGCTGCGGTAACTCCCGATGCGATATGACGGGTGGGAGTCCGATTTGTTGTGTGCAAGAAAACGGACGAGCAAACACCGCAGCCGCGTGCTGCCCGGGCCTAACGCGCAATTCAAGCGGCGTCTGCACCGGCGACGACAGCCCCGAAACCGAAGATCACAGAGGACGGATTGGTCAACCCTGTCGCGACGGCCAGTGTGAAGAAGCCGGTGCGCGCTGCGTAACACGCGCAGATGGGACTGATATCTGCGAGGCAATTCCGACTGGCAGCGCCGCATCTTGCGCTCAGGCTACAGAATGCGGCGACTGCACGGCGACGCCAGGCTGCGGTTTTTGCGTCAACCCCTCTACAGGCAGCGGAAGCTGTACCTCAGGAAACTTCTGGGGCGCCCTAGACGGGAGCTGTGGGCGTAACCAGGAGCAGTCTTCGCGGACTTGGCTCTTCCAGGTTAACGAATGCGGCAACTTCGATGCAGCAACCTGCGGCCTTTACGATGGCGACTGCGCGGGCTGTGTGAACGCTAACGCGCAATGCGGCTTCTGCAACGGACGCTGCGTGCCCGGGACATCAAGCGGTCCCATCGCGTCGGATGTCGAGTGTCGCACATCGGCGCTCAATCCGTCGACCGCGAGCTGGATCTTCAATCTGCGCTCCTGCGGCGGCTAAACGTCCCGGTAGTCGCGAAGAGGACTGGATGCGACGTGCATCCAGTCCCAAGCTTACGAGATGAGAGCCTTGTTTGGCGACGTGAGCGAAGCGCTCAAACTCAGCCTGACACGCGAGTCTAGCTGGGGTTACGCGCTCCAAAGCGCCCTGCTGCTCGCAGTTCTTCTGCTTGTGCGCAGTGGGTTTCGGCGCCTGATAGCCCGCAGCCAGCGTCTGCCGGAGGAGAAGGCGCTGAGTCTACAGATCCTCAACCGCAACTTCCTGGTGGCGGCCCTGGTCGTGGGCCTGTTGTGGATTTGGGGGCGTGAACTCAAGGACCTCGCTCTCTCGCTCGCCGCGATAGCGGTTGCGCTGGTGCTCGCCACAAAGGAGCTACTGCTCTGCTTGCTCGGTTCGGTATTGCGCACAAGTGGCGACAGCTTTTCCGTGGGTGACCGCATTGAAGTCGGCACGCTGAGGGGCGACGTCGTAGATCACCGCTTACTCACAACGACCTTGCTCGAGGTAGGCCCGGGTCATCAGCGTACCGGTCGCTCACTCTCTGTGCCGAACTCGATATTTTTGATCACTCCGGTCATCAACGAGACCTTCACCAAGGCCTACGTGCTGCACTTGGTCAAGGTATGCCTTAAGCGCGACGAGGAATGGCGGCGCGCGGAACATCTCTTTGTAGAGGCAGCGACGGAAGTTTGCGCCCCTTACCTAGAAGCCGCACGCACACACATGGGCGCGATGGCCCGTCGCCATAGCCTCCAGGCCCCGATGGTAGCGCCTCGCATCATGACGCACTTTCCTGACGCCGAACAGGTTGAGCTCACCGTGCGCGTGCCCACCCCAGCGCGCGAAAAAGGGCGCATAGAACAGCATATTCTGCGTCGCTTCTTTGATAAGCTCGACCGCATTGCCTCATTGGACGCAAGTTCGTCTAATCCGTCGAGCACCCAGACGACACGCGAGGCCTCTTCGCTACCACCCGCTGAAGCTACCGACGTCAACTAATACGCATCAGCTTAAGGTTGAGCCTCTACAGCCCGGGGTTCGCTGCTGTGTTCGCCGCGCGCGTTCAATCGCTCACGCATGAAGACTGGGGTCCCGGCGAGCGCGTGGCTGCGGGCCCCGCGGGGGGTCTCGGGGGGACCCACAATTGGGTACGGAGCCGC
>SLQV01000046.1 GCA_007131285.1 Myxococcales bacterium
ACTGATGAAAATTCGAAAGCAGTTGTGTCGTCTGTGGCGAATCAACATCAAAGTTGTACAGATCGATGTAGCGGTAGCTCACCCGATGCTGAAAACTACTATTCGGAAAAAAGTTCCAGCTTGTCTGATGCGCAACCTCGTGAGAGAGGCGGTTCGCAAATGAAAACGAGCGACCTTCAAAGATTCCCGCACCGAGCGAGTACGTCGTCCGGCCCCGAAGCGCATCGCCGGCGCTTGCAGCCTCAAAACCGACGGTCGCGTCATTGTTGATGAACGCGTAGTTGTTGTTGACCGCGCCCCGTCCGGTGAAAGGAAGCACCCGTCGCTGAAAATCATTACCGACGATAAGGCGAAACCGACCCTCAGGATTGACCACTAAGCCGAGGTCCGCACCAAGCGCGACCCCGCTCCGCGTGTTGTTTTCAAAAAGATGTATAAACTGAGCGTTTACACCACCATCAAACCGAATCTTTGGCTTGCCACCCCCTTGTAGTCGTGGGCCGTCGAGGGTCGATAGGCGCAGCCCCGCACCGACCCGAACCATGGCAGATCCCGCGTTGGCTCCAATCCCTCTAAATACATTAGAGTTGTAGCCTCCCGCGCTTTCGAGTTGGGAGTGAAGCACAAGACGCTCACCCAGTAAAAAGCCCGGCGTCTGCGCGCCGTCCTGCGCTGAAATGCTTGGCGCATACAACGTCAAGAGCGCGATAGAGGTGGCCACAACCAGTAAGGCGGGCACAAATTTTGGCCGAATCGCCACTCACATCCCCCAAATATTAAGCATAAGTTAACAGTCCGGACCCTAGTGGCTGAACGCTTACATGGAAGCCACAAGTAAAGCAAGCACTAAGACGCCATCCACCACGTCGGAAAACACATAGTCAAATCAGAGATCTGCGACCGTCGCAGGAGGCGGAAGATCAAAATCAGGCGCGGGGCCCATGGTCATACTAGATTGAGATCCCGCGGCCGCGGATGTCCCGGATAGAACGTCGCTGCCGGCATTTCTACCTTGCTTCCCATCCGCCCATGCGCGGGGAGCGATTGGCTCGTCAATCTGCGGCCCGACTGCCTCTCGAACCACGCCGTCTGACCCATCGCCAACGTAGGCAAACGCGTCGCTTTTGCACGCATTTGCCGAACGACGCAATCCGTCGTTCGTGGATGCGTAAGAGTCAAGCACCTGAGCATAGTAGCCGGAATCTGTTGCTGCCGTCGCATCACCAATTTCCGCACTCGTGTCTTGGACAAGCCCAAGATTAGAACTTGCTAAGTCATACACCTCGTCCAGGCAAGCTACTTCGTCAGGTGCACCTTTCGACAAGGATTCTGACCGCATGCTGTCGATGTCGCGCATCATCGTTTCCGTCGACGACGCAACTTGCGCCGCTCTCGCAGCCAGGGATTTTAGGCTAAGGGCATCTTCAGCGGCGAAGGCGAGAGGCGCTGCAAGCAACATCCAAAGAGCAACGAACATTCCCCCGCTGTGTGCCCGACTGAGCCTGTATTTTGAAGACTTCATAACTACTCCGCCGCTTCCGCGTTCAGTATAGAGACCCCTAGTGGCGAGTCAACGCTTCATCCTATAGGTGTCATGAATGTGAGCAAACTCAGCTTCCCAAAAACGCGCGATCTTAAAAACACCCCGCACGCGCCGCGCGCCTCGTATGAAGCGAGCACGGTGCACGCAACTGACTTCCGCACGACCGCGGCATGCCCACATCAAACCTAGCGCTGTGGGGCAAAAACAAAGGGATAGGAGAACGTGACCGAGCCTCCACTTGGTCCTGGTGTAAACCTGAAACGCTGCACCGTCTTTACAACACAACTCGCTAGACCCGCGCTCCCTGAGGTATTCTCCGTTGCACTTGCACCAGACACCGTTCCGGCCTGCTGAATGGTAAACGTAACCGTCACCTTGCCCGCAATCGTTGGGTCTCTTTTGAGTTCGTTCTCGTAGCAACTCTGGATCGCTCGCAGCCTGAGCTTAATCGCTGCCACGACCTTTGCTGCGTCAAAGTCACCTGATCCCCCTACATCGCCACCGCGTTCAAGCTTAATATTGCCCTTAACCGCGCGCTCGGTGACAGCCTTTCCTTCACTTGCGCTCTTCGTGGCGCCCTGACCTCCCGCGCCTTTGAGCGAACCGAGATCACCAGCCGCACCGCTGCCGCCTCCGCCTTCGCGCGTGCGAAGCGCCCCCGAGCCTCCGGACGCAACACCGACGCCACTTGCCTGCGCCAACACATCGGCTGCGTTTGCCGTGACCGCGCCCCCGGCAAGGACGTTTGACAAAGCACCTCCATCCCCAAGGGCACCGAGCAGCATCGACTCAGCCTTCGCCGCAACCTCGTCCGCAATTCGACTGCGAACCTCCGCGCTGGATGCGGCAGCCGCATCAACGCCTTGTGCCGCTTTGACCGTATCCGAGGTATCCTTCTTTCCCTCTTCCTGAGCGACCTCAACAACCTCGTCGCTCCCGTCGCCGTCCATTGGTTCCGGCTCCTCATCAGCCACTGGCGCTGGCGGCTCGGGCTCCTGAAAGATTAAACGCGCGTAGGCATCCGGAACTCTCGCTTCGGTGTCGGAAAGTGGGAAATCGTAGTTCTCAAGAAAGATTACCGTGCCAAGGAAAAGCATGTACGACACCACAATAAACGCGGTGAACGTCCAGTCGATATTGCGAAAAAACGCGCCCCGAACCGCAACTGGGAGCTGCGGTGCCGGCTGTACCGGCGGGACCACCACAAACTGAAACAGCAGCGATGTCTGGCCGAGAATAATCTTTCCCCGAGACGCTTCGTTCAGTTTGATTTGCCAGTGCTGACCCGCATTGCGCGCTGCGCCGGCAGTTGTAAGCGACTCGAGATCATGCGCACCACTCGGCAACGCAACTCGACCACCCATTGCATCAGTAAAATTGAGCGCGTAACCACCGCTAACCGGTTGAAGAAGCTCAAAGCGCGGCGGGCAATCCTCCGCTGACAGCACGAAGTCGGCTTTTTCTGATGAGCCAATGCTGACGCTGGCCCCAGGATCAAAGACTTTCTCCTGGATAATCCGGCCTTCCCGAACCAGACCGACTCGGAGGGAACGCGGTCCTGGGCTGGGCAGGTCGACCGCCCTCATTGCCATAGTCATGGCACCCGGGCGTTCTCGATTTGAGGTTGAATTGATCTTCTGACGCTCGCTCATGGATGCTCCCTGCCCCTCTCGTTCTAGACGAGTTCACCCCGTGGCTGGTAGATTATTCGCCCTAGCTCGCTCGACGAAAGTTAGCGGGAGGCGCCTTGCGTTGCCGCGGCATGAACGGGCTCCTCAAAGGCGCTCTCCATCAGCTCCGAAAAAAAACGCCGATCGCTGCGCTCGAGCTCGTAGCTCAGTGCAGCGCGGTTCAAGATATAGAAGGCATTTGGCTTCTGCACGCGGCCTTCAATTCGGATCTCCTCAAGCTCGATCACCTTGGGCGACCCCTTCGCTTGTGCACTTGCACCCGCTGCAACTCCTGACGACGCAAGCGCCAACAGCAAAACCACTTTTCCCATCATTCCGCGCTCCCTTGGTTTCTCTTTTCGCGCTCAAGCCGACGTTGCTCGCGTTCTAGTCGATTTTCTATATCTCGGAGATAGGAAGCAAGATCGCTCTCCTTTACCGCGGCCGGCCCGGCAAGATCTCGGTAACGAAGAAATGATTTACGCGATGCCTGAAGTGCTTGTATGACGTCCATTCCCGGCGCCCCGTCTAGTGCGGACAGATAAAGCAAAGCAACGTTGTAATGGACCTTCGGGCTATCCGGTCGCTGGCGCTTCAACCAGTCATACTCCTTGAGCGCCGCATCCCACTCCTTGCTTGCGCGATACGCCTCCGCGAGCGCTAGGCGGAGCTCGAAGGCACTGGGAACTTGGCTTGCGCCCCCAATTAATACATCCTTAGCCAACGCATAGTTGCCCGATTCCAGCAAAACAGTGCCATAAGCGAGCTGCGATGCCGTATCCCCTGGATGCGCCTCGGCAGCCAGCTTGAGCGCTTTCACCGCGCCACTCATATCGCCCTGCGCGAGAAGCAATTCGGCCTTTACCCGCAGTAGCAGTGGATGCGTTGAATCAATCGCTAGACCGCGATTGACAACCTCCTCTGCCAAAAGCGTCTGACGCTGCCCCTGCGCCGCCGTGGCGAGCACCGCGTACGCATCCGCGTTGCGCTCTTCTTGCTTAAGCACGCTGCGAGCGACCTCCCAAGCTTCCTTCGAACGCCCGGCTTCCACAAGATTCCTCGCGTGAATCAGACGCACCGCAACGGTAGGTGCGCTCCGCATTTGGGCACTCGAATAGGCCAACGCCCCTTTGGGATTATTAGAACGATATTCGATCGCACAAAGCGCAGCGAGCGCCCGAGCGTCGCCGGGCGCACTTGCCATGCCGCGCTCGAAGAATCCTACTGCGGCACGGTCGTCCCCCGCCGCAACTCTTACCGCGCCCAAGACGTTGTAGGCTAAGCTCGCGCGAGCGTCGCGCGCAAGCGCGTCGCGCGCCAGACGCTCCGCACCTTGTGCATCCCCTCGAACACGGCGCTCTTCGGCTTCCGTTGCCAGCGCTAAGGCCTTTGCGTCCACCGGCCTGGCGGCAGGCATCACTGGTTCGGCAGGCCCAGAACCTTTATGTCCTACCTCTCCTTCGACCTGTGCCGCAGCCTCCGATTCGGACCCCTCGCCGGCCGACTCAGCGCCTGTACGCGATGCCTCTCTCGAAACCTCTCCTTCACGGGAGCCATTATTGCTGTCGCGTCGCCCGCCGGCGGCCGCGCCACCGCAGGCCGTCAGGCATCCGAGTATCAGACTAAACATCATCGCGCTTAGGTAGAGGGTCCCAACGGTGAACCCGCGAAAGTTCGACACGTCAAGACACGCACCAACCGCCCTGCTCCTAACCACTTCCATTAGTTGCTTGCCTTCCCTGTGGCCAACCCAGTCGGGGCGTTGGTTGACGAAAATCCTAGGCCAAGCGAAGGAGGCAACGTCTTTCCTGCAGGCGCCCGGTCGAACTCACCGGGCGTGTAGCCCTCCATCGTCGCATCACTGCCCTGCGCCTCTGCAATGCATTCGGACACGCGCTCAGCGCCGTAAGCCTGCAGCCTATCGCTTGCCCGACCCGCGTCCGCCGTCGCAAGACTAGATGCCTTGCCTAGTCGCATCCCAAGGACGTAACTATTGATCGCCATACATTCGAGCGGACGCACCCGCTCATCAAGGAGCATCCGAATTCGATCCTCTACCTGAATGCGGATATCCTCCTTCTGATCGGCAGACACTCGGCGAAGCTGAGCCTCGAGATCTGCAGGCATTAAGAATGGCGCACCCAATACCGCCCGACTCAGCGCCTCGTAAGCCTCACCCACACGCGTGAAACTGGCGATAGTCCAACGCGCGCGTCCGAAACGCTTCACGCCATCGAACCCATCCCGGACGCGTGCTGTTACCTGGCTGACCCTGTCAATTTCCCTCGCAAGGGCCGCCACGTAGGCATCCATCGTCCTGGGCTTAGAGATCGACACCTTGAGCCCCCCAGCGGCATCGCGCTCCTGTTCCGCACGCGCATAGGCAGCCCGCGCCGCGAAGTCCGCGGCTGCGGACCCCGGTGTGAGGCCGGCATTATCGAAAAGCGTAATGACGCGGTCAAGCGCAGCCGCGTACACTCGGGATGACCCAGATGCTCGACACTCCGCCAGTGTCCACGCTGCCTCCACGCGCAGCTCAGCAGCCTTCGGATCGTTGGCGCTTCGCGTAATGAATCCATCGAGCTCGCTTAGCGCGGCTCCACATCCCTTGTCTAACCGTGTCATCAGCGCTGCTTTAAACGCCGCTGTTTGCCGCACCTCGGGACTCGAGCTCTCTGCTGACGCCAACACAAAGTATCGACGCGCTTCCGCGTGCCGCTCCACGCGTTCAAGCAACAACGCCGTATTAATGAGCGCGTCCTCGCGACGCTCTTTAACGGAGGCGGCTTCCGACTGCTTGAAGCGCTGGCTGTCCACAAGTACGCGATAACTCGACAGCGAACGCTCGAAGTCCATGAAACGGTCGGATGTTACACCCAGTCGAAAATACGCGTTGGCCAAAATGGCTTCATTTCGGGCAGCATCCTCCGTCGATAGCGCCTTGCGTGCGCCCACATCACGGATGATCCGCTCATAAAGCGCGGACGCCGAGTCGTACCTCTCGGTGCGCTCAAGACCGATGGCAGCTTTTTCGAGCGCGAGCGGAGCTTCTGGATGCTCGGGCTCTTCATTAACCGCGTCAAGCAGCAGCGCCGATGCCCGCTCATACTTTGCCCACTGCGCTTCTTTCTCCTCGGTGGCCTCGGCCTCATTGAAAAGTTCGACTGCCCTCGCGTAGCGGATATTGATCAAGTCGGAACCCGCGATGCAATACGGATTGTCCTTATTTTCTGCGAGTGCACAGTCAACGTCGATGCCGTCGACGCCATCGGGCGCAAAGGTGCACTGGTTATCATCTAGGTACGCACCGAGCTTCTCGACCTTCTCGCGATCATCGAGAGCGACTGCCATGTTTCGCAAGTTAACCCAGGACACCTGACCCGTCTGGTCCGCAAGCTCTCCCTTGCAACGTGCACCAAGTATCGCTGAGAAACGCTGCTCGGCTTTGCCCCAATAGCCATAAAAATAGAGCATCAAGCCGTTATTGAATGCATACGCATTTCGAACGTTCTCCCGGTCGTCTCGCACGGATACGCGCTTTAGGTAGGCCTCTCTTGCTTCTACGAGGTCAATAACCGGCACCGGCACTTTCAACTTTGTCACCACCGGCGGCGTTCCCTCCGGACTCACCGCTTCATCCCTCACAGACAAACGCCCCTCTTCGACCATGTCCTCCATAAGCCGACGACGAGATTCCACCACGAGCCTCGCCGCCTCAGAGAGGAAACGGTTGTCGAGGTTAGAGTCGCGCACTTTTTCGTACGCATGCGCCGCTGCCAGAGAGTTACCGGACCAGAAGTAAGTGTCAGCCAAATTGAACTGAAGCTCGTAAGCGCGCGGCGTGTTGGGGAACCGTTCCAGGTAGTCCCCGTAAGCCATCGCCGCAAGACCATATTGCTCAGCCGCTAACTCGCACAGGAACACATCCTGCTCCGCGACACAGCGCTGGCGTGTCTGTTGCGCCTTCTGATGATAAAAAAGCGCCGCGTTGACCAAACCGCCTTCAGCCAACTCCTCTGCCCGTCGCTGCTCGACAGGACGGTCAAGATTGGCATTCCACCACGCAGAACCCTGGCGATAATCGCTCAATTTAGCGATCCACTTTATCGCCGTCTCCATCTGCGCATCCCGACTGTACGCGAGCGCTATCGAATTGGTATACTCCGGCACCGAAGGATGCAAAGGCCACCCATTAATCGCGAGTTCCCACACCGCAATTGCCTGAGCATATTTGACTTCGTCAAATAAAACCTGCCCCAGATGGAAGTACACCTCTGGTGTCCACGACTTGTTCTGCGGAAGCAACTTCGGATCCTGAGCACGCTGAACCGGTGAAGGCATGCCCTCGGCAACGTCTGGGACCTGATTTTCGTTCCAGTCATCGTAAGCGAGCGATAGCGCTAGATACTGAATTGACTCAGGACGAAGTTCGCTACCCGCCCTTCCAGTGCGCTCCTGTTCGGCATCTGACCAATCAACCAGCTGCCCAAAGTACTTCATCGCCAACGCGTATTGGCTGGAGCGATAATACGCCCAAGCGGTCTTATAAAGCGCTAGATTATAGTTGCGGTCATCCGGGATGCCGAGAATCTGAGCGTACGCGTAGAGAGCATACTGAATCGACTTTGGATCGTCGTAATCATCAAAGTGATACTCACCAATCCGAAACCAGGTTTCGGTAATAAATGAAGCATTATCCTGTACCGGAGTGCATGCCTCGTAGATGTCTTCAACCCCATCTCCGAGCTCAAGTTCACGGACAGCACGTTCACCGGAAAGCGCCGCGGATACAAACCCGGTTCGGCCGCCAAGCGTTGGGTCGCGCAGGTCAAGCGCCTCAGACTGAGTCGCTTCATTGACAGCGAGCGCCTCGGGGTACCTGTTGTGACATACCAGTGACCGCCAAGCGGCCAATGCCGAACGTGCGTCTCCCATTTCGGACAAGCAGAACCCCACTAGATAAAGAACTCCGTCGATGCGCTCGTATTCCGGGAAACGCGCGACGAGATTTAGGTATGTCTCTACCGTGGGTGTGTAGTTCGGTGCAGCAAGAATCTCCGAACCTTCATCGAACGCGTTCTGATATGCGATTTGAGCCTGCTCGAAATAGAGCTCGCCGAGGCGGAACATAGCATCGGGCGTCAACTTGGCGTCGTTTGGATACCTCCGCACGAAACGCTCAAGTTTTTCAATCGTGTGTTCGCGTTGACTATCTTGTTGGGCCTCACTACTTGCTATCTGGTCAGAATGTCGCCGCTCAATCTCGGTTTTATGACGAAAATACTCCCGCTGAACAAGCTGACGCGCCTGCCGTTTGTAGGACTTAACCGCGTCACTAAACTCCACGGTGGCGGCACGCAGTAACTTTACCCCTTCGGAGACGTCTGCTTCAGCGGCCGTCCCCCCGTCGCTCTGAATACGAGCGATTTCCGCATCCAGATCGGCCAGGTCGATATCAAGGTAGCGTTCCTCGACGGCCGTGGGCGCAGAGCCGTCGTCTGAGGGGTCAACGCCCCCCTCCTCGCCGCGATCAGCCGTAGCTACCTTTCGGTCGGAAGACGCATTGGCGCCTGCATCCGCCGCTTCAAGAGAATCAGCCGGATCACTTTCGGCATAAGCAATGCCTATCTGCAACATCGATGCAGCCAACACCGAAAGCCCATAACAGCCGATTGAGACGGCAAAGCACCCCGCGCTAACAGGATAGGGACGCACAAAGCAACGCCTCAAAACCGACGCCGTTCGCAGGGGCGAAAATCGCGTCTCACTCACTGCCGTTCGCACGGCGCTCTCACCCTCAATATACTCCATGGCTGCTATTCCGCCGTCCCGTCGCCTGAGTCGTTCGCCTCAGCAAGCGCTTCTCGAAAATGGTCGTCGAGAATTCTAAGCTCGCTCGCCCTTGCAGCGACCTGCCGGTCGAGCCGCTCGCGAAGCACAGTGCGCCTCGCCCACGCAACATCACCCTGCCCTAGCGCTGCTTGTTTCGCGAGCGCCGCCGTATCTTGCACTTGCTCGGCGAGTTCGAAACGCGCGACCTCACGGCGCACATTGTTGACCTCCGCGGCTTGTTCATCGATACGGACCGCAAAAGCGGCGGCCGCCTGGCGGTGGGTCGCGAGTTCATCAAGTAGCACCTGTGCCTCACGCAAAGCCGACTGCTCAAGTTCGCTGCGGTAAGCGGTGATCGATGCCAGCAATGCAACCGCATCACTCACAGCGGCTCGAGAGAGAGCCCCTTCGCTCTCGGCGCGTGCAACCAGCTGTGCCAGTGCCTCCTGACGCTTACGCGCCACTGGGCCTGCTAAAACTCCCCACCCGCGGCGCGCTGCCAGTTCGACACGTATCGCTTTTAATTCGCTACGCAGTTCAGCCGCTGTCGCAACGACCCCGTCGCCTTCCTGAATCAAATGGGCGGCCTCTGTTTCACTTCCCTCATCACCCGCCTTCATCCGACGCGCAAGTTGCTTAACGGCACTCGCTTGAGTTTTAAGTGAGAAGAGCTGTGCCTCTTGGGAAGACAGAACGGTATTTAAACGCCCGAGTTCACGTGCATAAACCTGCTGTTGCAACGATGCAGACGCCTCATCTGGAGCCAACAATGCTTTGAGGCCCTTACTCTCTCGACCAAGCTCTACGGCAAGCGCCCAGCCCAGACGGCTTTCGATCGCCACAACCTCGCCTAGGCGCGCGCGGTGCGCTGGCAACGCGCGCGAAGCCGTGGGATAATCGAGCGCCCGCGCAACAAGCGCTGCCGTATCGTGAATCGATTCGATTAGGTCTCGGCTAGCGGTGATATCGCGTTCAAGACGCAAGACCGGTGCCGCTGAGCGCGCTCTTGTAAGCGCGCGTGCGATGAAGACTTCAAGTGCTTCATCTTCATCAGCGGCTGGGTTCTCTATATAGGCCTGCGCTGCGCCAAGGCGTTTAATGTCTCGTTCAAGGTGTCCCTGGGCAGTCGCGTACTCTCGTTCCGCGATCAAAAAGTAGCCACGTTTTAACATTAAACGCGCACGTAAAAGCCGCATCTCATCGGCGAGTTCATGATCTCGGTAGAGCGTGGTCAGCAGCCGAGCAGACCGATCAGCTCGAACGAAGTCCCCTTGCCGGGCATACACCCACGCGAGTTCAAAAAGTGCGCGCGGCCTCAAGCTTGACTCTCGTCCGACGGACTCAAGCGCGTTGGCGGATATGGCCAGTGCACCACTCTCAAGCGCACTTCGCCCCACGGCCAAACGAGCCTGGTCAACCAGAAGTCGCAAACGATCTGTTCGCGCTCGCTCGCCCTCATGAGCGGTGACTCCACTTAGTGATTGAACTTGGTTAAACGACGATATTGCGTCGTCGAACTTACTCTGCAGCGCTAGCAGCAAGCCCTCGTAATAGCGCGCCCAAGGCGCCTCAACCGCGGTATCCGGAACCGATCTAAACAATTGAAGTGCGCGGGACTCATCGTCGCTGAGTTCCCG
>SLQV01000033.1 GCA_007131285.1 Myxococcales bacterium
GAACCCCGAGAGCGCGAATAGCATCAGCCACACCTGCAACAAGCGGTGCTTCTGGGCCTATTACAACAAGATTAGGATGTTCCTCACGCACGAGGTCCGCGGCATCTTTTGGGTCAGCCCCAAGCGTCCTGCAACGACGGCAGAGTGCGTCTAGGCCCGCATTTGGAGCCCCGGCATAAAGGAGCTCCAGGGGCTCTTCCTCTTGCGCGATGGACCAAGCCAAAGCGTGCTCCCGCCCCCCCGAACCGACCAACAGCACCCGCATCATGCCGGGTGCTTACCTACGCCGACGACCAACGCAAGGGAATAGCGAAACATCCGTCGCCGGTTAATCCCTGGGATCTGCCCTTAGGCAAGCAACGGTTTGGGTTAAGAGGCTGGGCTCAAGCGTCCACAGCCACATAAGCACAGCGCATCTGCAAAAACTCCCAGTATTTTTCGGCTAGCTCGCACGGCCGTCTCGGGCCCGAGAGCGCGACAGTCATGCGGTTAATCCTCGATGCTGCTCGGGCCGCGTAACCGTTCAGGGGGCATTTTCGAAAGGCCCCCGGGTTTACGGGAGTGAATCCCGCAAACCCTCTCCCACGCTTCCCTTATGGTGGCCTAAAAGCTGCGCGTTGGGCCCCAGCAGCCACTTGCTCTTTCCTGAAGCATGTTAGCTAGATCGCTCCCTTGAACGCCTACCAATCCACACAAGCCAACCACTGTAAAGCATGGCCCCCTAGAGCGAGACTACTTCGCTCGCAAGGCAGTACGCTGACGTCCAACTCAAACGTGAATCGTTTATCACGTAACGCTGACATTGAAGGACTCTTCGCGAAACCGCACAAAACGCGCTAGACTTAAGCGAGTGAACGAAGCGAAACGCTGGGAAGTAGAAGTCCGAGATCTGTCTTCGTCTAAGGTGGTGCGGACAGCCCAAGTACGCGCCGCTCGCTGGATGGATGCCATTCGGCAGGTGCGCGAGACGAGCGGGCACAAACCCGATTTGCCTGAGAGCGCCAGTTTCCGCTTCGGAGCGCATGGATCCGTTGCCGTTACCGTAGCCAGCGAATCCTTATGTTTCACGGTATCGAGTCGCGACGGCATGGGACAGGAGGCCTGGGAGCGTAGGCCGCGCAGAAAGACCGCGGTTTACGCCGAGGCACCCGCTGGTTCCCTTGAGCGGCACGGCGCTTCGCGCGAAAATCGGGGAGGACCAGTCACCGCCGCCTGGGCCCAGCCTTCGGAGATTGCAGGCGTTCCCTCAAACATTGTTCAAGCGCTGAAGGACCAGAACGATACGCCTGCCGACCGCACGATTCCCTCCAAACAGGCGCACCCTGGAACTATCGAATTCGAATCTGAGCGACTGAGATTGGCGGCCAGCAGCGCAGCGCCCACAGGCTGGCGGCTCATGGTTGCTGAGGTAGTCGATGGAGACGTCACGACACCGCTGCGACTTCATCGACTCATATGGCATGTGGGTACGACAGTGGGGCTGCCGCGTATCTGTTCACAGCTCGTCGAGCTCCGCGCGGCAGTCGCGACGCAGGTGAATACCAGCTATCCAGCAATGCTAGAGCTCGGCGTCACGACGACGGATCCTCCACCCAACGAGCCACTTATCGCGCTGCGATGGAAAAGCTGGAAGCCCTGCGACGAATGGCTTGTCGCGGGCCACGACACCGCACTTGTGGACTCGCCATAGGTGGCGACTGAGATTAGGAAGCGCAGATCGCACTTCAGCCTGAATGAAACGGGAGCGCGGGAACGGAGCCAAACGCTCGTACACTTTAACGTTTTTTTGCACCCGCCGGGGGCGCGCGCCCCGCGGCACTAGGCGTGGGTCTAAGCGCTTTAGTTCACGCCTAGCCGCCCCCCCCAAAGGGGGCTACCCGCGCATCACTTCTTCGCCGCCGCGATGCCTTCCTTAAGCTCCTTCTCAATCTTGTTTGAAAAGAAACCGGCTGCGACGTGCTTAACTTTTCCATCTTTCGAACAGAAAAACGTGGAGGGCATCGTTGGAGGCTGATACTTGGACGCAACCGCTTTTCCCGCCGCATCGTGTCCGATAGCGAACGGTATAGATACGCCAAGATCCTTTAGCCAGGACTTCATTGCATCCTCGGACTTGTCGATATTCACTGCTACGATGTCGACACCCTGCTTCTTAATTGAGCTGTAGTTCTTTGCTAGATACGGCAATGCCTCCTTGCACGGCTTGCACCAAGATGCCCAGAAGTCGATCAAGACGACCTTGCCCTTGAAATCGCTTAAGCTGACCGTTTTCCCCTCGGGTGTAGGCAGCTTAAAGTCCGGACACGCTTTCCCAATGAGCTTGTGACCGTCGGCACGGACACTCTGTGGTGTCACAAGCAGCACGCCTCCTAGCGCCATCGCAACTACCATGGCTCCCTTAACCAAAGCGGTGCCCAACTTTTTGCGCTCTCGGCTGATACTAGCTAGGCTCTGGGTGTATTCGGTTCCATTAACTTCTGCGCGCATCCTGTTCATCATTCCTCTTCTCCTTAGTTGTTTTCAAGCGAGAACATTAAGTGATTTGCCTCACCGTCATTGCTTCCTTTTATCGCGGAAAAACCGTGCACACTACGGATATGCAAGCACACGCCACATCGCCGTTTCAATGACGTTGGCTACTTCCACCTTATTCACCGTCC
>SLQV01000200.1 GCA_007131285.1 Myxococcales bacterium
ACTTCGGCAGGACAGATACAGCTCTGGGGGCACCGCAGCGCCGCCAACGACAGCGTCGGGAGTCTATGGAAAGTAGCGCTTGCGTGGTTGCTGGGCTCCCTACTTGCGCCGGGGCTTGTGTTGGGCTCGGCTGGGGACAGCGCGCAACATCTCTACCTCCAGATCACCTTCGACGGGCAGGCCTTTCACATGGTATCCGCGCGCATCGAAAACGCGCCAATGCCCGGCAGGAGGGGCGCGTCAGAAAGCGCTCCACCGAAGGGACCATGGCGGATTACGTTGCGCGATGCCACGGGTGACGTGGTCTGGAAGGACTCGATGCCCGACCCGACCGTGCTGCGTGGCGAGTTTGCGGACGACAGCACGGGCACGGTCAAGGATGCCAGCCATACCCGGCGCCTTCCGGCTTCATTCTTACTACGCACGCCCGTCGTTCCCTACGGAACCTTGCATTTCTCCGAGCAAATCGGTGACCAGGCTATCGCCTTGGGCTCGCTTGAGGTGCGTGCGCTAAAGCCCCAAGGAGCGCCATGAACGCTGTCACAAGCGCCGCATCCGAGGCGCCCCCACAAACCGGGTTAAGTCATTCGCGGTGGACTGCGGCAGCTACAGAAACGATGGTGCGCGTTAGCGTGCTTTGCGCGCTTTGCCTTGGTTTTCTTGGGACAGCCAGCGCCCAACGACCGAGCATTTTGCTCGATAGCGGGCCGCCACAGTCGCGCATCGACATCGTGATCGTTGCGGAAGCCTATACGAGCAACCAGATGACCAGTTTCCGCAACGACGCGGCAAACCTAATCGCGCGTTTTTGGGACTACGAACCTTATAAAAGCTACCGCCCTGCCTTTAATGTGCGCCTACTGGAAACGGCGTCAACGACATCGGTCGTCCCCAAAAACGGTCAGCCAGGAAATACCGCGTACGGCGCATTCTACAATTGCAGCGGACTGCGCCGCCTTATCTGCGTCAATAATAGCCGCGTGCTCTCAGATGTAAGTACACACTTCCGTTCCCTCGAAGCGGATTTCATTCTTGTTCTAGTGAACGATACCGAATACGGCGGCAGCGGAGGAACGCTATCGGTTGCCTCGAAGGCCAGCGCAGCCGCGCTTATCGCCATTCACGAGTTCGGCCACACGATTGCAAACTTAGCCGACGAATACGCGTCCCCTGCGCCGGGCTTTCCCGGCTGCGGCAGCCAGTGCCCCGAAGCCAATGTTCAGACACGACCGCCATCGTTCACGCCCGCTAACGTTAAATGGTCGCGCTGGCTTTCCCCGGGCGTGAACTTGCCAACCTCGCCTACGACTGGCGACTTTCATACCGTGGGCTTCTACGAAGGGGCCCGCTATCAGACAACCGGGATCTTTCGACCAAAGGTGGATTGCTTGATGCGCAGCCTTGCGGCGGCGCCGCCCCCCACGGGACCGGGCTTCTGTCAGATATGCAGCGAGGCCCACGCACTGCGATTCCTCGATATCGTGTCGCCCCTCGAACCTTATGTAGCGGAGTACAACGGCCGTAGCTGGGGCGGCACCCCACCGGCCTCCGCCGCAGCGCCTATTGCGCTCAGTGCCTGCGATACGCGTCGCTTTGATATCGAAACGTCTCTGGCGCAGAACCCCAACATCACCTGGCGCCTCTCGAACACCTCCCTGGCCACGCAAACACCTCGATATACCGTCAGCGCGGCCCAACTTGGCGACGGAAATCACACCCTTACCGCTAGCGTAGTCGACAGCACCCCCCTAATCCGACAGAGCACGCTGAAGCTGCGGGATACGCGCTCGTGGGCGCTGCGGATCAGTGGAGTGGGCGCTGGCGTGTGTACCATCAACGGCACCTGTGTGACCGCAGGGGCGCAGGCTCCGGGCCTGCCCTGCCGCGTCTGCGACCCGGCGCGCAATCGCACGGACTACTCGCAGACGAGTCGCACCTGCTTCATCGAAGGCCGCTGCGTCGCAGAGGGCGAAGCCGCACCCAATCGGCCCTGCCTGACGTGCCAGCCAAGCGTCAACATCCAAGCGTGGACTCAGCGCAGCAATACCTGCCTGGTGGGCGAACGCTGCTTTGCGCAAGGCGAGCTGGAGGAAGGCACATGTGGCGCCTGCGAACCCTCCCTCGCTCCGCGTGCGCTCACGTACATCGATATGGACGGCGACGGCCAAAGTCCTACTTTCTGCGGTGGCACCGACTGCGACGACACCAATCCCGAAGTATTCTTCGGCGCCGGCGAACTCCGGACCCAACCCGGCCGCTGCGAAGACGGCATCGACAACGACTGCAACGGGCTCATCGACGCTGCGGACCCAGGCTGCCAGACCTGCGCGCAAAGCAGTGATTGCGACGACGGCGTATTTTGCAACGGACTCGAGCTTTGCCTCGCCGGAAGCTGCCAGCCAGGCACGCCTCCCGAGTGCCGCGATGCCCTTAGTTGCACCGTTGCGGTTTGCGACTTCTCCGTGGACGCCTGCACCTTTGATCGCAGCGCTTGCCCACCGTGCCTGGTGGACCAGGACTGTGACGACGGCGTGTTCTGCAACGGCCAGGAGCGCTGCATCGATGGTTTCTGCGCGGGGGGTAGCGCTCCGGCCTGCGACGACGGCAACGCCTGCACTCTCAATACGTGCCGCGAAGACCTCGGTCGTTGCCAGACTATTCCCGTCGACGCCCCCGCCTGCGCCGACGGCAATGCCGTTAACTGCGAATGCAGCATTGCGACCCCCCGCGACCTAGGCGCAACCTGCTTCGGTCTGTTGATCCTGCTTGCCTACCTGCGCCGCCGCGCTCGCCGCTTTAGCCGCGCGCGAGCAGCGCGCCAAGGCCATCGATGACATCGAAGCGGTACGAAAGACGGTAGTAGTCGTCTTCGGTGACAGGGCCTTGGGCCTCGAGGTAGTCGGCGGCCACAGTTTTGAAGGCTGTCGCTGCCTCAAGCCGGTGCTCCCAAATATCACCGCGCGCGCGCTGAACGCACTCCGCCACTAGCGCCATCGGCGAAAACGCGAGGAGCGGCTCGCGATGTTCTTCGCCCTCGGCGCTCTCGTGACCGTTTGGATGAGCGGGTACGCGCAAATGAAGGCGCCAGCTCGTATGCTCTTCCGCTGGAGTAAACCAAGTGAAGGCCGGCAGCTCTCGCCTGAAGACCTCACCAAGGTAGGCACCGGCGAATATGACGGCAAGGCGCGCGCTTTCCTCTGCCACACCACGCAAACCTTCGAGGTAGAGATCGAGCAGCGGAAGCGTATCCTGCGTTCCGTCGAGTTCAAAGCCGAGCGCGCGTTGCACAGCTTTGATGAGGTGTCCCGCGAGCTCTGTCACCGCTTTCGGGGCTTCAGTGACCCTCACTGGTAACGGTTCCAAGGACCGAACGTCGCGTGGTGCATCCATAAGTACGCATCACCTAGCACGCTTTAGCGCATCCTTCGTCGCGCTTTTCTGCTACACGTATGGGTTGAATGCGCCTCGGTCTCTTTAGTGACGTTCACGCAAACTTCGAAGCGATGATGGCCGTGGCAGATGGCTACACGGATAAACACTGTGAACGCTACTACTGCCTGGGGGATGTCGTGGGCTACGGCGCTTCACCGCAAGAATGTGCCGATTTCGTACGCGAGGTCGCCGAAGTCACGGTTGTCGGCAACCACGATGCCGCCGTGGCCGGCCTAATGGACTACCAGTTCTACTATGAGGCCGCCCGGCGCGCGCTCGATCTTCACGGTAGCTGGATTAGCTCGGAGAATAAGTCGTGGCTTGCCAAGCTGCCGTACCTGCAAGCGTTTCCGGAGTGGGATATGCAGCTCTGCCATGGCTCTCCCCTGCGCGTGGAGGAGTTTTCGTACATTTTCGTGGTGGAACAGGCCCGAGAATGCTTGCAGATCTGGGATACACTCCCCCAGCTCACGGTCATCGGTCATTCACACCTCTGCAAGGTATTCGAGTTGACGCGTGACAAGGCCATTGAACTGCCCGCCGATTCGGTGACGTTGAAGCCGGAATCCAAGTATATCATCTCCGCCGGCTCCGTCGGGCAACCTCGCGATTTCGACAACCGTGCGGCTTATACCGTTTTTGACGTCGAAAGCCGTCACTTCCAGTTCCACCGCAGACCCTATGATATCGAAGCTGCCGCGAGGCGTATCTTTGAAAGCGACCTGGACGACGGCTTCGGCCACCGCCTTTTCCTCGGGGCCTGAGCCACTCAAGCGCGTACGCGCGTGGCTAGAGCCCTTCGAGGGCGCGACGTGCAGCGGAAAGCGCACGTTGGTAGGCAGTTGAGTCAAGGAGGGCTTCGCGCCAATGGGGGCTCGCCTCGCCGATATCGTTGCCGCGCACGATGAGCCGCCGCAGTGCGAGCAGAGGTTGACCAAATACGAGCGCGGCCGCGGGCTGCGGCTGCTCGGGAAAGAAGCTGGGGTGGTCCCAAGACCAAAGCGCCAGATTGGCTAGGGCGCCAGGTTCGAGGGCACCGCAGGGCAAGGCCGGATGTAGATTGCTTGCTCCACCCATGACCGCGGAGAGTAGATGGTCTGCGCTCAAGTCTGCTGCATCGCCCGCGACAGCGCGGCGAAACACGGCGTCGGCGTTCATGTCGGGAACGTGAGCATAGGGCGAGCGGACGCCTGCCTTGCCACGAGGGACGCCCGCAGCGGCGCCATCGGCCATCTCCCCATGGGGATGGTCTAAACGGGCCAGTACCTGGGCCATGCGTCGTGCTCGCGCGAGCGCTGGCAGGAGGCGAGCCTCGGCGAGCAGGTTATGGCCATCATTGCTCGCGGCGCAGTCCGTACCGATGCGCCAGGGCAGGCCCGCGGCCGACCACGCCTCCACTGGTGCAGGAAACGCAAAGATCGACTGAGACGACGGGCAGGCCGCGAGTGTGAGGTCTGCAGCCTCGGCAAGCGCCCGAAGCTCCGCAATCGGTGCGTAGAGGGCGTGAGCAGCGAGTACTTGGAGCGGAGACATGCCTCCTGAGCCGCCGCGCGCTTCTCGCAGCAGCGACGTGAGCCAATCCGTAGGACTGAGGCCTTCCCGCCTATTGACAGCGCATACCTCCGCCGAGCTTTGCGCCAGGTGCATGTGCACCGGCAAACCGTGGACGGAGGCAAGCGCAATAGCTTGGCGAAGTAGTGACTTCGAGCAGGTGTCCGTAGCGTGAAGGCCAACCGCCGCGGTGATGCCGGCAGCTGCCCAAGCGGAGGAGGTTGCGATGCGCGCCGTTACGGCGAGGTTCTCGGCCGTACGATTGGCCCCCGGACCGGCCAAGTCCTGAAGGGTGGGCGCGATCACAGCCGCTATACCCACCTCTGCAAGCGCTTCGGCTATCCACTCCGCGAAATAATAATGCTCCCAGACGCACCCGGTACCGTTCAGCAGCGCGTCATACGCTCCAAGCTGCGCTAACGCCTTAGCCGCGGGACCGTCGAGGCGACGCTCGAAGGCGAAAAATGCTTGCTCGACCATTCCCGCCGCGCCCGACCCCGCCCAGGCATGGCTCACGCCGCGTAGACCGATGAGCGGCAAATGGACGTGGTGGTTCACGAGCGCAGGCGTTAGGAGCCCCTCAAGCACCTCAGCGGCAGGCGCTGCGCGCGACGCATGCGCTAAGCTGGTGTCGGCAACAGCCGTGCTTCGCTCCACAAGACCACCCCCGGCGAGCACATCCCCAGGCGCGGCGTGGGCAGTGGCATCGGCCTCGGTGATAGGCGTCACCGAGCGCAACCGACCCGCCGCGATTTCGAGTCTTGCAGGCACGCAGCGCCACGGATCATCCGCAGAACCCCGTCCAAGAAGCGCGTGACGTGCGAGAAGCACTCGCGTCACGTCCGACGCACCACAGCGTGGCGCAGCCGCTCCTGAACCATCAGTGGTCATAGTACTGTCCACTCAGTGTGGCGAACGCACGATAAAGCTGTTCGAGGAGCAGCACCTGGGCCAACCGGTGAGGCAACGTGAGAGGCGAAAGTGAGAGAATCCGATCGCTCTCATCGCGCGCGCCCGCCGGCAACCCAAAAGGCCCCCCAATCACAAAGTTCAGGTCGGTTAGTGCCCGGGTGCGCGTTGTATCGAGCCACTCACGAAAGGCATTCGATGTGGGCTGCCAGCCGCCGGCATCAAGCACGACACACAAGCGCCTGGGCCCGATGAGTTGCAGCTGCTTGAGTGAGGCATTTTCTTTGCCGCGGAGCTCAATGCGCTCGAAAGGCACAAGGCGGCGCAGCCGTGTACAGTAAGCCTGCGCACCTAACTCGAAGAGTTTGTCCGCGCGGCGTACATGGGCAACGACACGCACTTTCACGCGCCCCCCTCCGCATGTAGGTGCGAAAGCATCGTCCCGGGACAGCGCGCGCTAGGCACCCACAGCTTTGCGAGGCGCGTCGACCCAGAGGGCACCGAAGTCGTAGTAGTGACGAACATCTTCGCGGAAGAGGTGCACGAGTACGTCGCCGAAGTCCATCAGAATCCAGCTCGCGAGCCGCAGACCCTCCTGCGAGAGAACTCGCGAGCCTAACTCCTGACCGGCCACTTCAAGATGGCGCGCGAGCGCCGCCAGGTGACGGTCGCTGCGCCCCGAGGCAACGACGAGGAAATCCGCGTAATCGACCTTGCCTCGCACGTCGATAATCTCGACGTTTTCCGCTTTTCGGTCCGCAGCCACCTCGGCCAAATTAGATGCAAGCGATTCGATTCGGGCAGCGACGGGTAGTCGCTGGCGAAGCTTTGCCTGCATCAGCCCACTTCTATTGACACTCACTCAGCTATTTGCCTCCTGTTCGGATTGCGCTTCGATTCCTTGTTCTGGGTCGACGCATCTGGCGGCCGCCTTCGAAAGATCTAGGCCGCCGCGCGTGCGCCCGTCACCCCCGCAACCCAACCTAACGTCTCAGCTCGTGACTTGAACGCGCGACTTGAGTTTGTCGAAGATGCCTCTGACTGTTGTAAGTTCCGCGCCGAAAGCGTCGTTTGTCAGCCTTGCGCGCTTAGGCCAGTCCTTGGCCTCTACTAAGAGATTACCATATTTTCCCGACGTCAAGACGAATCAACCGCGCTGATTTGCATTCTTAACCCCCTGTCGACCGCTTTAACTTCACCCGCCAGTGCGCGGCTTCTCCATGACAATGCCACTTTTTTGGTCCAAACCCCTCACGTTAGACCTATGGGAACCCCATCCACACCGCCTGCTGCCCTGCCCCCGGCTAATCGACATACGCGAGTGATCCACGAGGGCGAGCCTCGAACGCACTCTTTTGACTCGATGACGCCGCCACTGGTGCTGAGTGCCACCTATTCGTTTAAAAATACCGCCGAGGTCATCCATTTCATGGAAGGTCGCAGCGAGCGCGAAGAGTACGGTCGCTACGGCAATCCCACGGTCAAGGTCCTGGAGTCAAAGATAGCTCAGCTAGACGGCGCCGAGGCCTGCGCCGTTTTCTCGAGTGGCATGGCAGCCATCACGTCGACGATCATTGCGCTGACGCGATCGGGTTCTCACGTTGTGCTTTTCGGTGACTGCTACCGGCGGACCCGGCAGTTCGTGACGCAAATGCTGAGCCGCTTCGGGGTGTCCTACACGCTGGTACCACCCGGCGACCTCGATGCCGTCGAGCGTGCCATTGTGCCCGAGACGCGCTTGGTCATCGGCGAGGCTCCGACCAATCCTTATCTTCACGTCACAGATCTAGAAGCCCTAGCCAAGCGCTGTGCAAAGAAGCGGGTTCACACGCTCATCGATGCCACCTTCGCAACGCCCATCAATATGCGTCCGCTCGAGTTCGGCGCGACCCTTGTGACGCATTCCGCCACCAAGTACCTGGCCGGTCACAACGACGTGCTCGGCGGCAGCGTCGCAGGCCCGAGCGGCCTTGTCTCCCTCATCCGCGAGACGCGAGATATCATGGGCAGCATCTGTGACCCCCAAGCCGCCTATCTCATCCACCGCGGTCTCAAGACGCTGGCGCTGCGCGTCGCCGCCCAAAATAGCAGTGCGTTAGAGATTGCCCGCTTCCTTGAGGCGCATCCACGCATTGAGCAAGTGTGGTACCCAGGGCTGCCATCCCACCGCGATCACGCGGTCGCAGCGCGCCTGATGTCAGGGTTCGGAGGCGTTGTCACCTTTCGCGTCAAAGGTGACTTGGACAGCACAAGCCAGTTTATTGACCGCTGCCAGATTCCCAAAATAGCCCCGTCTCTCGGAGGCGTCGAGTCGCTTATCGAGCAGCCAGCGCTTATGAGCTACTTCGGCCTTACGACCGCGGACCGAGAGGCCCTGGGCATCTACGACAACTTAGTTCGTTTCGCCGTTGGCATCGAAAATACTCAGGACCTCGTCGCGGACCTCATCGAAGCCCTACGCTAGCGCTGGGGTGCGCTCACGCGCGCGACTGCGCACAGGAGCGGTCCGAGGGGCGCGTTGCTTTACCCCGTTGACCTCAGCTTTTTTGCGGTGTTAGCGTAGCGGTAGGGGAAGAAGCATGACCAAGTCCGAACTCGTAGAAGTCCTTGCGGAAGAGAGCAAGGTCACCAAAAGCCTCGCGGAGCAGGTGGTCAACGCTGTTTTCGAAGCGCTCACATCCTCGCTAGACCGCGGCGTGGGCATCGAAATTCGAGGCTTTGGCTCATTTTCAATTCGGACGTATGAAGGTTACGAAGGGCGCAATCCGCGTACTGGCGACCAAGTCAAAGTAAAGCCCAAGAAGCTCCCTTTCTTCAAGGTAGGCAAGGAATTGCGGGATCTTGTCAACCGCGCCCCCAGCGATGAGGCTTAAGCGCCCATGCGAACGTCGCGGCTGAAGAGGCAAGTGTCGAGTCACCACACCAAGCGCTCAGGCTCCTTCAGCATGCTTCGTTTAACTGAACCGCTTTCAGCACACCCGGAGACGCCCATGAACCGACACTTAAGCCGAAGCTTCGCGTACAAGGGCAGGGGGTCGGCACCGATTTTGGTAGCCTTGGCTCTCGCCGGAATTCTGAGCTGTGGGCAAAGCAAGCACGCGTCTGGCATCGAGGAGTTACCCGTTCCCGAACCGGATCTTCCAGAAGTACCAAAGCTTCCGGTATCTCCGCATCCCATCACCTACGCAGACGGGTCGTTCTCCCTCTACGGCCTCCGTCGGCAAATGGACCGCCATATCGGCGATCCCGTGGCTGTCACCGCATTCATTGTGGGTCACTATGTTCCACCGAAGTGCACCGGCAAAGACTGCGCAAAGCCTGCTAAACCCCATCTTTGGCTTGCAGACAACGCGGGCGAAGCCGACAGCAACAAGCGCCTTACCGTCGTGGGCTATGCGGAGTACAATGATGAGGCGCGCAGGCGCGGCCTCGGCGCCCTACCCGAAGGCCAACGTGTCCGCGTCCAAGGCACCTTCACCCAAGTATCGGCTTCAGGATTTAACGCCAGCAACGGCCTCATTGAATACAGAAGCCACGAAAGCATCAGCGCCCGCTAGTGCGGGACGTAATGCGCTGAAGCAATAGCTCAAGCCTGATTGCCAACCGGGCGCGCCGGAGAGAGCGTGCGGGAGCGACAGCTCCTCATTTGGACGATAGTAATATGTTCGCGAGAAGCGAACATAGGGCTGTCGCGGACAAGTCTCAGGTCAACATCGAACTGGCGCACCGCTTGGCTGAATCCAGTTGCCTCGCCCCTGAGCCATCCCCAGGGTGAGCCTGGGGGACGAAAGCCGCGGGGAAATGGGCCTTCCGTGCGCGGACCCACCCACCCCACCATACTTACTCCAGGCCCATTTCCCCACGGCTTTCTGCGTCTCGAGTTAATGAGGGGATCGCTCAGGCCTCGCCCCACCGCATCCGGGGAAGCGCCGCTGCTGGTTACAAGCCATGAGCGGCGCTCGCAGGCATCCAGTTCCGGCCATCGCTGAATCTCGGATTCAGGTCTTGGGAGGACATGTCGACACTTCAGTTGCGGAAGATAACCCTACAGGTCAAATCCTCATCCGCAAAGAACGTATCGAACTTGGAACTATAGAGCAGTTTCAGCGGACGCACATCTACCAAAGCATTCCCGTGATCCTTGACTAAAAGCGCGGCAGCGGGCCACTGCGGAACGACCAACTCCATCGACCACACCGGAAGGGCCACCCCCCCCGACATCGACATCGGCCAGACTACATTTGCGATGCCTCGGTCTTTAGTTACGAGGGGCACCCTACATTCCTCTCTCGATCTCCATACCGTCTTGTTCCTACGCACTCGGTCCGCACTAGGACAGCGGCTGCTTTCGAACACCCCGCGCAAACCATTGCTTTTGTTAGCGATATTAACCCATGCTTCGGCCTTGGAGGTCGGGGTTATCTTTCGCAGGACATGCCTGTAACCATTGAGGTAACCAGGCAGAGCCCAACAGCGCACTTTCTTGGTATCGTCACCGCGAACGAAATCAGCGATTAGTCCTAAACTTTCCACCGCGATACTGTCGGAAAAAAATTCGGGTCTGAATATAGTCTCCCCTACATCGTGTTCGATAGACGGCGTCTCGAAGCTCTTTTCTGAGGGGATTGCCTGTTCATCCTGGCTCGTCTCTACGGCGCACGCCGGTGACAGGGCGAT